>JANPHT010000284.1:0-3119 GCA_031424595.1 Planctomycetota bacterium
AAACTCTCTGACTCTCTGGTCGCGGAGGGTCGCCGAGTTAACAGTCCGTTCCCTTTCGGGGTGCTGGTTTTCAATGGCGAACTGCCGCTGCATCGTCGACATGAGCGAGTGAGGCATTTCTGCGCCGCACTGCAGGTCAAACTCGCGATCTTGAATTCGCCGGTGTTGGCGCATCGTTGAGGGCGACTTGCGAAGGTTGGTGAAATCCAAAGTTACTAAACTAATCTCGGTTAGTCCTGAGTCACTTGGCTGTCGGTGAATCCGCCGCCAGTTTTGTCGAATCAGCCGGATTTCGTTGATCTCGGGCATGGCCGGAAAACGCAACTTGCTTGCCATCAATTGGACTACACCTGCAGGATTGTGGACACAGCGTTCGCTCCCGAGGTCGATGTGACGGGAGCGTCGAATCGCGGTGCATTCGGTCATTCCGTTGGGGCTCACCGTACCTGGTAACTGGCGTTCCACAGTTTGGTCCTGGGGGTCGATACAGGGTTCCCATGAACGAATTTCTTACGTGTCGAATCAGAAACTGAATTCTCTGACAAACTGAAATTCTTGCCGAAGCATCATTGACTTCATTGACTCCACGAAATAAAACACGACTACGTTGGTGTTATTTTAAAGAGCTGAGCTGGATCCCTCCGATGAAGCTGTCTAAGAAATCTGACTACGCCCTTCGGGCACTGTTCACGCTTACGGGCTTTCAGGGCCGTGGGCCGATGTCGATTCGAGAATTGGCGGAGAAAAATGATATTCCTCGCCGGTTTCTGGAGCAAATTATGCTGGATATGAAGCAGCAGGGTTGGGTGGAAAGTATTCCGGGCCGCGTTGGCGGCTTTCAGCTCGCCAAAAATCCGGATCAGATCACCATGGGAGAGGTCGTACGGCACTTTGACGGCATTCTGGCTCCGATCGGTTGTGTTTCTACCAGCCACTACGAACCCTGTACGCAAGAGGGCACCTGTCGGTTTCGCAGAGTCATGCTCGACATTCGAAATTACGTGGTGAGATTGATGGACGGGGCAACTCTGGCTGGTGTTTTCGCGGGGGCGGTTGTTCGACAGGACGAGGTGTTTTCTCGCGAAATGATGTATGGGGACGGCATCTAAGCCTCGTCTCTTTTTCGCACAATATATCACCCATCCAGTGGGTGATATCCTTCAGGGGAAGAATTACATGTGTCAGATTAGTCGTTCAGGTTTCTTGCTGGCCGTCGCGTGCTTGCTATTGCCGGGATGCGGGAGCGGATCGTCAGGCAGCATAGACGGATCAGCATCGCCCGGCTCGGCCTCAGTTTCTGGCAGTGCGTTGGATTTGCTGAATGCTTCTTACGACCCGACGCGCGAACTCTGGAAAGACTTGAACAATGCGTTCGAGGCCAAGTCACAAGAAGAGTTCGGAGCCGCTGTCAGCGTGAAGCAGTCGCATGGCGCGTCCGGTAGCCAGGCTCGTGCAGTCATAGATGGTTTGGAAGCGGATGTCGTTTCACTGGCACTCTGGGGAGACACCGAACAACTGCATCGTAAAGGCCTGATCAAGGATGGTTGGGAAGACAACTTTCCAAATCGTAGTTTGCCTTACACATCCACAATCGTATTTGTCGTTCGAAAAGGAAATCCCAAAGCTGTTCGCGATTGGTCTGATCTCGTCCGAACAGACCTGCAGATAGTTACTCCGAATCCAAAAACGTCTGGCAATGGAAAACTCGCCTTCCTCGCGGCCTGGGGCAGCATAACTCTCAATGGAGGCACGGAAGACGACGCTCGTGCCTTTGTCACGAAACTCTATAAGCAGGTCCCGGTCCTTGATACCGGGGCTCGCGGCGCGACGACAACGTTCGCTCAAAAAGGCATCGGTGATGTTCATCTGACGTGGGAGAACGAGGCTCATCTCGAGATCGCCGAGGCGAAGGGGGAACTGGAGCTCATCTACCCGTCATTAAGTATTCTGGCTGAACCGCATGTCGCTCTGGTTGACGAAAATGTTGATCGACGTGGAACGCGGGCGGTTGCTCAAAAATATCTTGAGTTTCTCTACACGCCCGAAGGGCAAACGATCATCGCGAAGCACTATTACCGTCCATTTGACTCCACGGTTCTTGCGACGCACCGGGCCTCGTTTCCGGATCTGCGACTCTTTCGAATTGATGAGATCAGCAAAGGCTGGGATGACGTGCAGAGCCGCTTTTTTGCTGACGGCGGTGAATTCGACAAGATTTACGATGGAGATCGGTAAGTCATGAAAACTCCAGCACGGTCGCGACACGTAACCCGACGCATCACACAGGAGGATACGGGTTCATTTCCTCGAATTCCTGTTCGACTGCCCGATCCATCAACCATTCCAGATGCGGCGCAGCTGAGTCCTGAGGGGATGCCGAACTTTGTGAGTGATGAACAAATTGCTCAGCAAATCCACCTGAAACTTACCGAGTTGGGAGAAACCGTAACCGGGCGTCTGGTGATCAAAGTCCACAAGGGAACGATGTATATCCATGGCGGTGTGCAGTCGCAGTACCAGAGACTTCTCATCGCCAGCGTTCTACGACGTATTCGCCCGGATCTAATCATTCGAGACCGGATCGAAGTTGTTCCAGTGCGAACGAGTGCCCCTCGTGTGTCACTCAGAACTCGACTTCTCAATTGGACGTTACGAATCTCAGGAGTGGCGATGCTATTAATCGTCTGCGTTTCGGCGTTCTGTGTCATGAACATCTCCAGGGATCCGGGACTGAAAAATGTCGAGGTGTCCGTTAGTGCGAATGGAAGTATTGCCAGCGGTGCTTTCCTGACACTCCATCCATCGAGCATCGCCAACCTTGACACGCATCCACGGTCTCAAGGGCGAGTCAATGACAAGGGTGTCGTAAGTTGGACGACATTCGAACCGGACGACGGATTGCTGCCGGGAGAATATGTCGTCACGGCGATTTGGAACCGAACGGTTGAAATCGATGGCGAGTTTCAGCCCGGGCCAAACATGCTCCGGCAGATCTATGAGAGTCCGGACACATCGCCCATAAGGCTCACGGTGAATGCGAATCCTCACGACATCCTGACTGAACCCGTCGTCCTCAGCTTTGAATAGCTGAAACCACCGACGCCTGGCGAGCAACGCTG
>JANPHT010000285.1:0-3215 GCA_031424595.1 Planctomycetota bacterium
GCGAAGCCGTTTCGGGCTGGATTGACCAGCTGGTACGCGGGGAATCGGGGTTCACCGGACGAACAAAAGGTGGCAGACGAACAAAAGGTGGCACAGACGAACAAAAGGTGGCAGGAACCGTTTACAGTTCGTCGCGGCTCGCCATGGCGATGGTATTTCACCGCTGGTTGTCGGCCTGACAGTCGTTGCTTACGGCACGAGTGCACCGGAACTGGTTGTGAGCATTCAAGCGTCCCTCGCTGGGCAACCCGACGTGGCGATCAGGAATGTCGTGGGCAGCAACATTTTCAACATTCTGGGTGTGCTGGGAGTTTCAAGCGTGGTCTCTGCTGACGGCGTGCGAGTTTCCGACGCAGCCTTTCAAATGGACATTCCGGTGATGATCGCCGTCGCGGTTGCCTGCCTTCCGGACTTCTTTGTCGGCCACATCATCTCTCGCTGGAACGGCGTGATGTTCTTCGCCTGCTACGGCGCTTACGCGGCGTCGTTGGTGATCGCTGAGACACTCTCGCATCGCCAGCGAACGTTTTCACTCGTGATGCCTCGGATCGTCGTTCCGCTTACGGTGATCACGCCGCTGATCGGTGTCGTGCGGTTCATTCGGCGGGAAAGAGTAATGCCGACGGTAGAACTGAGCCTGAGGCGCTAGCCGATTTGTGCTGTCGAATCGGCTAGCGCCCCAGGTTAGCCGTCAGTCACTGCTGAGATTTTCGAGCATATCTCCAATGCTGCGATGCGACTCCAGCGGATGCCGCAGTTTTTTATCGACCGTAATCTTATACGTGTTGCGACGTCCGACCTTGGTGACTTCAAGAAAATCGGCATCCACCAGTTCCGCTACGATTTTCTGAACCATTCGCTCCGTGATTCCCACCAGCAAGGCGACTTCACGCAACGTGATTTCCGGATTCCGGTAGAGGCAGAGCAGAACGTGAGTGTGGTTCGTGAGAAACGTCCAGCCCGCCGCCTTTGCCGGTTCGGCCTTCACCGAATCCGGCTGCGGATTCCGAGAATCCGTTTTTTTACGTTTTTTCATAGCCGATGCTCTTGTGCTCGATGAAAACGTACGATAAGAAATACACGAAATATATTGCATGTATGAAATATCGTGGTTTTAATTTCGTCAAATATG
The DNA here is from genome assembly GCA_031424595.1 of Planctomycetota bacterium. Classification (GTDB taxonomy): domain Bacteria; phylum Planctomycetota; class Planctomycetia; order Planctomycetales; family Planctomycetaceae; genus SXXK01. Next base: position 1,133 of record JANPHT010000285.1, read on the forward strand.
GGGGCGTGCTTAAATGTTGGATGTTCTCAGGATCAATCTGTGTTCGCCACTGACACTGTCGTTTGCGCTGGGGGTTTTTGCAAGGTTGGTTCGCAGCGAGCTGGCACTTCCGCGGGATCTCTACGCTGGTCTCTCCATCTATCTTCTCTTTGCCCTCGGCCTGAAGGGAGGCGTTGAGCTTTCCCACAGCTCATTGGCCTCGATTTCAGGTCCGGCGTTTGTCACGATTCTTCTGGGATGTCTGACGCCCGTTTCTGCCTATCTGGTCCTGCGGCGACTGGGGAAATTCAGCATTGCGGATTCGGCCGGCATCGCGGCTCACTACGGTTCTGTGTCGGCCGTGACGTTCATCGCAGCTCAACAGTTTACCACTTCCGTCGGGGCACCTGCGGAAGGATTCATGCCGACGCTGCTGACTCTGCTGGAAATCCCCGGGATCCAGGTCGCTCTGGCAATCGGAGCTTTTCAAATGTCAGCTGCTGCAAAGGCTGCTGGAGGAAATGAAACCCAACAAATGGGGCGACCAGTGAAGGAAATTATGCACGAATTACTTACATCACGGTCCATGCTGCTCCTGGTCGGTGGTCTGGTGATCGGCACAGCAGTCGGTGAAACTGGTTGGAAGCCGGTGCAGCCGGTTTTTGAAGGACTCTTTAAGGGACTGTTGACCATTTTTCTGCTGGAAATGGGTCTCGCCGCCGGTTCGCGACTGGGTGATCTGAAGCAGGCGGGATTCTTTCTGTTGGCCTTTGGTTTGGCGATGCCGATCATCCATGGGACTCTGGGAGCCTGGCTCGGCTCACTTGCTGGTCTGTCGGTCGGTGGCTGCACTGTCCTGGCGACCATGGCGGCAAGTGCTTCGTACATCGCCGCTCCGCCGGCTGTGCGAATGACGCTTCCCGAGGCCAATCCGACTTTCTATCTGACGGCCGCACTGGCCATCACTTTCCCGTTCAATCTGCTGGTCGGCATTCCTGTCTACCACGAGATTTCAAAATGGCTGTGCGCCTAGCTGCGACTGACAGTGTCCGCCTTGAAACGAGGCCGAATGAGACCCGCGGCCAGCCCTATGCGACTTGCAGGAACGAACAGCCAGTTATCTCTTATCAGGAACTTCCCTCGTGAAAACCGTGCCTCTGTGCTTATTGACCGTGATTGCTGAATCCATTCTGAAGGAACGCCTTATCCAGGACGTACGTGAAGCTGGTGCGCGTGGCTACACGATTACCGACGCGGAAGGTGAAGGTGTGCGACAGCGACGAGTTGGCGAAATTCTGGGAGCCAACATCCGCCTGGAGACGATTGTGTCTCCGGAAGTCGCTGACCGCCTGCTGAGTGTAATTTCGACCGTGTATTTTGAACGCTATGCCGTCGTGGCGTATCTTTCCACCGTGAGTGTGATTCGAGGAGAAAAATATGTCTAAGCATTCGCAGCAGGAACTGCACGAGCAACACGTGCCAACTGGCCATCAGCCCGAATTTTCCCGCCGAACTCTGCTCGGGACAGCGGCTCTGGCGTCCGTCTGCGGGATGGTTGGATTTTCGAAGCATCTTGCAACGAAAACTGTCTTTGTCGATGAGAAGCAGCCTGTCGTGGCACCAGCCACTCCCGAAGAAGCGCTAAAGGTCCTGTATTCCGGGAATAGCCGCTTCGCATCCGGAAAATCGGAGGCCAATCGCGACATGACTCGGGTGAGAGCAGTGGCTCGAGAACAAAAACCGTTCGCCGCATTCCTCGGCTGTGCGGATTCCCGAGTGCCGATCGAGATCGTCTTTGATCAGGGCTTCGGAGACCTGTTTGTGACTCGCATCGCGGGCAATGTGGCGTCGAGTGAGAACATCGGAAGCCTTGAGTTCGGCACACAAGTCCTAGGTGCAAAGGTGCTGTACGTGCTCGGACATACAGAATGCGGTGCCGTCAATGCGACAATGAAAGGTACCGATGTTCCAGGACAGATCAGCGGGCTGTTTCAGTACATTCGTCCCGCGGTCAAAACGTCGGGTGGTGACCTCACCAAAGCCATTCGGGACAATGTCCGAAACCAAGCCACTCTGCTGGCAGAAGCCTCTCCCGTGATCTCAA
>JANPHT010000286.1:0-3287 GCA_031424595.1 Planctomycetota bacterium
TAACGACGGGTGCCGCACACGCTGCAAAATACAGGGCCCAGACGACAAGTGAAACCGATTTCCGAGTCACAGGAATCATCAGAACCTCCACATTTACATCGGCAGGGAATAAACAGCCGTCGAAAAATAGCAAAGCTGCCATGTGGGTTGGAACAGTTTAGTCCCTCGGATGTAGTTTATGCCGCGTCTCGCGAATTTCAGCACTCAGCGAGGGTTATGGCGACGACGGCAAACTTGCTCGTGAAGTTGTTGTAGCGGTTATCGTCGTTGGTACGAGCGTCACCATGAAATCTCGCAGCCGCGAACCGGCGCGGAGCACAGAGTGTGCTGGCTGTGGATGGAGAAAACAGCCGTCACGGAGGCCGCATGCGGCATTCGGAAGGATGCGCGACGCTGGAAGTCATTTGCCCGATCATCGATCGTGGCGGTTGAACTCGCTGCGGCTGGCAAGATGACCGGCTGGCTTTCAACTGTCATTATAGAGTTGTCGCAGGACTCGACCGGGCGGCTGAGTGAAGAGTCGATAGTAGATGTCGCTCGGGCGGTGACCGTGTCGTTTTGCGATCTCTGCGAAGGTCATCAATCGCCCCATTCGCACGGCACCCGCGTGACTGCGAGGTAAAAAGGTGTCAGAGGTAAAGAGAGATAAAAAGGTGTCAGGAACCGTTTCGGTTTCTGTCGGGGTCGATTGAATTCGAGTCGCGCGTGATTTTGAGGAAATCACGAAGCATTTCAAAATTCGCCACAAGTCACGGAGAACGGCTTCGCCTGCCTTTGGAGATCCGCCTGCCTTCCATGTTCACTTGGCGACGTCTGCGGTGAAACTCTTTCGCAGAGTTCCAGAATTCAGAGATGTCGGGTCAGCGTTCGACGACAGTTGCCGATTCTTCGCCGATCAGAGGCTCGGCAATCGACTCACTGGTAACTCGCATTCTCAATCGGTGATTTCCTTCACGCATACAATGAGCCTTAATGGAATAGACAACTTCAGAGTCGGCCTCCATGGACGGAAGGGAACGGAATACCATCACGCCGTTTTCTGCGATGTGTTGTGATGGGCCTTCGGCATCCACCAGTTGGATTCCCGATGGCAGTTCGCAAGACATGCCGATGTTCTTCGCCGCACGGCTGCCTGTGTTCTTGATGCGAATTTCCCAGGTGACCTCGTCTCCCTTCGTCAGATCTTTGTCACTTGATGAGATCTTCAGATCCAGCGCTGCCATCCCTTCAACGGTCGTTGAATAGTCACACATGGTGACTTGACCATGTTCTGAAATCACGCCGGCCTGATGAAGCAGTTCACCTGGCACAGTGGCACGCAGTGTCAGCTGAAAGTCACTCGTGTCGTCAGGCTGCAGCGTGCCCACGAACCATTCAATGGAGTGATCAGCCTTATTATATTTCCCGCCGCGATTGGCGGAGACATAATCAAACCCCTCGGGGATTCTGTATTTCGCTCGCACATTTGCCGAAGGCACATTGCCTGAATTGGAAACGCTCATTCTATAATCGCTCGTGCGGCCCGTCATTTGGTCGGTCGGGCCCACGATGGCAATCTTCAACTGAGGCTCAGCCACTGTGACGTTGGCGACCGTTTCATCGGTAAGGTCACCAGCGGCGATTACTCGTACCGCCATTTCCTGAGGGCCGCCTTTTACTGCGGTAACGCTCAGTCTCGCCTGCCGAGATTCGCCAGCATTCAACGTGCCGATATCGATCGACAAAATGCTTCCGCTGCGATGTTCCAGACCTTCCGGAATGGCTGCCTGAATCACGACGTTGCTGGCAATACCAGTGCCCGGATTACTGACTCGGACGACGTAGCTGACCTGCTCTCCAACTTCGACTGTTTCTGGCCCTGTGACCGCCACGGAAAGCATTGGTTCCTGCACCGAGAACTCTGAAGTTGAGAACCCTGTCAGACGGACAAAAGCTTCCAGACGAATATCACCACGCTGGCGCGGGACCATTTTCATTGCAATAGTACGGCTTTCACCGGGCTTCAGTTCGCCAAACGTCCACGTAGGCGACTCTGAGCCTTCGATCGGACTTGGTATCGACTCCAAAACATCAACCTCGGCAGGAATCATGGCCTCCGTCATTACGCTTCGGACAATGGCCTTGCTGGTGTTCTGCACAACCAGTTCCACATCGCATTCCTGGCCGACATTAAAATCGCCTTTTCGAATCCATTGCACAGTGACGCCAGGCGACTGTGGTCCCTGGTCTTCTGATTTGACGTGCTGAGTCCCGGTTACAGCGGGCTTTGTCAAGCTCACGGGAGCAACCCTTACCGGCGTCTTTGGCTTCTGGGGGGACGACGTGGACTTCGACAATTCCTTCCTGGGCACCACGAGAGCTTCTGCCACTTCATCGACTTCCGAGTCTTCCAGAGGGACTTCAAAAGCGGCCGCTGCTTTTCCAACTTCGCTGGATGGGGCGCCGTCATTCAAAAAGTCGGCGAATGGATTTTCCTCGTTAGTCGAAGAAACGTCCTCGTGTGAATCGTCCTGACTGATCTGAACAACTTTTTTCGACTTCAATCTGTCGATACTTTTTGCCAGGGCTGCTCTTTGGACCCTGCCACTTTTCGTTCCGGGCAGTGCTGCAGACGCCGCCGTGTTCCGTGTTGAAGAAGCGGCTGCAGAGCCTATTGAATCTGTCTTGCGGGCAGTCGTCGCTTCCCGCATTGGTATTCTGGCTTCAACTTTGGTCGAATCTGCCGTTTTGGATTCGCTCACCGATTGCGGGGAGAAGTATGTGACGGACGTTTTGGGTTCCCGTGCCGTCGAACGCTTTGTGTTGGACCTGGGATTCTGACGGTCCCATTCTGTAAACGGATCGTTCTGCTGACCATGCAGTAACGCCGCTCCAAAGAGCATCAATCCAAAAGCACCCAGGGAAGACCGTCGAATCGACATGGGAATTCTCCAGCGAGAACGCTCGCTCAATGTTCAATTGGCAGCGCGAAGGTCGCTTGACACAACGCCGCTTTTCAAATCATCGATCGTAACGATCATTTCGCTTGAGAAGTTTTGGAAGAATGTAACGGATGTAATGGTTGTAGTGTTGAAGATACCCGGGCACGAATCACAAGTTCGGCGATTTCTGCCGCTTTAATGGCAGCCCCCGCTCGTTGACAAGCCCAGAAGAAAATCAATGCTGCCGGACCGCCCATAAATTTTTGAAGGTTCGCAGAAAGATGGTTCCGTCGGAGATCGCGGGAGAAGCGGATTGATCTTCACCCAGTTCATTGACCGCAAGAATTTTAAACTCTCGGCCAGACT
>JANPHT010000287.1:0-3695 GCA_031424595.1 Planctomycetota bacterium
ACACCATCGAACACTGAAACCCATGCCTCAAAAAATCCAACACCCCTGCCACATCACACAAAGACAAAATCGCAGAACATCGAATTCGAAAATCTTTTTTTGAATCTGTCATTGACCTCTTTCAAGTCCGTCGCTGACCCATTATTGCTTTCCTCGAAACGACAGCACGAAAGTTTGGTTTGGAATCGACCATGCGTCCCCGTGGTGGCCCCCGGAAGTTTCCCAATTAGCCAAAAAGGTATCACACACGTGTCGGACGCCTTTTTCGACCTTCAAGCAAACGGCAGTTCCAGAATCCGTGAAATTTGTCCCGAACGCTTCGCCCTTAAACTCTGGCGAGCTGGCAAGACGACACAAGTGGTCTGAAACAGCGAAACTTTGGATTAGTTTGAAGGCGGAACGTTCCTATTTAAAAATTTGACAGCCTAAAATGCACGCTTTCTTACATTTCGTCGGTGCCATCGTCATTATTCCTTACGTCGCCCTGGCGCTGTTCTTTATTTTCGTCGGCGAGGCAGCACGTTCAAAGGGCCTGATGGCTCTTTTGGATACAGTCCTGTACCACGTAAACTGGTTTTACGGCTGGGGAATCTATGTAATTCCCTCCCTTTGGATTTTCCTGATCGCAACTGGCTTCGTACCGAGCATTCAAAGAGCCAGCTCTTTATGTCTGTGCCTCTTGGCGGTTTCTTGCTTCCTGGTGGTCGTCAGCCTGTCCTCAACTCGAATTGGGCTGGGCGAACTTATATTTCTTATCCCCTGTGTCGCGGTCGCTGCAACAAGCGCATGGCTTTCCTTTCGCACTAACGCGACAGAGTAACTGCTCAATAACCCCATGGTAGGCCATGAAACTTGGCGTTTGAAGGGGGATTCGGATGGGGACGTGGGTGCCAGACGGGGTCATCAACAAGTCAGTGAGGTTTATTTTAGCCACTGGTTCCGAAGCGATACGGGCAGCACCCCATCGACTTTCCGTCTCAACGTCCGCGATTGATGCTGGCGGACGTCGGCCAAGCATGGCCGTTTTCATAAGACATTTGGCACGTTTCGCCTGTTGGTTGGTCGTGTCCCTTCAGTACAATATGAGCAGAGGTAAAGGGGCAGGGCTCTTGGTTTCGGAAAAGGCAAAGATGTTTCAAAGATGCCTGACCCGTTTGATGCTTCCGCCGCTCCAACTCTTTGCGTTCGCGGGCAGCGCGGCCGTCCGTGCGGGAATCTTCGTAGGCTAGCTCACGGCGCAATCCTAGGCCGCTAATTTGCAGGTTGATTCTCGATCGGCACTAGGCGACTTCTAATTCGCTCTTTTTAAGTTGCCGTACGGCATTGCTGACTTTTCGCAGTTGCCAAAATCCGAACAAGAGGAACGGCAGCGGAAACAGACCGTAGAAAAAGATCGCTCCGCCAAGGCCACGTCGAACAACGACGATGGCTGGGTCATCGGGGTCGTACCAGCACGGAATGGTTTTGCCTGCGATCCAATCGTCCATCGCGGCCTTGCCTATGACTTGACTGCCGACGTTGATCGATGATCCAGTGTCGAAACCAGATGAGATGACTTCGCGTTCGCCCACCTGATACCTCAAAGCAAAATCGGGTATATGCGTCGTGACTTTTCGACTCTGGACGCCTTTTCTGATTTCTGACGCGGATCTGTCATCTCTCGAGCTTTTAACTGATTCTCGACGGTCAAGAATGGTCGCTTGAGCTTCCTTCCAATTTGTCAGCGTTTGCAGATCGCGCCAAGCCATCCCTCCCGCAATCAACACGAACGCAAATGGAAACATCATCAGGGCGACGAGTCCATACGCGGGTATTCGACGAACACCTGCAGCGACTTGAAACGTCCTGGGATGTTCCACAAGCCATTTCATCCGGGAACGTATCCAGACCCACATCACCACGGTGATTACCATCCATACCACCAATCCAATAGGTGGTGGATTGAACTTGAAGCCACCAATGACGATTCCTCCCTTGGTTGGAACGCTCGTGATCTTGACGGAAATATCAGAGTTCCAACGGGCAGAGACCAAGTCGTCGGCCAGAAGATTTCGAACCTCGATGTGCGTCGAAAGGTGTTTATTTTCTTCCATACGAGAAGCCAGCAAGACAAACGCAAACCGATACTCCCCGCCAGCGGGAATGTTCACCCGTGCCGTGATCTCGCGCTCGTCGTCGTCTCTCTTCAACCCCGGCAGTTCATCGATCCGTATGAAGAACCCGTTTTGCGGATAACTGATCGTCAGGTCCGTCTCGTTCGACGGCTCGCCACCCGTGTTCCTCAGAACCACATTCACCGTCACCATCGTCCCGCCGGGAACCTTTTCGCTTTCAGGCGTGATCTTCGACTGACTCAAATTGATGTCGTGGGCCACGACCGTCCTGGTTAGACAACTGGCCAGAAACAAGATCGCGAGAAGTCTGGACATGATTCGCACCGGGGGAAAAATCGGAACGGGGAAAGGCGTTATTCTTTTTGAATCCTTTTAAACGATTATTGCGAGCTCGTTAAGATCCGATCCGAATTCTATCGGCAAATCGGAACAAGCGATTCTGCTTGCTCTGTCCGAAGAATGAACTCTTATATCCTGCCTTAATCGCATCCTGCTTAGCCTTCGACAGCATGGAGACATTGAATCTGCTGGCTGTTATCTTGTCAAGGTGACTGGTACCGCAGTTTTATGCACCAACACGCCGTCATGTCCAACGCAGTAGACGTGTTCAGCATGGACTTCGAGGTTGAAGAAGGGTTGTGGGCCGGGGGGAGGGAGTTTTTGCTGGACGACGTTGACGTCGCCGCTGAGCGTCTGCAGACGCTCGCCGATCTCCAGCGACCCCGCCTGCACAAACTCCTGACGGTCCTCCGACCAGAACGGATGATTCGACGTCGTGCCGATCGTGTCGGCTTCGCCGACGGAGTTCAGTGTTCAGTGTTCAGAGGAGCATCAAACAGGTCAGACCCAATACTGTTCGGCACGGCGTTTGATGTGGTTGCGGTGAAATCCGGGAAAACTTTGCATGCGGTATTGCGCGCCTTCCTTGAAATTACCAGGCTTCACCTATGGAAGGAGTTGGCAAAAAAAAATCAACGCTCAGCGAAAAGCCGAAGCTGGCCGAGAAGGACATCACCGGGTTGAAGTACTTCGATCAGATTTCGCCGGTACTACAGCGGCGGATCGCCGCGTTGCCGCGAATCATGGAAGCTTCCTTTCGAAAAGCAGACACCGGCAGTGGCATGGTCAAGTGGCGACTGCACACACATTTCGCACTGCTGCGCGGCGTGCCGACACGAATCGATGTGACTCCTGACGGAGGCGGGCCACACGACGAACGGGCCATGCTGGAAGCCACGCTGGAACCGGATCGCCTTTACGTCACTGATCGAGGCTACGCAAGGTTTCTGTTGTTCAACAAACTCGTGGCGATTGGCAGCAGCTATGTCTGTGGACTGCGGGACAACAGTGTGTGGAAAACGGTCACAGCGAACTATCGCAACGACAACGCAGGCCTTGACGAAATCATCAGCGACGAGATTGTCGAGTTCAAAGACGTTAGAGATCGCAGGCTGGATCACAAGGTGCGAGTGATTTGTGTACGCATCAATCCTCACACATCTCGCAGCAAGTATGCAGGCGGTTCCAGTGGAGTGGACAGCGACGGCATTCTTCGCATCGCCACAAACTTGCTGGAGGTGC
>JANPHT010000288.1:0-14082 GCA_031424595.1 Planctomycetota bacterium
CGCGCCCTCGAACTTCTTTCAACCCATGCGTAGCCAGATACCGTATTTCCTTTTTAAGAATTCATGACGACTTTTCATTGAAAAACACTGGGTTCTGCTGTGGATCTTTATTTGAATGGCGGTTCAAGTTCGGGTTAAAGAAGCTTGGTCGCCTGGAACAAAGGTCACGTTTTGACATTGTCTCGATCGTGTGGCCAGATGACGGCCGCGACCCGCAGTTGACACACTACCGAAACGCCTTTGAGGCCACTGGTCGGGGACAACTGTTCAGCTGAACAATGCCCTGCGACGAGATTGCCCATGGGCTTCAAAAAGCAAGCTTTGATCAAGCGGCCGATTCCGAAAGCCGCTCCTCCTGCTAGTCAATTTGCAATGGAGCTGAGGAGATGTTTCCGGCGTTCGCCAGGCGATCAAATTCCTCTTCATCAAAGCCCGACGAAGCTGTGGCCATAAGTCCAAAACCGCCGCCCAACATCGTCACGCCAGTCAGCACTCCAGCTGCGACCACAACCAGTGCAAAGTCGCCACCAAGTTGCTGGACTTCCAGCATTCGCACACCAATCAAAAGTATCATCCCCATTCCCGATGTCGTCAGGACAAGACCCGCCGCAAAGCGTAATGGACGCACGCGACGCACTGCAGACGCTGGAGCAGGTGCAGGAGTTGAATCGGGGATTGCCCGAAAGACTGCGGGAACCTGCTCTTGAACAGCTTCTGCAGGGCCAACGGGATAATCATGAAGACCGACGATATTTGACATGTTGAGAAATCCTTCACCGAGATCCGCGAACCCCTTGTTCGCAGATCCGATCCGGCGATCGCTGCCAAGTGAGCAGACCACACCGCCGATGTCATCCGGATATCCAACGGGAAACGTCAGAAGTCTCGAATGGTTTCACTGAATCTCGCTCTTGAGCGAGTGATCTCGGAGGAACTTGTCAGACAAACGACGGGCGTCGCTCAACGGATCAACAGTGGCTTAACGATTCGATCGCAACCTGACTACATTGCACGACTTGCGGTGTTTTCTGACACATGAGATTCGGTCTTGCCGAACCTTTCCATGACGCGCAAAGTTTCGTCGCTGACATGGTGTTCGATTCCTTCGCTGTCGATGGATGCGGTCTTTTCACTCACCCCAAGTGCCAGAAGAAATCTGTAGACGACTTCATGGCGTCGCTTTGAAAATTCGGCAAGGCTACGACCTTTTTCTGTCAATATGACGGGAGCATACGGCTCCGTGTCGACGTAGCCGTCTCGCTTCATTCTCGCGACAGCCCGGTTGACAGTCACGTGGCTGACGGCAAAACGATTTGCCAGGTCCCTCACTCTGCATTCACCAAGTCGATCCTGCAGTTCAGCGATAGCCTCAACATAGTCCTGCGTCAGTTCGGTCGCATGATCGCGTCGAGTGCGTTCGTGGCCTTTGGATCGGTTCTTGGGCTCTTTCACGGATTGCTCTTGTACGACGAAAAGACGATGGGGGCAGAAGTTGAAGTGACGAAGGTATGTTCCGCCTTTGGGTTTGACAATCTTACCGCGGCTCTGGAACGTCGTTCATCGATTTTTCCAGGTTCCGGACGCCAAGGTCATGCAAGGCAGAATTGGAATTGATCGGCCCCCGATCATTCGGGCATTAAAATCTGTTTGCGACGGCGAACTGAGTACGAATTCAGCAGACGCATCGCGAACTTGATCATACACTTCGTGGAGTGTTTCCGCAGTGTCTTCGTAATCCCGTGTTTGTGACCATGTCACAGTCCGGCTCAACTGGTTCGATTGCCATGCCGCGAATTCGTGTCGTCTTCTCCATTGGAGCCATGCACGGTGGTGGATCCGAACGACAACTGGTCTTGTTGCTACGACATCTGGATCGGCAAGAGTTTGAGCCGTTCCTTTATCTTGTTTATCGAACAGGCCCTTTGCTCAATCTTGTGCCGGCAGATGTACCCATTGCTTCATTCGAAGAGCGAGTCACTTCCTCCCGCATCTATTTACCAGGCTTGATGCATGCACGTCGGGTTCGTGACTTCTCAAGATTTCTGAACGAGGTCCGAGCAGATGTCAGTTACGACCGCACTTTTCTGATGACTTTAATCTCGGCGGCTGGTGCTCAGAGGGCTGGTGTTCCCAACGTCTCGACGATTGTCACGGATCCGGAAATTGGCTTCGCTCCTGTGGCCGGCCGCTTTCCATGGTTCAAACGAAGAATCCTCCACCGGCTGTACAACAATTCTGCCCAGGTGCTTGCTGTGTCTGATGGCGCGAGAGAATCAGCCAAACGATTCTACGGAATTCGTGATGAAAAGATTGTTACTCAAAGGAACGGCGTGGATGTCGACTTAATTACACTGCAGTCGCGAACAACTATCCAGAATCTTTGGTGGAATCATTCAGTTCGGAAATCAGGTTCACGACTCTTTCGAATCGTTTCTGCCGGCCGCTTGAATCATGAAAAAGGTTTTCATTTGCTGATCAGGGCAGTCAATGAATTGAAAGCTTTGTGTCCGGAGATCGAATTCCGATTGGCATTGCTGGGAGAGGGACCCCACCGCGGTTTGCTGGAGCAACAACTGAGAGACTTGCGACTGACAGACGTCGTGCAGTTGACGGGCTTTCAGGATCATGCAGCGGCTTGGTATCGCTCGGCGGATGTATTTGTATTGCCCTCACTGATGGAAGGTATGCCGAATGTGCTTCTGGAAGCGATGGCCTGTGGAACACCGGTTGTTTCATCCAATTGCCATTCGGGGCCTGCTGAGATTCTGGATGGCGGAAAACTAGGAGAACTTGTCGCGGCCAACGACAGCAGTTCTTTGAGGGACGGGATTCTGCGAGTTATTCGGCAATCCTCTGAAGCAAAGAATCGGGCCGAGAAAGCGATGAGCCAGGTCCAGTCCGAGTGGTCGATTCAGGCAGCAGCGCGTCGACTGGAGCAGATTCTTACAAGAGCATCACAAATGCGATGATGGATCATGCAGCCGAAACCGAATGGCATGATCAGAAGAAAACCAGTGAACTCGATCAAAAGGACCATCGCTGCGAATTCAGTAGCCAGCATGAGTTTTCAGTCCGCGACGTGGAAGTCCGAAGCGAACGATTGCCAGCACGTGTCAATGCCTCAAATGCCACGAACAGTACAGTTGAGGGCATCACTGGAAGCACTACCACTGACGCGAGCATCGATTCCATTTGATTTCAAGTCTCCGCCATCAGATGCAGTTGCCACTTCGCTGACATAGTGCATGATTGCTCGCGGATTATCTTCCGAGAATCTCTTGGGCTCTTTGGGCATAGACGTGGGACGGGATTTCCAAAAAACCTTTGCCGACAGCATGTTAGAACCACGGACAGCTAATCCTTCAACCTGCTTCTGCCAAGCTGTTTCCCGCATCCGGTGCCATCGTGTTACTTCAGTTAGCCGAGTCGTCAGAAAGTCGACCATCCGGCGTTTACAAGTCGATCAGATTCAAGCAGAGTACGTCCCGCTTTGGTCGTAACGCAGATGCATTCGTCATAAAGCTTCGGAACGGCGGAATAGGAGTTTCACGTCGGGCCTCAGATGCCCGGAAGAAATTCCTGATGCGTTTGTGGTTGTCTGACATTCTCGTCGATGGCGTTGTGATTAATCATTCACTGTCTTTGCAGCGTCTACATGGATGTATTCCTTGAAAACAAAACTGAGTGGGCGAAGCCGACTGTGGTGGCCCGCATTGCTGTCGCGATGCCCCTCCATTCGCGGATCGTCGACGAACTGATCCCCGAAGTTGAGCAACTTCAAAGGCGTGGGATTCGATATGTGGCAGTTCGAAGGCAGCAGGTCCGACGGATTGGAACTCTTCGACTCAGCGAGGTTCTGGCAGATGCCGGGATCTCCGTCAGCTGTCTCGGATTTGCAGGCGGTTTTACCGGCTCAATGGGTATGTCGTATGAACGTGCGGTTGACGATGTTCGTCGGGCCGCTGATCTTGCTGCCGAACTAAAGGCGCGCTTTCTGGTCGTTGTTCCGGGCGAGCAGGGACGGCATACATACAACCATGCGGAGCGCACCGTGCGAATGGCACTTACGGATGTGCTTTACTATGCAGATCAGCGGCGAGTTCAGTTACTGATCCCCAACGATACCGTTCTTGGTTGCCTTCGAGATGTGTTTCGTCCGAAGGAATGCACGCTGCACTGGATCGATCGTCTCGGATCAAAGACGATTCGTCCTCTGATCATAGTTCGCGGGGAAACAATTGCCTGTCGCCTTCCCAACGGATGGAGAGAGAGCCTGGCTACCGGAGGCTGCCTGAGAGTTTGTCATCGTTGTGAGAATTATGAGGAAAATGCTCGACTGCTCACCGGTATCCTGACCTATCTCGCAAGGAATGAAAACGCCACAGAACGGTGTTAAGACCCATCCTGCAGGCTTGTTGACCGGCGATCGTAGCGTCGATGCAGTCAGAAAATTCCCAGCGTCGGCAACTCCAGCAACGATAACATAAGTACGGCACTATGCATCCTGGCACAAAGCATCAGCAGGACTCTGGCGACAACTTCACCACGGCGATAGAACGAATACTCGTGATCAAAAAATCGCCATTCGCTTCAAGATCATCCGGGCCCGAAACGTCAACGTCAAACTTGCATTTGAAGAACGTAACGAGTTGTTTTGAAACTGTTATATTCAGTTTTCCAGCGACGTAAATATCGTACGTTGGCCCCCACGCCAGCAGCCGCTCCGATGTCGGGGATATTTGGCAGACGGCGGCTGAAATGATGAAGGAAAGCAGGTTTCGAAATGGGAATGCCTGACAAAACTGTCGGCAGACGCTTATCGGCGAAAACTCGCCACCCGGTGCCCGACGATGATCACGATGCACCTGAAAATACGTTGACACTGCCTCACATTGATACAGGCCGCACCAACGGATCAGAGGGATGCGACGCGGACTGAGCGGCTGTCACCGAGTCCACGGTCACACCGAAGATTCGGGCGTACAGAAGGTAGAACGTCGGTACCAAAACCAAAACAAGCACCGTCGATGTCATCAGGCCGAAGCAAAGGCTGGCAGCCATCGGAATCACAAGCTGGGCCTGGAATGAGGTCTCTGTCAGAATCGGAGCAAGGCCGGCAATCGTTGTCAAAGACGTCAGCATCACCGGGCGAAACCGTCGGGCACCGGCCTCCAGCACCGCCTGATTCAATGGCATACCACCTCGTATGGCACTATTGATGAAGTCAACAAGCACGATCGAGTCATTCACCACGATTCCGGTCAAAGCAACAAGACCCAACGTGCTGAACAGAGTCAACGGCAGGCCCATGACCCAGTGACCGATCACCGCTCCCACAATGCCGAACGGGATAATCGCCATGACAACCATCGGCTGGCCATACGAAGTGAATTCCATTGTCAGCAGGACATACATTGCCAGGAGGGCGATGGCGAGGCCGATTCCCAGACTCCGCACCGACTCCGAATCCTGTTCCTGCTGACCCTCCCAGCGAACTCGAAGTGAAGGGTACTTCTTCAATAGATCGGGCATGAACTCTGACTGAAGATCGGCGACAATCTCTTTCGCATTGCCTTCTTTCTCACTAATGTCCGATGAAATCGTAATCGACCGTTTCTGATCAATTCGATTAATCTCTGAGTAACCTCGACTGACAGACACATCCGCCAGTTCCGTGATTGGCCGCTGGACGCCGTCACCACCGTCCACTCGAATGTCATCAAACCGAGCCAGCGATTTTCGATCGTCTTCCGGGTACCGCACCATCAGCTTCACTTCATGACGACCGCGCTGAAGTCGCATCACTTCTTCGCCATAGTACGACGCTCGGACGGTGCGCGCGATGCTCTCCAGCGGCACACCCATGGCGATGGCGTTCTTCTTTTCTCGAAGTTGGAGCTCCCATTTACCGGGCCGTGAATCATCCGTTACATCAAAGACGCCATTGTACGACGACAGCTTCTGCTTGATCTCTTCGACAGCAGCTTCCAGTTGCTTCATCTCAGTCGCTGCCGCCAGCAGTTTGAATTCAATCGGCTTGCCGCCTGGACCTCGAGACTGCGAACCAAACGTCAACGTCTCCACCCCGGCGAGGGACCCGACAGCCGCCCGCCACTCCTGCACAATCTGGTCACTGGTAATGTCTCGCAACCCACTGTCCACCAGTTGTGCATACACAGAGCCCGCATGACTGCCTTCTGTCGTTTGGCCACCACCGGGAGCATCATCCCTGACCAGGCCAACCATACGATGAATTGCCAGCAGCAGCGGCCTATCCGGCGTTGAATACTTTTCATTGATTTTCTGAATCGCCTTTTCGACTCGCTCAGTCGCTGCCTGTGTCACCCGGCTTGGCGTGCCATCCGGAAAGATCACAGTCGATCGAACTTCCGGCGCATCCAGTTTTGGAAAGAAGATGCTCGGTACTGTGCCACTGGTGACAAGGCTGGCTGTGAGCAGCAAAAAGGTCACGGCCGAGCTTAGTGTGATCGCGGGATTACCAACGCAGAAAACGACAACAGGCTGATAGATCTTCGTGATGAAAGCATCCAGGGCCCAGTTCGTAAATCGATTCAATCCAGACGTCAGCGGCGATGACTTGCCCGAACCATGCGCCAAGTGACATGGCAATGCAAAAGACGCTTCCAGCAGGGAAATCGTCAGAATCGCAATCACCGCCAGTGGCATCACGGCAAAAAACTTGCCCATCACTCCTGTGACAAAAAACATCGGCACGAATGCAAAGACGGTTGTGGCCACCGACGAAAACACGGACGGCACCACCTCGATCGTCCCGTCAATGGCTGCCTGCATGGGCGATTTGCCCATGTTGCGATGAGCATAGACGTTTTCACCAATCACGATCGCATCATCAACAACGATCCCCAGTGCGATCAGGAATGAGAACAGTGACAGCATGTTCAAAGTCTGATCAAACTGCCACAACACTGCACATGCACCCAACAACGAAATCGGAATGCCCATCGCCACCCAAAACGCCAGCTTCAGATCCAGGAACATGGCCAGGATCACGAACACCAGAATTAAGCCCTGCATGCCATTGCGTACCAGCAGGTCCAGGCGATCACGAACTTCAATTGACGAATCACCCCAGATGGCAAAGGAGTATCCCGGCGGAAGTTGCTTCTCCTTTACATAGTCCTTGACAGAATCCGCCATGGCCAGCAGGTCTTCGCGCGATGCAGCATTGACATCAATCGCAAGGCCCGGCTTTCCGTTAATACGACTGATCGAAGTCGTATCCACAAACTCGTCTTTAACCTTGCCCAGTTCCGCCACAGTCAGTATGACGCCATCTTCACGCGTGATCAACGGGATCGCAGCAATCTCCTCGCCCAGAACGCGTTTGTCCTTTCCTCGCAGCAGATACGTTTCGCCCTGATCACGAATAGTCCCGCCGGGAAGCTCCAGATTTCGCAGCCGTATGCGGCGTGAAACGTCGGTCAGCGTCAGACCGTATTGCCGAAGAGTTTTCTCCGGAATCTCCACATCGATCTGGTACTTGCGCTCGCCGGTAATCTCGGCCTGGGAAATCTGCGGAATGAGCAGCAGGTCATCACGAACCTGCTCGGTGATTTCGCGAAGCTGCAGTTCTGCATCCTCTGCGTCCGAGTTCTCCTGAATCACACCCACAGTGATCGCTTTGCTTCGAAACGTCACCTGTTGAACTTCCGGCTCCTCCGCCAGATCCGGAAAGCTGGGGATGCGATCAATCTGCGACTGCACTTCGTTAAGAACTTTCTGTACGCTGGGCACATCACTGCGGACTTCAATCACTACATTCGCAGCTCCTTCCAGAGCCACCGAAGTCACTTTTTTGATTCCATCGACAGAACGAACGGCTTCCTCAATCTTCTGACAGATTCCGCTCTCCACCTCATCCGGACTTGCACCCGGATATGGCACCGTCACGAGAACTATTTCCAACTCGAACTGCGGAAACACTTCGCGGCGCAGCATAAAGGCGGCCAGAACACCAATCGCAAGGACTCCCACCACCATCGTGTTCATCGCCGGCGTGTTCTTAATTGCCCAACGCACCATCGAACCACTCATGGCTTCACCTCCTGAGTTGCCAGCGTGGGCGATCCCGTTCGCGGAAGCACAGTTGATTGTTGCGTTTCTCCTGATGGTTGAGCTGACGGCACCAACGGATTCAATGGAACGGCCTTTTCGTTTTCCAGCGCGGCTTGACTGACATCCATACCATCACGAACAGATGCCAGAGGGGAAACAATCACCTGATCCCCGGCCTTCAGCGTTCCGCCTTCCTGACGGACCAGGGCACGGGCACCATCGACACGAACCAGACTGATGTTAACCACATTCAGTTTGCCGTCCCGCACAGTCCAAAGCTGCTCCCCCGGACGAATTGATTCGGCAGGAACCTGCAACAACGGCACGGGCGAATCGATCGGAATCCGCACCGTGACATACATTCCGCTCAGCAGAGTCGGTGGCGACACTGCCGTCGAACCGTCGTCGGATTTGACGCGAGGTTTCTCCGGGTGATCCACGATGACCCGCGCCGGGAACATTCGAGTCGCTCGATCCATTCCCGTACCTTCATAACGGGACAAGTATCCATCCCAAACTGTCTCGACGCCCTCAAATTCGAATATGATCTCACAAGGAACGTTAGGCATCTTGAAGGGATCCACTTTTTTGCCGTCTGCGGCTCCAGCAGTGGATGACTCTGATGTCACGATGGGCTGCGGATCCCTCTGTTGTTCGTGCTGCCAGACCCATGCCAATTCATCACTCTTGAGACTGCATTTGACTTCCATGCGGCTTGAATCGCTCACATGCACCAGCGTGTCACCTGGCTTCACGTAGTCGCCCTCTTCTTTCATATCATCGACAATTCGACCAGTGATTGGCGATCCAATCGTGCAACGCTGCAAATCGACGCGGGTCCGTTCCAACTCTGCTTCGGCCAGTTTTAAAGAGGCTTCTTTTGTCTTTTTTGACTGCATCAGCGTGTTCAATTGATTTTGCTGTATTTGTACGGCGTTGCGGGCTGTTAGTTCCAGCCGAGTCGCATTGTCCATTTCTGTTTCGGATGTGGCTTTCCTTGCGAAAAGTGACTTCATCCGTTCCAAGTGTGCCGTCTGTAATTCGTTGTCTTCCTGAGACAGCTTGAGTAATGTCTCAGTGTTCTCCATGTCCACTTCGATCGCCCGCAGTTCTTCCCGCGCCTGATTAACTCGCGCCTGCAGTCGTTGTTCATCGAGCTGATAGTTCACCGGATCAATCTCAAACAAAACATCGCCTTTATTGATGAAGGTGCCGCTGCGGCTCGCTTCAGACTTTTGAAGTACCCTCCCAGTGACCTCCGCGCCAATGGTCAGCACTCTGTAGGTTGATGCTTCGCCGTCAATGTCCAGGTGAAACGGTTCATTCCACGGCTTCACTTCCGCCGTCTCCACCAGCGGGGCCACGGCGGCGGCTTGTCGCCTTGATGTGTCGGTAGGCACCTCCGGACTGCGACCAAAGAACATCAGGCCAAATACACCAAGACCAAGAATCAGAACAGACCCGATCGCGTTCGCAAGAAAATGCACTACACCATTATTTGCTGATGCTGCAGACCTGGAACTCAATTGTTTTTCTAGGGAATTCATAAGTCGTTCCGACGGTAGAGCAGACGGAGTTGAGTTTCAGAGTACAGATTTTTTCCGGGTCCTGCACTTCAGATTTCGATCATCAGTGATTAACCCCGTTGCGAGGCTGGACTCGCAGTCCTTCAAGAATTATTTCGACCAAGAGGCCAAAATACTCGGAAGGGGAATACCCCGTCGGATGCCGGCCACGCAGATCTGTCAGCATCGCGGGTCCGTGAAGTGAACTGAGCAGCAGCATGGCGATGGCACGAAAATCCGTGCGTCGGAGAAGCCCGCGATTTGCCGCACGATCAAGCCAACTGCCCAGGGCGAGAATATGGAGCGATGACGGTGGCTTTTCGAGACTGTCCAAAAACTGCTGGCAATCAGCATGATTCCAGCGAAACACCGCGATGCGGCGCGCCGATTCTACCAAGCGCACACCCACTTCGTTCAACAATTCTGTGAGTTGAGTCTCCAGCAGCCGATCATCCGGATCTGAGAGTAAATGAGGGACCGACGAGGAGAGTGACTGCGGCTTAACTGCCGCCAGCATCCTGAAACTGTTCATCCGAAACTGTTTGAAGTCTGGCCACGTCGATAATTCAAAACCAACGGAAATGCAATTCGCATGCATAGTAACTAACTATCGGTTTCTGGCCACCGGGTTTCCCGGAAGTTCCTTGAATCCGAAGTCGAAACCAACTTGAATGTCAGCCTGAAAGATCGGGCGAGGAACTCCTCTGGTTTGATTCCAACACGGGAGCAGTGCCTCGCGGTTTCTACCTCGCGACGTGCCCGGATGTCCCACGAAATTAAGGGGAAATCTCACTACGTCGCCGGAAGGTCATTTCCAGAAAGGCAGTCAATTCCAAAAATCGCCCAAATGGTTTTCGTTGGTCTATTCCGTAACCAGTTCGCTTTCGGCGTTCTCGCGGATCTTACGGAGTTTCATATCAACCTTCTGAATGGTGGTCGACTTAAACTCTGAAACAGGGGCGGCCGAATCCTTTTCATCCTTCGTCACACTGACAGTCCAGCGGGCCAGTCCAAAAGGAATTTCTTTCGACACCCAGTACTCGCCTTCATTCGTTGATCGAGTACGCTGACTTTCCATCACCATCTTTCCCTTCATGCGGCGAGCCGTGAAGGTTTGCCCGGTCACAAGCGTTTCCGGGACATCCGACGAGGCGACTGTCTCTGGATCCCTGTAGCTGGTTAACAGGGAAATGGTTGGATAAAAACGCAGCGCAGGCGTTGCAATCGGCTTTATTTCTTCTTCTCCAAGGCGTCGAAACCCTTTCACGACCGGCAACATATCATTGGGAATACCATCAGCGTCTTTCCAGTCTTCGATGATTTCACCCTCTGGAACAAGAACTTTGTAAATCCGTGCCCCCACTGGACCGGGGTCGATACCTGCCGCGCCGGCTTTTCCCGTCAGAGTCTTGATTTCCAGCCATCGACAGGGCTGCATTTTTCCCTCAAATTCCGCTTCTTCTTTGCCAACCGATTTAATGCTGAGTTCGCAGGTCCAGGATAAGGGCGACTGGTCGTCCGGACCTGTGGCCTGGGTCAGCGTGCCTTCATATTCCACCATCATTCCATCGTTCGGAAGATTGAAAATCAGCCCCTGAGCGGCAACGGTTCCGCCGCCGAAAATAGATGCCAGGCAGAGAATTACGGCGATTGACAGCAAATTCAGGCGAACCATAGATTGAGACCTCAAATGATGTCATCACTGCCGTGAAAAAACGAAACTTCCCCACGCTCACATCAGGATTCCGATATCGAAGTGTCGCAAACAGTGCGTGACAGAAGCAAGAGGAAACACGTTCTCACCTCAGAAACGACTGACGCTGGGACAATTTTGCCGATTGCGAAAAGTGTCTGGATAGTCAGATTGCTGGATTCCCACCGTCCAGGCTGCTAGCTGTATGGTCCTTCGGCGGATATTTTCCGGGCCAGGGGGGCGTCGATACGGCACTCTCAATTGAGTTTTCACATCGGATTCCTTCCAGTCGATCAGAACAAAGTGCCTTTCATGACTCGCCACGATAACCGTACTCCGGATCAGCTTCGTCCGATTCGCATCCAGAAGGGCTTCACAAAAACTTCGATCGCGAGTGTCCTGTTCGAAGCCGGCTCAACAATGGTTTTGTGCACGGCCAGTCTGGAAAAGAGCATTCCCCCGTGGAGAAAGTCCCGACAAGAAGGGGCTCCGGTGCTGGGATGGGTCACCGCAGAGTACAACATGTTGCCAAGTAGTACCTCTCCTCGCAAACAACGTGATCGAAGCAAAGTGGATGGCCGAACGACCGAGATTCAGAGACTCATCGGTCGCAGTCTGCGTGCTGTCGTTGACTTCGAAGCGCTCGGCGAACACACGATCACAATCGACTGCGACGTCCTGCAGGCCGACGGCGGCACTCGCACAGCCAGCATCACAGGCGGTTACATCGCATTGGCCGAAGCCATCAAACAAATCAATTCCCCAAAGCCAATCCTGCTGGATTCGGTCGCCGCCATTAGTGTGGGCGTCGTTCATGGCAGCCCGGTGCTGGATCTGGATTACGTCGAAGACAGCAATGCTGATGTCGATATGAATGTGGTAATGACCGGTTCTGGTAAATTCATTGAAGTTCAAGGCACGGCCGAAGGAGCTCCGTTTGATCAGGAAACACTAAACGCCATGCTTGAACTGGCCAAGTCCGGCATTTGTCAGTTGACCAGCCTTCAACAATAGCCGACGGTCGTCTCTTTTCACTCACAATCTGACGACTCACTCTTTTGTGGTTTCCAGTAAAGCTGTCAGCCTGGCAACGCCTTCTGAGTTCCCAAAGGCAAACAAACTGTCGCCCGGTTCGATCACCAGATGGCCGGGAGGAGGAAATATTTTCTGACCGTTGGATTTGCGCACACCCAGCAGCATGATACCCGAATCTCGTAGACCGGATTCGCTTAGCTTCAGACCGACAAGTATGGAATGAGCGGGCACTTGAACGTCAGCAATTTCCCAGTCGACGCCTTCTGATTCGGCCACCTCGACAAAGTTTTCGATACTCGGCGAGAGCATAAATCGAGCCATGCGAATCGCGCCCGAACTTAGCGGGTTCATCACGCGAGTGGCCCCGGCCTGCGTCATCTTCTGAGCCGCTCGATCGTCACTGGCTCGCGCCACGATCTGAAGCTTCGGGCATAGCAGTCGAGCGGAAAGAACGACGTAGAGATTGTCGGCATCCGTCGGCAGGACCGTGGTCAGCCCACGCGCCGTACAAACTCCTGCGCGAGTCAGAATCTCGTCATGGGAGGCGTCGCCGCAAATGTACTTCCATCGGCGAGCCCGAAAGTCCTCATTGAAGACCGACGGGTTTTCGTCGACAACCACAAACGGCTGATGTCGCGTCTCAAGGTACTCGCACAAGGTGGCCCCCATGCGTCCGAAGCCACAGACGATAAAGTGGTTTTTGAGTTGGCTGATTTCCTTTTCCATTCTTCGTCGCTCCAGCAAGGCTTGCAAATCCGTGTTCATCAGAATATGACCAAACTGAACCGCGCCGTAGGTGACAACGCCAATGCCACAAGTCAGATAACCCATAATGAAGAGTTTTGTACCATCGGTCAGCGGCGCTGGTTCGCGACATCCGACAGTCGTCAGCAGAATGATCGACTCATAGAAGCAGTCCAGCAACGGCTGCTCGGTCAGCAAATGCAGCCCAATGCCGCCGATGAGAAGCAATGCTGCAATGAGCATTGGAATCTGCAGCAGTCGTCGCATATCCGGTCCCTGACGGTTTCGCTAATCCATTCCATGGATCAGTTAGGCTCTCGCGATCGCACAATTCCTGAATCAGATCGCACAACCGCGAAGTGTTGCGAAAGGTCCGACTGGTGCATAGTTCATTTTGAATTCCCTGCCAATTCCGGTACCAAACCGCCTTGCTGTCTTCGATCCGTGTTCAGTTTCCAGCCGGAGATGCTTATCGGTGCAGTTCAGCTCTGAAGACGCGAACGGAGAATCTCTCCCATTGATTCCTATTCCAACCCAGGGCATACGCCTCCGAAGTTCAGCGGTTAACAACAGAAACGTGTTTCAGAAAACCCCTGCAAAATCAGCCAAACTAAGAGTTCCGCACGCCATTGAGGAAAAACGAATCATTAGAATCTCCATTTGAAGCCACCGGTCGCCGACGGCCAACGGATGCTTCAGAATCTCGCCCATCAAAATGGGCAAGGAATTGCCCCAAAATTGTGCTAAAGATACACTCGCGGCGACTCCTGGTGCACAAGACAATGAATGGCGCGATGTCAGATTGAACAGCTTCCAGAAGGCCAGCCTGAAATATTCATTCTCGGAGTACTGAATGCCCATCGTCGTCACTTGTGAATCATGTTCGGCGCAGTTGCGACTTGATGATCAGCACGCAGGAAAGAAAATTCGCTGCCCCAAATGTCAGAA
>JANPHT010000289.1:0-1709 GCA_031424595.1 Planctomycetota bacterium
CTCGCCCAGCACCTGGCCACCCTTCACACCACCCCCCCCGAGGATCATGAACATGTTTCGAGGATAATGGTCGCGACCAACACGTTCCGTGTTGATCTTGGGAGTGCGTCCAAATTCTCCCGTGACATAGACAATTGTGGAGTCCAGCAATCCTCGAGCAGCCAGTCCTGTGAAAAGGCCGTACAAAGCATCGTCCAGGGCCGGTAACTGCTTTGTCTTCAGAGTAGTCCAATTGTCGCGATGCGTGTCCCAGCCACCGTTTGTCACAGTGACGAAGCGCACTCCTGATTCGACAAGTCGCAGGGCTAAGAGGCAGCTTGAAGCAAGTCCGGACGAGCCAAACGACTTTGTGAAATCCGGCGATTCTTTGCTGATGTCGAAAGCATCACGAGCCTGGCTGGACGTAATCACCGTGTGAGCCTGCTTGCCAAATTCATCCATGCCGTCAAGAAGCTGGCTGTCCTTTTCCACATCGCTGAATGTTCGGTCCAGTCCGGAAAGAAGGTTGCGGCGTTTCTCGACATCTTCTACCGTCAACCCGCCGGACATCGAAATCCCCCGGACGCGAAATGGCGTGCCAATTTGCGGTGTCGTTGTCGTGTTCATGGGTGCGTATTTGACCCCCAGGTATCCGGGTCGCTGGGCACTGTTAGGAATTGCCACGAATGGAGGCAGTTCGGGGATCCCCGGGCGTTCTTTAGTCACGACCGCGCCGTAGCCAGGAAATTCAAGCGAAGGTAGGGGCCGGTTTCCGGTATTCACATACTTGGTACCAAGATCGTGAGCAGCCACAGAATGAGTGACGCCGCGAAGCAGAGTGAATTTATCCATGCAGGTCGCCGTTCGGGGCAGATGCTCGGAGATCATCACGCCGGGCAGGCAGGTCTGGATAGGACTAAAATCACCGCGGTACTCTTTCGGAGCATCCGGCTTCAGGTCGAACGTGTCCATATGAGATGGCCCGCCGTTCAGGTTTACAAAGATGGCGGATTTTGCTTTTGCATTGGGATTCACGTGGTTTGCTGAAGCCAGCTGAGCGTAGCTCGCAAGTGATAGCCCCGTCCCACCAACAACGCCCGCCTTTAGGAAATCGCGGCGACCAACACCATCACAAGTTCGGAAAAATGCCATAGCTCTACTCCTGAATTAAAAAATCTGGTGTGCCAGCAACAGGAATAATAATCCTGCGTTACGGGCCATTGGCTTTAATTAAAAACGGGTTCAGAACAGTATTGGGAATCCCTCAACTGCCTTTAGTGATTTACCATGAACTCACGAGTGTTCAGCAATGCCCAAAGTACTCCCCGAATACCATCAACAGCATCGCTGGAATCCTTAATATAAGTCGCCGCTGTCTGCATTTCATCAGTGGTCGGATAACGGCTCAACGTCCGGAGATAGGCCATGTTGATGATCTCGTCCGTATTAAATCCCTCAGGTACGTTTTCAATCTGTGTCGATTGGGAATCGAGGGCAGTCAAATCAGGGGCGTTCTCCGATTCATCAGCGGCCCCAAGTTTGTTCGCTTGTTCCTTTAACTTTGCGAGTTGTTCCCGGAAGGCCTTCGCCTGAGCTGGCTTATCATTCTTTTCTGACTCCGCTATCCGCTCCCTCAGTCGCTTGAACTGGCCTGCATATCGCTGCCTGAGTTGTCCCTTGGCATCCTTCTTTCCGTCGCCCTGATAATAGGCCGCGAGGCCCCCGAACGA
>JANPHT010000290.1:0-27489 GCA_031424595.1 Planctomycetota bacterium
GTCAGATTTAGACACTGCTCATCAGACCGACTTGACCACACTTTGTAAACTCAATGACCATCAGCCAATTAGGCCGCGCACTTCATTTGTCGTTGAACCCTTAAAACGCTGGAGTTCACCGGCATTGGTCAAACTTCTGAATCATACTGCAAACGCTTCCGAACTTAGCCGCTGTTTCTCAGGATTTGGAGTCCGAAATCCTGATCAATGTGGCTGTTTTCTGGAGATCAGTTTCCATAGTCGCTAAATCAAGATGTCCGTAGGGGCCTCGGACAAAACATTGCCCTTCCAGACTGCCTGGACTTCCAGCGTGTTCCCTGGTAGTTTCCAAATTGATAGGGATCGGAGACCGTCAACTCACTCTTGGGCAGGATGCCAGTTATCCAACCAGAATTCACGGTTTCAAAAATGAAGAATGCTCGCGTTTTATTCCTGATCACTTTCGTCGTTTTACTCGCAGGTAACTCTGAAGTTTACGCGGGAAGTCCCGGTGGTTGCCCGGCGTGGCGTCCGTGCGGTTCCGGCAATTCGTTCGGCGGAAATCGCTGGCTGCCTCAGGAAGGATTTGGCGTAGATTTTCGTCCGTCCTGTGCGACACATGATGCCTGCCTTGCCTCTGGTCGCTCCCGGGCGCAATGCGATCGAGAGTTTTACGGCAGCATGAATCGAGCGTGCAATAACTCGCGACATCCATTCTTATGTCGGTTGCGAGCATTCAAGTACTATGCTGGAGCAAGACTGTTTGGTGGTTTGTATTACTGACCATCACTTTGTTAGTTCAAGGACGACACCGACTGATTCGTTTTGAAGCACCCTTGGGAATGTTCTCAGCACAAGAACAATTCCCGATTGGGTTGCATAAATGGGTTGCGGTTCGCCATGGTCAAGTGGGAATACTTTGCCAATCAGCTCGCCAGCCTGAATGGGATCTCCCAGCTGGAGCGACGTCTGGAAATAACCGCTGCACGGAGCGGGATTACAGATCTGCATATGTCCGGAGTTGGGGGAGGGATTCTCGATGACATGCTGAATGCGATTTTCCGGTTTCTTTCGCGATAACATGCCGAGCTCCGTCATCACATTGAGGCAGCCCTCCAGATAGGCCTCTACGCCTTTCCTGCTGCAGGTCGCGGAGCCCAGATACTCACAATAGATTGCCGGAATCCCGGCATCCCGTGCGACGGACAGCGATCTGCCGTTCAAGTTGGCGGCTGTTCCCCAGATAATCGGCAAATTGAATGCACGAGCCATTCGGCGTTGTTCATTCAGTACTCTGGAATCCCCATGCATCATGTAGCCTGACAAGGGAAACACAGACAGTTCTGTTCCGCCTGTATGCAGGTCAATATAGTAGTCCGCAGTTCGAATCAGATTGCTGAGGGCAAATGCTGTTTGCTCCGTGATGCTTCCGCTGGAAGAGCCAGGGCACGTGCGAGCCAGATCTTGACCGTCGTCAGCAAAGCGATGGCCGCGCAGAAATGCGGACTCATTCGCTATGGGGACAAGAGTGAGTTTTCCCACCAGGCTGGACACTGATTCGTGTTGAGATCGGAAGCGGTCGATCAGCTGTCGTAATGCGGCAATCGGTTCGAATTCGTCGCCATGGACTCCGCCGGTAATCAATAAATGAGGTCGGGTGGATTCAGTTTGAAACGTGATGGAGTTGAGCTGGAGACTCATGTCTGAACTTTTAGCGGCAGGGCCATTTCGGCTCGACAATCCTTGAATCGGAAGCATCCGTCAACGGGCAGGACGGACCCCGTGATGTAATCGGCGTCGTCAGAAGACAGGAAGACAGCCGCACGTCCGATATCCTCAGGCAAGCCCAGGCGTCCCCAGGGAAGGTTTTTGCTTTCTTCGGCGATCGTTTCTTCGGAATAGGTAATGTGTTCACCCGGAGTGTCAATCCAGCCTGGTTCAATGGCGTTAACGTTGATCCGATGCACACAGAGCTCCACGGCAATGGATCGCATCATGTGGTTCAATCCCGCTTTTGCCGCACCATAAGCGACGCAAAGACTGAGGGGCATTTCCGCCTGCACGCTTGAGATAAATACAATTTTTCCTCCTCCTCCTCGAGCGACCATATGTCGACTTACCAGCTGGCTCATGTGGAAGCCACTGGTCAATGTGCCCTGAATTGTGCGTTCAAATTCTTCGGCGGCGTAGTCCAGAAATGCGCATCGTCGACTGTAGGCCGGATTGCTGATGAATACGTCAACTCGGCCAGCAGCCTTGAGCGCGAAGTCGAGCAGGAGTTCGCAACCCGAGCGGGTGAAAACATCCGATTCGATGACATGACACGAGCGTCCCAGTGCCCGAATCTCAATCGCGGTGGCCTCCAGATCCTCACCCCCGGGGCGATCATTGATGATCAGATCCGCACCGTTCATTGCGAGTTGGCGAGCGCATCCCTTCCCAATTCCTCGACCGGCGCCGGTGACAAGGGCGATCTTGTTCTGGAGTTTCATGGGCGTGTTTCCGGGTAGCACTCGGGAAAAGAGCGGCCAAATGTGCGGCTGGCCAACAGAAGTAAGATTTCAGGAATCTGGTGCGGCGGTGACCTGCGCCCCCTGTCATGCTCAGGCTCCGGCTTCTATTTTGCGGCGTCAAATGCTGCGGAGCATTCCTGCAGCATCCTCATGATCGCGCTGAATTCGCCGCCGTGATTCATGAGCTGTCCGCCCTGTTGATGTCGTTGCTTCAAGTTCTCAGGTGTCATTGCCGGAGCGCCCCACGCAATGCCATTCTTCTTGCACGCAGCGGCAACTCTTTCGAAGCAGGATTCCATCATCACATGGCCTTTCTGATGCTTCAGTCGAAGGCCAAGATCGCCAGGGCCTATAAAGACGCCGTCAATGCCTGGAACGGCAGCGATCTCCTCAATGTTTTCAACCGACTCCAGTGTTTCGATCTGGACGACAAGGAACGTCTCGCGATTGGCGTCTGCAGTGAAGACATCTGCGCCTTCAACCATGTAGCTCGCGTCCAACCCTGCTCCGTCCAGACCTCGGTCACCGATCGGAGGAAACTTCGTGGCATCGACCAGCATACGAGCTTTTTCAGCAGTATTCACATGCGGGATCATCAGGCCGGCAGCGCCGTCTTCGAGATATCGGTATAGCCGAGTTTTCTCCAGTGTTGGAGGACGAAGCATGATGTCAATGTCATGCAGGTGAGAATGTGTCAGTAGATTCTGGACGTCGCGGTCGGGCATACTGCGATGCTCCAGGTCGAGCCAAATGCAGTCAAAGCCGAAGTATGCGGCCTGCTTGATAAAGGCAGGAATGTAGTGTCCAAGGCAACACATCCGCACGGGTTCGTGGTTGCGAATTCTGGCCAGCGTCTTGCTTTTTCTCATGAGGGGGCGGTTTTCTCTTAGATGGAATGGCTGCCTGTTCCGAAAGTCCGGATCAGCAAAGGGTCATCTGTTTTCAAGAAGCGGTGATGAAGAAGATTGTTAGTCGGGCGTAGGAATCCTGGCGTCTGCGGTGACACAATCAACCGAGAGTCAGTTATTGAATTCGAAGCATTCGCTTTCTGGTGCGAATAAACAATGCTCCATCAGCGATGGCAGGTGATCCAAGAATGGGATCACCCATATCGTTCGTTGCCAGTACCTTGAACTGTGGGCCGTCCTGCAGGACGACAATGATTCCATTTTCGCTGGCGATAAAGATCTTGCCATCGCCATAGACCGGCGACGCGAAATAGTTGCCCGCATTGTTGATGCGAACCGGCCCGTAGAGCGGCTTTCCTTCTGAAGTTTCAAAACAGGTAGCGATCCCACCTTCCTTAACCAAAAACATACGACTGTTGACGACCAGTGGCGACACAATATGATCGGTGTGTTTGGTTTGATGCTTCCACAGCAGATGTGTCGTCGTCACATCGCCTCGTCCCCCTCCCCTGACTGCGAGGATGTATTCATCAGCTGGCGTTTCCGAATTAAAGGCGGCACCGGCCCGATTGTTGGGAGCCAGGAACGCGATGTCCAGTTCTTCGCCTTCCAGATCGTCGTCCTTATCGATATCACCTCGATCAAACGTTTTCTGGTAGAAGGCTTCCGGAACGGGACGCTGTCCAAAAAACGCCTGTACTTCATCGCGTGTGATTTTGTTGTCACTGTTTCCAGTTTCTGCCTGATCGATGGAAGACAGCCACTGGCTGGCAATGCCTTTACTCTGCAGTGAAATGTAGACAATTCCGTCGTGACTCACGGGAGTTGTTTTGATGTTTCGCAAGAGGGTTTTTGCGTACCACAGTCGTTCGCCGGATTGAGGAGAGTATCCAATCAACAATCCCGTTCCTGCGACAACGATTTCATCTCCATAATCGGTGGAACAAATTACAGGATGAGAATAATTCACCGCCATATCATTCCGGTCGTCTTTCCAGCGAAGATCACCGGTTTTCGAGTCAAACGCATACAACGCCGGATGCAGATCATCATCCTGAGCGAAAAGTACCAGATCCTTGTAGAGTACCGGCGACATTCCAGCACCCCATTTGAAGACGAAATAGGGAGCCGGAAGCGACTGTTGCCAGACGTCTGCTCCTGTTGTTGCGTCGACACTGACCACCCCAAGCGTTGTGAAATAGAAGTAAACTCGTTCCGCGTCAGCCGCTGGAGTGGAATACGCATGACTATTTGTCAGATGAATTTCATCGACATTGCCCACCGGCCATGATCGCATCCAGATTTGTTCACCGGACGCGGCGTCAAATGCGTAGAGCCCAACAGTCTTCTCATCGACCATGGCCGAAGTAAACACTCGCCCGGCGGCAATAACCGGGCATCCAATCCCATCACCCAGAGTTTTCGCCCACTGCACATGATCGGTAGACGAAAATTTAGTGGGCAGTGGCAATTGTGAAGCCGAAACTCCCGAACAGTTTGGTCCACGAAACTGCGGCCAGTCTTCCGCGAAAGCCTGGTTCCCCATTAACGCCACGAGCCAACAGAGCCAAAGTTTCATTTCTGCATCTCCGGTATCGTACAGTCTGACAAGCTGACCAGATGAAACAACGATCGAAGGCAGATTCGTCTCGCAAGTTTCGGGGAAGGTAATGTCTACGCAATCCACCGATTGCTCTCTGTGGCAGGATCAGGATTCCATCGCGAGATCTGCGTTGTGCCATTGGTCCAGCGAAGTCACTCCCGCAAGAACTTTGGCGCGGACGGCGGCAGACAACGTACCCATTCCATCAGCGCGGGCCTGCTCCATGAGTCGGGTTGCTGAGGCTCCACTCAAAATAGAATTTCGAAGTTCGCGGGTTACTGTCAGTATTTCAAACGCCCCTGTACGGCCCGCATAGCCCGTATGGAAGTTCGCGTCGTGTGGAATTCCTCGAACCAGATTGATCGCGTCAGCTCGGTGAGGATCCAGTCCCAGCATGGCACAGGCCGCGGAATCGGGATGGTAGGTTTCCTGATGCTGTTCACAAACCTTGAGAAGCAATCGCTGCGAAACGATTCCTCGCAGACAGTCGGCAATGACCATGCGCGGCACGCCGAAATTCTCCAGCACGTCGATCGCGGATGTCGTGTCGTTGGCATGCAGCGTGCTAAGCACCAGCACTCCGGTCAAAGCGCTTCGACAGGCAATCTGAGCGGTCTCGGCATCACGAATTTCACCGATCATCATGATATCGGGATCCTGCCGGAGCACGCATCGAACTGCGTCCACAAAATGAAAATCAATCTTTGGATCAACCTGAATCTGACTCACATCCTGCATTCGCCGTTCGACCGGATCTTCAATTGTCACAATGCTCTTGTGGGGGTCTGCCAATTCTCGCAGCAGCGAATACACCGTCGTGGATTTTCCAGAGCCCACTGGGCCAACAATCAGAATCAGTCCATGAGGGGCCGACAGGGTCCGACGAACCGAATTCACCTGGTCAGGTTCCAGTCCCAATTCTTCGAGTCGTGTAAAGCTCCTGGCGTCCGGCATCAGTCGCAACACAAGTCGCTCACCATGAATCGTTGGTCCACTGCCAACACGAACATCCCGCGCCTGCTTAAGAGCGGCACAGGAAATGTGACCGTCCTGAGCGAGTCGGCGTTCGGTGATATCCATCCCTGCCAACAGCTTAAGTCGGGACAGCATTGGCAGGACGGCGGACTGCGGAAGTCTCACGACATCCTGCAGCAATCCATCCACGCGAAAACGAATTCGCAGGCCATTCGCAGTGGGTTCAAGGTGAATGTCAGTTGCGCGGCACTCAAAAGCTCGCTCCAGCATTACGTCGCTGAGAGGACCCGGGCCGATCACATCCAGCAATTCTGAAAGCTCTTCTCGCAGGCCTTCGTGGCGAATGTCGGTGGAGGTTTCAGACATGTGCGGGACACCTCTTCCGGAAACTGAAATTCAAATTGTTTGAAATGGATTCGCGGCAACTCAGGGGTCAGCAGCAGGAAATTGCAGCAAGCGATTTAAGGAGAACGGAACGGGCACTATTGCGACTGGTCCGTTGACTGTGGAGTTGGAGGTTCACCGGTACTCTCCACGGAATTCGGCACGGGAGGGTTTTCTGCGGCAGGCTGATCAGGATCAGGCGAAGAATCTGTTGACTGAAGTGCAGCCGATGGTAATGGAGAGGTCGCTCCTGCTGACACGTCTGTGGGCACCGAAGACTCTGTTGGTACTGTGGATTCAGGCGTCTCAGATGAGTTTGCTTCCGCTGCCTGCAATTCAGCTGTTGGAGGCTCGACAACTGTTTCCTCGGAAGGCAATGCCACGGGCACTTCAGGCGGGCTGCGAAACTCTTTGTGCCAAAGCCAGAACCCAGCCAGACTAACGCTCAAAAGCAGACCGACAAAAGAGAATATCCGTCGCCATCCACTGTCTCGAAAAACACAGACAACGGAAGCAAGCAGAGAAAGCCCGCCCAGCGTGTGGATCATCCACTCTTGAGGCTTGCCGAGGCGAACTTTGTCGGGTGCCACCACTGCGGCGATGGCAACGGAAGCACCAATCAATGCTATAGGGCCAACGAATGTTAAGAGTCGCCGTTCGCGCTTTTCGACTTTGGCTTCTATTGAACAGCCAAGCGAATGAACAGCCGCTTCAAATGTATCGACGATAGTCCAGACCTTTGTGAGCCCGGCAATCTTAAGAACATCCCGAATATTGGCCCCTGGTGCGACAACAACCACACGACCACCCTGGGCTTTGACCAGTTTCCAGATTTTGACGATCAGAGCAACCATGGAACTGCCGATATAGCTGAGCGCCGACAGATCAACGACACAAGCCAGGCATTTCTTTTGTGCCAAGTGCTCCTGCACTTTGACCCCGGCGTCGCGAATATCCGACATGTCAGCACTGGACAATTCGGCGGGGAAAGCAACGACGGAGTATCCATCGCGATGGGTACACCAGAACGCTTGTTTTATCGCGGACAAGGCTCCGACTCCCTGAATGAAGAAAACCTGCACAAATATCGAACAAACACATGTTTCCGCCGTCCGTTGACTTTTACTATACAAAAGTCAATTCACCAAAGAAGTGAGTGCGAAACAGTTTGTTTCCAATTTCTTCGAACGCCGGAAACCGTCCCTGTATAAACTGGGATTTGTGCCCGCCTGAGGCTTGTTCAGCTCGCCGTTTTTCTTTGTCATACGAGCGACGTTGCATCTGTGCTGACGGTCGGAAACTGGTACTCAGCACATCGCAATTCAACGGAAGCATAACAGTCGGCCATTTTGTTCATCCTCGCCGACAATCAAATGTCCTTCGCCGATTGCCACTCCTGCGCTGATGCCACGGCCGCCGTTGTATTTCCAGACTTCCTGTCCGGAGTCGAGTGACAGACCATAGAGGGTTCCGTCGCCGGAACCGACAAAAAAGCGGCGATCCACGACCGCTCCGGAGCACTCGATTCGCGCTCGTGTGGCAAAAGTCCACTTCGCCTGGCCGGTTGTCCGATCAATAGCGTGAACGTGTTTGTCGTGGCCCCCGACAATGACGAGGTCGTCGGTCACAGCCGCTGACGCATGGAACGGCATCTTGCGAGGCCCTTCATACTTCCATACAAATTCACCCTTGCGCCAGTTAACGCAAACAACAAGACCTGTATGAGTTCCTACGTACAGGAGATCTCCCACGACCGCCGGCGAAGCGATCAGAAATGACTCCAGCGGCATGTCGCGGAATTCTTTTCCGGTGTTCAGATCGATAACCCGTAAGTGCTCATCGCACCCGGCCAGAAAAGTATAGGTGTCGGCAATGCCAGGCGAACAATTGATACGGTCGTTGGTCTGAAACTTCCAGACTTCCTTTCCTTCTGTCGTTACGCAGTAAAGGTAGCTATCGTGCGAGGCCAGCAGCAGATTGTTGCCGAACATGGCGACGCAGCCTGCAATCTCTGCATCAGTGGCAAAGATCCAGAGTCTCTTTCCTGTGCCGCGATCAATGGCATGGAGAACTCCATCTTCATCACCCAGATAGATGGCGGTCTCTGTGACAAACGGAGCCGCTTTGAATCCGGCAGCAAATTTTTTCGGGTCCGGATCCTCAATCGATCGATACTTCCAGACTTCCTCACCCGTATTCAGATTCAGACAATGAAGATATCCAGCAAGTGCCGGGGCGTAGACATGGTGGCCCACAATCGCAACTCCTGCGACCCAGCCATCTGCGGAAGAAAATTCCCATTTCAGTTCCGGCCTTACCGATAGCTGGCTCTTCGACACTCCTCGCTGATCGGGCGTTGCCCGGAAAGATGCCCAGCTTGTTGCGGTTGGTGATGCTTCGTTTGTTGATGCGTTCGCCAAATTACAGACGCCGGGAATGCCGGAGATGGCAGCGGTTCCCAACATCATCTGCTGCAGCATTGAGCGACGAGAGGGATTGTGCATGCGATTTGGAGTCATTGACGTTGATCCCTGCAATTTCGTCACGGGTGAATAGGTTCATAGGCATCAAGGTCGTGTGGCTTGATCTTCAACCGTTGAAATAAGAACTCAGAGTGCATTTCTGTACAACTCGATGAACGCCGTCAGATCCATTTTTTGCGGGTTGAATGTTCCTGTCCACTGCTGAACGGCTTCTTCTGCCAAATGCTGCAGAACTTTTTCGTCGGCAGGCTGATCAATGGCCTGTGTGACAGAAACCGGCATATCGGCAATTCGAAGGAGTTCGGTGAATCCTTCAGCGAGTTGATTTGCGGCTGTTTCCGGGGACGTGTCTGAATCAGCCCAGCCGGCTGTTTTTACCAATTCCTGATAACTTAAGCCCGCGACATCGGAATTCCAGCGAATGACATGTGGCATCATGAGTCCAACGGCAACCCCATGAGTCGTGCCGAATCGTGCCGTCATTGGATTAGCGGCCGCATGGGCTGCTCCCAGCATGCTGTTCTCAATCGCTGCCCCGGCAAGAAACGCACCCAGTTGCATTCGTCCGCGGGCGTCCACATTGCAAGGGTCACGAAGGACAATGGGAAATGCCTCCGATAACAACTCCCAGGCCTGTCGAGCAAACATCCGGGAAACGGTGTTACGTTTCGTTGTGACATAACTTTCAATGGCATGAGTCATGGCATCTATGCCCGTGGCTGCAGTCACGGCTCGAGGCATGGTGACAGTCAGCTCTGGATCGAGCACTGCGATTCTGCAAGCTGCTTTCACATCACCACAAGCCATTTTCATGTGTGTGGCTGCATCCGCAATTACGGCAAACGACTGTGCCTCGCTGCCAGTGCCTGATGTCGTCGGAACGCCAATCATTGGAAGCATCGGAAGTGCAGCTTTCCCTACACCACGATACGCATGCATCTGGCCGCCATTAGTCAGGAGGAAGTTGGCGCCTCTCGCGCAATCAATACAGCTGCCACCACCAAGCCCAATGATCATGTCCACAGCGGCTGGTCTGGCAAAAGCCACACATCGGTCAACATCATCTGAGGTCGGATTCTCCGTGACCTGATCAAAGACCACGCACTGAATTCCGGCTGCGGCAAGGATGGAAACCGCGCGGTCGCAATGCCCGACTTTCCGAAGTCCTGTATCGGTTACGAGAAGCACGCGTTTCGCAGCGAGCTCACTCGCCAGAATCCCCAACTGCTCAAACGTTCCGCGGCCGAAGATAAGCCGCGTTCGCTGATGAAAGTCAAATGGCGTCAGAGCGTTGATGTGTGCGCCGGCCGAATAAGTTGTAGAAGAGGCTGGGGCAGTCATGGATGCCAAAATGCAGGACAGGGTTGGGGGCGGATGATGAGATCGAAATGCAGGCGTGCTTAGTAAGCCCTCATGTTTCTACGTCGAAAAAGTGTCATGAGCCCTTCTGACTGCCAATGAGCAGAGACCGGCTTCTTCACAACCGCTTCGAGGACGGGTTGATGTCAAATCATCCGTCTTTGACATTTTCCAACCGTCGTGACAATACGGAACAATCATTCGGTGTGCAACCATAACTAAGAAAACACAGCTTATGTTGACAGACTTGCATGCGGGTGGACAAAAACTGATGTCGCAGTTTCATGGGATTTTCCTTCTTGCGAGTCACGCATTCTGCAAACAAAACGTCCATGAGCCGCATTGCTCATGTTGATCATTCGTACGGTCAGAAGTGACTGGTGGCAGAATTCGGAAACGCCCGGGATTCAGCTCGCATTGCAGCGAACACGAAAACAAAACGACATTCTCTTAAGGCCCCGCCGCCGCAGGGCTATCGGTGCGTCAAATGTGGCAATCAAAGACGTTTCTCACCGGACGCATGATCTGTGAATTTCCTGAACATCCCGGAACGAATTGCTGTATGTACTTAGTCGTCAGTTGTATCGTGGACACCGATCCAATGGTTCGTAAAGCTCAGATGATCCTGGACCTTGACGGGTGGCATATGGCAGGAAAGGCACTGACTCGTGATTGGCTGTGATTTGCATTCGAGTGCCATACCGGGATCAGGTCCATGGCATCGCAGGCATTGCTTAACGTAAGAGCCGGCGTCTCGCAGGGCCGACAGATGCGGATCGTGGCAGGTTGTGCAATTGAATTGCATTTTGCCCGTGGCGAATTCTGCGACATCCTCCTGCCTCTGGAAACAGGCGCTTTGCGACATTCCGACGGGAGCAAATCGGACCAAAAGCCGATTGGCCGGAGTCAGCTCGTCATCCGTCATCTGGTCGGCCCGACGATGACACTCCCCGCAGCGATTAATTGATTGCAGGGGAGTCTGCTTTTTCCAGTCATCCACGAAGGTTGTTGACTGACCGTTCTCCATAGCCCAGACATGCTCATGCGTCTGAGTGTGGCAGCGCGCACATTGAACTCCTGGCACAACTCCGGCATCATCCAACTGTCCGTCGATAACAGACAGATGTGTTGAGTGACAACCGAAACACTCGAGTGCCTTTTCATGGTTCAGCAATTGACCAATGGCCCTGATTCCTGAGCCTGTGGGGTTGGCATTACTTATTCCCAGCGTCGCGGCGATTCCAATGTTGGGATACCACGACGCATGGTGTTCAAGGAGCTCGGTTCGTCCTTCGACGTCGGATAGCAGGGAGACGGGCGTGATCGCATGAGATCCGGACCCGAACAGCCAATCCACCTGAAGCCGCTGGGGCCAGCCATCGGATTGCACCAACAATGTCCTGTTGGTCTGGTCCACGATCCACGAAGACTCATGGTTACCAATTTTAACTGACGACACATTCAATCTCTCAAGGCCGTCCAGGGTCCGAGGTGTTCGCAAAGTTCT
Organism: Planctomycetota bacterium; assembly: GCA_031424595.1. Taxonomy (GTDB): domain Bacteria; phylum Planctomycetota; class Planctomycetia; order Planctomycetales; family Planctomycetaceae; genus SXXK01. The sequence goes on from JANPHT010000290.1 coordinate 11,712, forward strand.
GTTATGTGGCGACGATTCAAACGCGATTGTTTCCTTCTCATGACAGGTCGCACAGGATTGGGTGGGCAGAGGACGATCGGCTGAGAAAACCATTGGCTGCGAGTACGAATTATCCTGCTTTCGACTAAACAGCGTAGCCAGAATCAGGGCCATTGCACTCAGAATGAGAAGGCCATTGCCCCAGGCTCTATTGTGGCAAAAGGGAGAGAACATCGTGGCTGGCCACCGTAAGAGGGTTTTCTGGGTACGTGGCAATATTATGAAGCAAGACCTCGCGACATTCTACCGGCTTGCCGGATTCAAGTAATAACCACGCACGGGCATATTGGCGTTCCGGACCTTCGTTGCCAAGAACATCGATGGCAGCTTGCAATTGTCCTTCGATGTAGAGAGACGCTGCTGTCTGCAGTTCACGAGCCATCGCAACACGCGTTGCTGTAGGATCGGCTAGCCAGTCGGGAGACACAACCTCCGCTGGTTGATCGATATTCCTGCAGACAATTTGCCTCCAAAGACTCGGCTTTCCCATCAGCAATTGCTCATTGTGAGCCAACTGAAACTGACAGCGAGCAAACTCCATCAAGAGGGAATCACCCCGAACTGATTGCCCAAGCACGGGGTTCAGGATGCGTAGGGAAGCAGCAGGCAGATGCATTGCATGCAGTACTTGAGCTTGCTGCAGGACAAGCGATCTGTCGATTCGTTCGGTCAGTTGGCCAGCGAGGTCCCAATAAAGGTCGTCGCCGGATGGACTTGGGGGCGTGTAAGTCCATGGGCCGGATTCGAGAAAGTCTCGTTCGCCAAGAACTGCGACAATTCGATTGTTTGCACTGGTCTCTCCCGCGATGGCAAACGGGATGACAGGGGAATCCAGAGAAAGTGGCTTCCAGAGGGTAGGCTCCAACGACCGGATCAGGCCAAGATCAAGGGTATCGATCATCAAAAGACGGGTGTTCGTTCCCATGATGGGAATCCACCAGCCTCCTGAACTGCCATCATCACGCCTATGCCAGGCCTGGCGACCGTTTGCAATGTCTTGTCGCAATAGAAACCACTCTTGCAGCTTGCCGTCCAGAAAAGCCTGACGAAGGAAATCAGTCGGACCCGCTGACTGGTCAGGTCGCAGCCATGCGATCATCCCGGCAGCTCGAATGCTGCTGCACCAGACGGGGCCGTCAATGGTGACGCCCTTTATGGCCAGTTCGCAGAGACGAATTTCGAGCCGCGGATGAACACCCCAGCCAAAACGCTGGGCGTTACCAGGCCAGAAACCGGTGCCAGCATGAAGGGCAAACAAAGTGCATGCCGACAGGAGAATTGGCATCAGTCTGTTCGGTAAACCAAGTGCAGGAATCGGACCGTCGGTTCTGGCGATCTTCGCACTGGCGGACTCAGCTGTCGTTCGTCCGGAATTCCTGACTCTCGACGAATACAAAAGCGTGCCGGTAATCCAGGCTGCAGCGACCGGCATATTTGTTGTCGTCATGAAGGCTGATACCGTGACCAGCATGAAACAGCAGGCATCTCTGGCTGCAGATTTAGCAAGGCAGAAGTGACCAGCGGCGATGAGCACAATGATCGTGAACGCAATCCCAGTGGAATCGAGCATGACCGATCTGAATGAATTCCAGCCAGCCGCGTTTAGGGTCAATTCAGTTGCAAAAAGCTTCGGCCAAGTCAGGTAGAAAGAATCCCAATAGATCATGCTGCCCCGGGGATTCAGGCAGATCGCTGCAGGTGTGATACAGGCCGCTGCCAGCGCAGACGTGCGTGTTGAAGGGTCATGTAGCAGCGGGATGATGTGAATGACGAGCAGGGAAAGTCCCAAAAGCACTCGATCGCCTGTGTTCGCCCACAGAATGCACACGAATGCCAGGGTAACGATGTCAATCCATTTCGTCTTGACCGACCAGCGATTCAGGATGTGACGTATCATCAGCACGCAGGGAATCTCAATTGCCAGGGAAGACACATCCCACGCATCGCGAAGGCACATTAGCATCAGGAGAATAATCAAGAAATGACCGGAGTGGGGTTTCGCAGCGGACTTTAACAATGCGAGTCCACATCCGATTGCCAGCGAAAACTTCAAGGTCATCAACCCCGAACCTGACGCCATCGAATAGGCCACAAACGTGGGGATAGTTCCAAGGCCATTACTCTCGACGCAATGTCTATGGTCGATCAATTTTCCTTTTGCAATGCTGCTGCAAGTAGTCCTTCCCTGTGCAATATCGAGCCATAAATGCTCAGACCTGACAGGGAAGAATGTCGTGATAATTCCAATTAAAATGGCAACACCGAGGCATCGCGAAAAACTCATTCTGCCTCACCTTTGGTCAGAAAGCAAAAAAGCCGGACGAGCAATCCCGCAGAGTTGCTTCGCGTCCGGCTTAACTGTCGCTGATGTGACAATGGATCGATAGTTCTTCGCTTTGATAGCACAGGCTCCGACACTGGAAACGGGAGTTGGAGGAGTCCAGAACTTCCCCCGGAGATTCTTTCGAATACGGCTATCCAAAGGCGATTGAAAAACGATCTCTACTCTCTCACGGGGATGCTCTGTTGTCGCTCACCTTTCTCAAACTCCGGGGTTGGAGTCTCCGGTGGAGGTTCAACACCGTCTGCAACACCGGCTTCGTGACTTCCGCCGCATCCAGCGAGCACCAGGAAAAACATGAGCAGAATACTAAACGACTTCATCTTTGCTGTTCCCGAAGTTTTGAACATTGACACAAGTTTCAACAAATCGCTATCAACCAAATGGGACAGGGGTTGCGGGCTTCACCCGGCAACCCCTGCCATCGACATAGATCAGGTACTTTATGATCGCCGCGACCAAGGCCGCAAACTTCTGTGTTCACGAGATACCTGGCTGGCGAGCAGCTAAATACATTCCTACGCAAGAATGATTAAAACTCCCCGATTGTATTGCCATCGGCACGGTCACCGAGATTTCGCCAGATGCTGATATCCAGATTCTCACTGACAAACTTCACCGCTCCGTCACAAAGTACTGCCTGAACGCCGCCTGTGTGCATGCTGCGAGCCCCAAACATGGAGTTGCCAGTATTGTCACCGCAATCCCAAAGCTTCGAGTTTGGCGTCATGTTTGTTGTGAAAACGATGCTCGCGGGGAAGTAACCCCAAAACCATGCATTCCCCCGTGCCCTTGTTGTGGATGTGGACCGGGTGCCGGTCGTTGGACAAACGCCATTCGTGTCGGCTGATCCGGTTTCCGTTGCATTCACCTGCAAATGTGGAAACCCAATGATGATTTCACTGACTGCCAAAGTATTGGATGTTCCATCTGTGAGGTCTCTCATTTTCATCGTTTGATTCTCAGCGAAAAGTCCGCGACCCAATGGTGCTGTGTGATTCCTGAGGCGACTGTCACTACCTTGATTCCCAGCATAGTTGGTGTGGCCATAGGCGGTGCTGGCGGGAGATCCTGTCACTTTTGTGCCGTTTGGAGCGGTCCAGTTGACGCCTCCCAAGCCCGGCTCAGATGGGCATAGGTAGGCCGGCAAAATATTCCGTCGTATTGGATCGTTGGCTCCGACTGGTGCAGACCCACCAGTGCTCCAGATACTGAAGTCGGTCGCAGTAAAAATATTGTTCTGTTCGATCTGTGGCAGAATTCGAGCGCCCCAGGCGATGTTGCTCGTTTCCCACGAATCTGGAGCCCCCGGATAGCTTCGAACGCGAGCCATTGGGAAGTTGTTGTGCACATCATGGTAGTTGTGCAATGCAAGCCCAATTTGCTTCAAATTGTTCTTACATTGGGTGCGGCGAGCTGCCTCGCGGGCTTGCTGCACAGCGGGTAGCAACAGGGCAATCAAAATCGCAATAATCGCAATCACAACCAGCAGTTCGATCAAGGTAAAACCTTGATTCACTCGATGACGCAGACTTCTCATAAATTTCGCTCCAAAGTACTAAGAAAAGAAAAAGACAGGAATCCCCGTTGCATGACTTATCTCAGCATCAGGAATCTGCTTGAGAGGTTACAAGTAACCGAAAGCATGGTCAAGGGTTCACGTTGGCTTCAGGCTCATGTTTCGGAACTAAACTTAGACCGCCGAGGAACAGCGACCTAACGCCGATAAAACCATAAAACCAAAGAGCAGGCCGAATTGTCGCCAAACCTGACGTGGTACTGTTCAATTCCATAGAATTCACTTCACGGGCACAGTCTGGACCCTTGAGTCCGCCTCACCGGAATACTGCCAGATTCACCTCGTGGAATGGACGAATCAGAGTTTCGACGTGGTGATCCTCCAGCGGCATTGACGACATTGCATGGTGGTTAGTCGTCCTTCATTGCAGAGGCGCTATGGGCAATCCTTTAAGTCGTGTTGCTACGGATTTGCGAAGGTGAACTACTGGACGAGGGCTTTGAAAAAGGCCTGTCGGTTTACGGCTTTTCCGAATCGGCACAGACGCAAACCATTTTCTTGCACCCCGGGCAGCCCTGTCCGTACTTCAATTGAACTGCTTCGGTAAGATTGATACCGGCGACGTTGGCGATCGTAGCCAGCCACGCAAGAACGTCGGCAAACTCTTTGGCAATTTCTTCCTTTGGCGACTCGCGAAGAGCGGCCGCCAGTTCGCCAATCTCTTCCATCAGCCACATAAAAGTTCCCTCCACTCCTCGCGCCTGATCCTTGCGAGAATACATACGGTCGATCAGTTGCTGAAGCTCGTCGAGTGTCATTGGGGGAATCTTCAGGTTGGGACGTGGAGTCTGTTGGGATCATCGGGGAATCAATTATCGGCCAAGTTCTTTAACGATGTTTTCAGCACCGTAAACAACCTGGAGTGCTTCACGAATCGCGCTGGAATGAACGGAGACGGAACGAGCCTGCTTATCTGTGTAAATATAGTTGCCCGAAAGGGACTGAATGTTGCCATCAAAGATAAGTCCCACCAGTTCTCCGGCCTTGTTGACGACAGGGCTTCCCGAATTTCCGCCAATGATGTCAGCGGTGCTGACAAAGTTGAAGGGTGTGGATTTTATGAGGCTCGGTTCAGCCTTCTTCCACGATTCGGGTAGAACATAGTCGGTCTGGCCTGCGTGGCTTTTTTCATGTTCAAAGGCGCCGCCAAAACTAGTCCATGCAGGAATCTTCTGGCCGTCCTGCTCGTAGCCCCTGACCGGTCCGAAGGCCAGTCGAAGTGTGAAGGTGGCATCGGGGTAGGTGGATGTTCCTTCGGTTGCAAACTTTGCTTCGGCAATCTTCGCATAGGCCTGCTTGTCCTGCTCATCCAACTGGTCGCTAATGGTTCGAATTCGGCGAACTTCCGGATTGATGATCTTTGCCAGAGCGATCAACGGATCGTGGCTTTCTGCGATAGCCTTGATTCCGCCAGTGCCAATCGCCTTGCGAATCTCAACACTCAGCAGCTTTGTACCGCTGATCAACTCCGCCGCGCGGTCAGTCGGGCTTTTCCCTGCCAGAATTTCCTGGCACAGCGGATCATCAAAGCCCCGCTGCTCGAGCGTTTTTGCAATTGAGTCTGCCAGAAGAACCTGTTCGAGATCAGTATAGATTGGGGCTTCGGAGTAGAGTTGCTGCAGAAGAGATTCACGTCCAGCGTCGGCAAATTCGGGCAGGCGTTCACCAGAGGGCTTCTGATCTTCCTCAGCCATCTGTGTCAATTCCAAAGCAATTCCATAGAGCTGACAATTCACAGCAACGCCTTTGCCGAGCAGCTCGGCGCGTTTTTTAGTAGTTTCTGAAATTGTTTTCCACGCGGAGGCAAGGGATTTGAGTTTGGGATCGGCATTCACTGCGCTGACCAGTACTTTTTCTGCGGCGGCCCTGTGAGCCAGAACCTGAGGATCCTGCAACCCGGCCAGCATGCCCAGGCGAGCCTTACGCGAGTTCTGGACGCCGAACAGTTCATCGCGAGCCCGGCGAGCGTTTTCTTTACTCCTGAGACCGTATTGCTGCAGAAGAATCTCCTGCCGACGAAGGCTGGACATGATGTACGGCAGATTCAGGTCGCGCTGATACTTCAGCGCATCCATTGTGAAGATGCGACTTGTTCGACCGGGACTGCCGGAGACAAACGCCACTTCGTTTTCCAACGGACCGTTTTCTGACCACTTGAGGAAGTGTTCGATCTTTGCCGGCTTGTCATTTTCGTAGACGCGAAAAATTGTGGCGTCGAGGCAGAATCGGGGATATTCAAAGTTGTCAGCATCGCCACCAAAGAATGCAATGGCTGTTTCCGGAGCCCAAACCAGTCTGACGTCGGTATATTTCTTGTATTGATATAAGTGGTAGCGTCCGCCGCCATAGAGTGTTGTCACGGTGCTCTTCAGGCCAGTCAGATCAAGAGCTTCTTTTTCAATTTTGGCGGTGATGGCTCGTCGTGCAGCGACGGCCTGCTCCGTTGTCATGTCGGTGGTGACTGAACCTTTGATGGCATCCGTAACGTCCTTGATATTGACCAGTTGGTTAAGCTCCAGGTCCGGAGCCTTTAACTCCTGATCGGGTGCATTGGCAAGGAAGCCGGCTTCCATAATATTGCGTTCGGGAGTCGACAATTTGTACAGAGTATCCGAGCCAACATGATGGTTTGTCAGAACAAGTCCGGTGCTCGAAATGAACGACGCTGAACCGCCGACGTTAAATCGAACGCTGGACTTCATTAAATGTTCGGCCCACTCACTGGAGGGTTCAAAGCCGTATCGGTCTTTCAGCATCTGCATGGGCAAATCGTTGAACAGCCACATGCCTTCGTCTCCAATCGCGCTGGGGAGGCTGCAGGTGAGAATTGTGCTCAGGCAGACTAGTTTCGTGAGCTTCATGATCAATTTTCCAACAGTTGAAAGGAATTGGCAGCGTTTTAAGCCTGCCGAACGAGAATGTACTCTGGCGGATTGCTCCGTTGCCTTTGGTGATTTCTGGTCGATTTTTGTTCCCGGCGGATCACAACTTTGCTGAAGCAGGAGTCAGAAACTTGTCGACGTCGTTGCTGACGATGACGCCATAGTTTACCGCTCCGAGCCAGCCGGACATGATGATCCCCACACTGCCCGCATGGAACAGTCCGCTGATTTGCTGAGGCAGATCACGGCTGACCTGCAGACCTTCGAACTTAGTTCCAAACGATGATCCTGCCAGATGCCGCGTATAATGTTCAAACGTTTTTGGAGTTGCCGCTTCGACATGATCCAGCTTGGTTCGAATGTCAGGGACGTACTTTTCAAGACAGTCCAGCGTTGATTCAATCAGGTTTTTCTTGGACGTTTCGTACTCATCGGCTGGCAAATCTGCCCAGTCACGGTAATTGGCGTTTGTTGATGAAACCACCAGCCAACGGTCGCTGCCAGGTCGCGTTTCAGGATAGTAAAAGCTAAACGTGCGGCTGCTGACGTTGCGGCTCAGCAAGGCGTCGATATCGAAACCCCTGTGTTCAGAATGGAACAGCAGGTCGCCGCAGCCTGAGTCAAAGCATTCGCCTGGCTTCAGAGCCATATAGACCTGGCATGAGCTGTTATTAAGTCTCACTGCTCTGGCATCATCGATAAACTTCTGATCAAAATGCTGTTCCCCCACCAGATTCTGGATCGTCGCCTTGATATTGGCGTTCGACACAATGGTCTTGCAGGCGATGCGTTTGCCGTTGACGACAACCCCCGTGACTTTTCGGTCAGTACTGACCTCTATCTTTTCGACAAGACTGCGGATGCGGATATCGACGCCGTTTCGTTCCAGTTCGGCCTTCATCTTCAATACCAGAGCGTCGGTTCCACCTTCAAAAGTATACACGCCCTTTTGCATGAAGTTGGAGAACACGATTCCGTAGGTAATGGCCGGGTCTTCAAGTGTAGAGCCATTGGCGTAGGTGATCGGTTCCATCAACAGACGCACAACATCGTCACGTCCGGGAAAGAACTGTTCGAACAACTCGCGAGTTGTTTTCGACTGTTCATCGAAAAAATTCATGCCACGAGCGGTGTCGAAGAATTGCTGAACTGTGGTCAGCGAGATCCCGAAGTGCTCGACGAGTATTCTTGTGAAGTCTTCGCGAGTGAATGTGGTTCTCAGAGAGAACTGCGGGTTTTCAAAACGAACCCCTTTGAGTGGCACGATGGATTCTGCAATCTCCGGCGTCCAGTATTTGCGACAACTTTTGATCATTCCATGCGGAAATCCATGTAAGGAGATGTCAAAAATATGGCCTCCGGCTCGCTTAAACCAGGTTGCCATGCCGCCAAGTTGATAATGGTGCTCCAGCAGGAGTACTTGATAGCCCTGCCTCGCGAGGATATTAGCGGACGTCAGACCGGCGAGGCCGCTGCCAATGACGACTACATCGTAGGCGTCGTTCGTATCCTTCAGAAAGTCACGCGGCATTCGAATCTCTTACGGCGGTCCTGATGATCAAAATTGGTTTCTGAGCTCTACGGGAGACTAGCAAATCGCATCGAGTAACTTCAAACGGATCAGGCGCTTCCGAACTGATTCGAACAGGTCTGCAAGAACCGGGAATCGTCCACGACGGGAAGACTGCCCATGCTTTTTCTCAAAAAAGAGCGTTTCCCGTGAGGAAGTGGGGTATGAAGTGGCCAACCTGCCTTTACCAGTTTTCACCAGTTCAGATAGAATCAACAGTCTGCGAGACTAATCGCTCGCGCGGTATACTGGGAAATTTACAGGGCTACGGCCTTCTCAGAAAATTCCTTCTGACAAACGTATTCCGCGGAGCGACCGTCTCCAGCGATCAATGTTTCGTAATCCTGTCCTATGATAATAAATTGTGGAATGGTGGCTGCGTCGATGCCTGTTGCCATTCCTGGTTCTGCCGCGGTTCTGGTCGATGTTGTTTCAACCGACGCTGGAAAGCGCAGAACATTTCAAAATTCCACTCGATCTAATCGGTGAGCAAAAATGAAGATTGCAATTCGCCTGGCCGTTCTGCTGACTGCAGCGATCGCTACGGTTTCAACAACTGCGGCGCAGACCCCTCAGGATGCCCGCATCACAATTTCACATCCAGGGTTCGGTTCTTTAAAGGCTGACTTAAAGGCCCTGATCGATCTGACGCTTCCCGCTGAGAAAGCGCAATGGGAAAACATTGAAGGCTACATCGATACGTTCGCGATTGGAGTCGATGATGCTCGCCCGATTTTTGTGAGCGCCATGACGGGAATAAAGCCCAATGCGTCGTTGATCTGGGTGCCGCTTTCCAATGGACAGCAATTATTCAAGGAGTTCCGTGAAAACCTTGAATCACTGGGTTACGAAATCAGCCGCGATGCCAAAGAGACCAGTCTGTTTCAGATTAGTCAGGATCCTGAGTATGGTTGGTTGAGAGTTCATTCGGACATTCGATACGCTGTTTTTGTCCTGACGAACGACAAGGCGGCCCTGCCCGCTCTCAAAGCACTCATCCTGAAGGTGAAGATTCCTGATGGAAAGCCAGAAGGGAGCATGTCCGCTGAAATACTGAATAGCGACGTGAGCCCTGCAGCACAGAAGCACCGTCGAGAGTCGTTTGGTGAGGTTCGAAGCTTTAGTATGGATGCCATCAAAAAGCGTCCGGAAGAGTCAGCCACGGAATTCGCACTGCGAACACTGGCAATGAAGCAACAAATGGATGAAGGCGAACGACTCCTGGCCGAGGCTGGCCGAATCGGGGCAATACTAATGCTGAACAAAGCGTTGCCAGAGGCACCAACATCCACGTTGAAGGTGTCGGCCAACGGAATTCCCGGGTCGACGCTGGCAGCGGCAATCGCAGACATTGGAACTCAGCCAGATGCATTTGCCGGAATTGCCCGGTTCAAAGGTTCCGCTTTGTCATTTCGATTGAATCACCCGGTTGATCCAATGCGTCAGGCGAACTTCACGGAGTTTCTGGCATTGACTGAAAAGGACATGGCCGAGCGACTGAAGGTTTCGAAAGAACGTTCGGACAGCGAGAAGGCGGTATCCAATAAGGTTACGGCGGGCGTGCTTGATGTCATCCGTGCAAGTATTAACGCGGGGTGGATCAACGGGTTTGTTGAATCTGTGCCGGACGGCAAAGGCGAGTTTACGACTGTCGCCTCGTTTTCAAGTCCAGCAGCGGCCAAGCTGTCGGTGGTATTGCCGGATCTGGCACAGGCAGGCAAAGGCAATGTCGTGGAAATGAATGTAGATCAACAGGGAGATGTGGCGATTCACCGAGTGCAACTGGCGGAGGGCTATGTCGATCTGGTTGACAAACTTTTTGGCGTGAAAAAGGATCTGTTTGTCGGCGTCGGTCCAGCTCATGTATGGCTGGCTTCCGGAGTTGGCGGTAAGGAAGAATTGAAGCAGACCATTAAAGACCTTGGGGAACCGCAGTCATCCACCACGCCATTGCATGTGGAAATCAAAGTGCTGCCGTGGGTTCAGCGAATGGAAGAGATTGCTAAGAAGGACCCGCCAGGTAAGACGCCCGAAGAACTCGAACTTCAACGCGAATGGGCTCGTCGTCGAGCTCGCGCGATTGCTTCGTGCCAGAATGGCAACGACGTTATCGTTCTTGACTTCAAAGTCGTGGATGGTGAAGTCAGCGGCGAACTGACAATGGAGACAGGACTGCTGCGATTTGCCGGGAAGCTTATGTCGGCATTCTCGAAGGCCAATTTCGAATAACAGCCACATGACGAACGGATCCGAAGACTCTGATGAACTCGACGGTCGTGGCCTTCACGAAGGGGACTTGCCGGAGGAAGACTTCGCCGTAGAGGACATAGAGCTGGCCTACAGACAAGCTCTCGAAGCGCTGGATGCAGCCGAGCGTCAGATGGGTTCCGTTTTTGTTGATTTTGCTGAAAGCGTTCCAACAACTCTTAGTGACGAAGATCAGGTCGCCCAGGGTTTGTCGATCGGCTCTCAGCTTGCAGAAGATTTGAAGACGACCGCGGCGGAGTCTGAGGCGACGAGTCAGGCCGTTCTGATCGATGGCATCCGTCGCGTCTCGCCGCGAGAAGTGATTGAGGCGGCAATTTTTGTCGGTGGCGATGTCGCACTGACTGCCAGAAAGCTGGCTTCGTTAATCGGGCAGGATGTGGATAACAGAGTTGCCGTTTCGCTGGTTGATTCTCTTAATCAGTCCTACGCCCGCGAAAACAGACCGTACGAAATTCGACTCAACGAAGGTGGATACCGTCTGGAGCTGAGGGAAGAATACAGCGATGTTTCAACCCGAACGTTTGGTCTGGGGCCGCGAGACGTCAAATTGTCTCCGGATGTACTGGAAATTCTGGCCTTTGTGGCATGGAATCAGCCCGTGGAAAAAGAAACGGTCGAGACAATCGATCGGCCGAACGCCATGGCCTTGATTCGGCAGTTGCTCCGTCTGCAACTGGTCGAACTTCAACGCACTGGGACACGCCGGAGCGATGTTTCGTACGTGACCACGGGGAGGTTTCTGAAACTCTTTGGGTTGAAGTCGATCGCAGACTTACCTACGGCCGACATCTTTTCCTTCAAATAGTTTTCATTATGCTTCCGCCTCTCATTTTTGAGCCCATTCTGAAACGCATTCGCTGGGGCGGACGTCGATTGGGATCGTTGCTTCAGAAGCCAATTCTTGATGGCACTGACTATGCCGAAAGTTGGGAGATCGCTGACCACACTGATGGGGAAAGCCGTGTTGCCATTGGACCATTGACCGGCCGGACGCTGTCATCTCTGATCAGGAATTATTCATCGGAATTGCTGGGCCGACAGGCCGGGGCAACGCAGTTCCCGCTCCTGATTAAATTTCTTGATGCGAACGACTGGCTCTCCCTGCAAGTTCATCCCGACAATTGTCGGGCCCGACAATACAACGCCAGCGAAAACGGCAAGACCGAAGCGTGGGTGATTTTCGAAGCTCAGCCAGAGAGTCAGATCTGCGCGGGATTGAAACCACATGTGACTGCTGAACTACTTCGAGAGTCGCTGATTGCCGGAACTGTTGAAGAGTGTCTTAACATGATATCCGTTAAACCAGGGGACTGCATTTATGTGCCCGCAGGAACAGTTCATGCACTGGGGCCCGGGATTGTCCTTGCAGAGGTGCAGCAGCAAAGCAATCTGACATTCAGATTGTTCGACTGGGGGCGGGTCGATGCAACCGGTAAGCCTCGACCCATCCAGGTCGAAGAGTCGATCGCCTGCACGGATTTTCATCGAGGTCCGGTTGAAGCCGTTACACCAATCCAGTTTTGTGATCAGTCGCACTCTTTCGAAGAATTAATTCGCTGCGACTATTTTGTAATTCGTCGGCACCGATTTCTTGATCCGATTGAGATCACGATCGACGATCGGTTCCGGATTCTGATGGCACTCCACGGAGATGCGTTGGTGAGGACTCGTTTCGGCTCTGTGCCAATGAAGATGGGCTCAACCGTACTTCTGCCAGCCTGCTCGGGTGTGACGAGCATATTGCCGGACTGTCCGGTGAGTATGCTCGAAGTGTTGTGCCCTTAATAATTGTCGTTCAAGGCACATCTGGGTAACTTTTGTGGCCCAAATGCTCGCTTGTCGCCCATGTTCTGCGAGCTTCGCTATGCTCGGCGGTCTTGCCTGAATCGCCCATCTTATTGAATGAGGTCGTTCGATTCCCAGTCGCGATTTTGTCGGGTAGAGTGTCTATCAGGGAGTCCTTCATCTGAAGCTGTTTGCTGTCAACAAGGAAATGAGTTCCGCATTGTAGGCCGACGGTTTGAAGACTCAGAACGGATTCGTGTTCATGAAGAGGAAGGGAATCTGACTTTATGGATCGATCAGCATTGCCGGCAGTTCACCTGGTACACGGACTGCGTCGACTCGTTGATGATATCAGGAAGAATGAATCGGCAGGTTCGAATGGGCTGTCGAATGTAATCTGCGGCACCACGGAATTACTTTCGTTTACGGACTCCGGAGTGGATTACTGTGGGCACTCCGTCGAAGAACTTGTACAGCAGCATTCGTTCGAGCAGGTAATCTGGTTGTTGTTGCATCAAAGCTTGCCGACTGAAGAAGAGCTGGCGGATTGCAGTTCCATCGTTGCGGACTCCGCAGTCATCGATCATTCCACCACGGAAATCCTGGCGCGACTTCCACTTGGAGCTCGACCACTGGATTTGTTTCCACTTTGTATCTCACTGCTTTCGTTCTTTGATCCAACTCCCCAGGACAATAGCGAAGAAAGCGCTCGATCCCGAGTCTGGCGGCTTCTGGCTCAATTGCCGCTGATTATCTCTGCTGGACTTGGCGATTCGATGGGTCTCACAACATTGACGGCGACGGAGTTGTCATCCGACGAATCGGAACTCTCCTGGGCGGGAAGATTGCTGTTTCGTCTGCGCGGCTCTGAACATCGTCCGTCGGCCGCTGAAGATTCCGCCATGAATGCACTGATGATTTGTGAGTGTCTTACCGAAATGCGGCCTGCTTGTTTCTCTGCCAGATTTGCAGCCAGCACGACAACATTTATCGTAGCTGCGTTGCAATCTGCTGCCGCGGTCTTTGTGTCGCAATTGCGGAATGATCCTTTTCTCTGGACCAGCGAATTACTGAAGGGATTCCAGAATCCAGGCCAGGCAGAAGCGTGGTGGCGACGACGTGAAGGCCAGCCAATGCCTTTCGGATTCACAGGCGCAACAGGGGACAATCGAGCTGTTCTTCTCTCTGAAATCTGCCGTTCCCTGCTGGGCAGTATCGATCGAATTCGCGTAGAAGCAGCCGCTGCCAGACTTGAGAAGCTACTTTCTCAGGAACAGATGGTGCCTACCACCGACTGGGCAGCGGCCCGATTGATGACCTTGTTAGATATTCCTGCCGACCGCCAGTCGCTTGTGATCGTCATGGCCAGACTTGTCGGCTGGGCCGCTCAGGCAATTGAGCAGCAATCGTCTGGCATTAGCCTGCTTCCGTCCTTACGCTACGGCTCCTGAGCCACTGCAGTTTCTGCACTGTTCGAGAACAATAAGTTTGAACGAGGCCGGCTGCCAGAATCTTATTCGGATTCCTGCCGCCGACTCTGCTCGAAATGTTGAATCGTCAACGCCCTTCGTCTATCCGGGCCTGTTGGTTTTAGTTCCTCGTAAACTCTTAACTTCTGGTCTTCCATGTCAGTCGCGTTTCAACAGTGTATTCATCCCGATTGTGCCGCAACCTTCGACGTTGGGCAGATTCTGACGGCCTGCCCGAAGTGCGGCAGCCTTCTTGACGTGAATTACGATTGGAATGCAATTCCTGTCCCGATGTCGTTGTCAGAATTTGAACGCCGCTGGACGACTCGCCTGAATCCGGTCGACTACAGCGGCGTCTGGCGTTTTCGTGAGTTGTTGCGATTCGCTGCTGATGAACAAATTGTCACGATTGGCGAAGGGCAGACAATCCTTCAGAAGAACGATCTGCTCGCGCGTCAGGTTGGCATGAATGCTGGGCACTTGTTCCTGCAATACGAAGGCATGAATCCGTCCGGTAGCTTCAAAGACAATGGCATGACCGCTGCCTCGACCCACGCTCGCATGGTCGGAGCAAAGATGACAGCCTGCGCCTCAACAGGAAACACCAGTGCATCTCTGGCGATCTACGCGGGAGTCACAGGTCACTTCAAGTGTATTGTCTTCATCGGCAGCGGAAAGATTGCCTTTGGGAAGCTGTCCCAGGCCCTGGATTACGGCGCTAAGACAATTCAGATCAAAGGTGATTTTGATGACGCTCTCGCGCGAGTCCGTGATATCTGTGCGAAGCATCCGATCTATCTTTGCAACAGTGTGAACCCGTTCCGATTGGAAGGACAGAAGTCGATCATCTATCGAGTTCTCGAAGGGCTTGGCTGGCAGGTGCCGGACTGGATTGTGGTTCCCGGAGGAAACCTTGGTAACAGCAGTGCGTTTGGCAAAGCATTCATGGAACTAAAGGCTCTCGGTCTCATCGATCGCATTCCTCGCCTTGCGATCATCAACGCTGCCGGCGCTGATACGCTGGAAGAGTTTGTCAACGACGGCAAGCTGGTCTGGAACGAAGGTCGCCCAGACGCTGAACAGATCTCGTCTTACTACACCGAAATGGACAGGAAGAATGATCGAGCATCCACGTTAGCGAGTGCGATTGAGATTAATCGTCCCGTGAATCTGGAGAAGGCACTGCGGGCACTATCCGTCTGTAATGGTATTGTCCGAAAAGTCTCTGATCAGGAAATCATTGACTGTCGAGCCCGGATTGCGTCCACAGGTTTCGGTTGCGAGCCAGCCAGCGGTGCAACGATCGCCGGCGTGCTGCGTTTGCGAAAAGAGGGTCTGATTGCAGCCGATGAACGAGTCGTTTGCATCTTGACGGGCCATCAATTGAAAGATCCGGATCTGACCATGGCGTATCATTCCGCCGATCCGGAGTTGATGAGCAAGAAACTGACGCCTGCGGGAGTCACATCGACGCCATTTGCAAATCCGCCTGTGGTTGTCGATAACGATGAATCGGCGATCCTGAAAGCTCTTGGACTGCATTAGTCGAAACGGGATTCGTCCCTGGTCTGGGTCCGTCTGAGCATTCATTTCATCCCGGAATTCCGCATTTAGGTCGTTCGAAGTTGGAAAGTACTAAAAGTCTGCGTGACCCGGTGTTCTGGATTTGCTTCCGCAACAATTTGATTATCCTGGTTGGCTCCGTGGTGTTTCAGGTCGGTGGTGGTTTGGTGCTCGCGGCCATCTTCAACCGTGGCCTGGGCCGCCGCTGGAGCACGCTGGCACAAACGGTGGTCTACGTGCCGATGGTCATGAGTTCGGTGGCGGTCGGGATTCTGTGGCAGT
>JANPHT010000291.1:0-6259 GCA_031424595.1 Planctomycetota bacterium
CGCCGGCACAGCGGCCAGCAGCGGCGTCTCAGCTCACGGCACGGGCGACATCCTGCTGGAAGCGCGGGGCGCGGCCAGTGATGTGATTGTCAATGCCGACATCAGCAGTGACACGGGACATCTCACGCTGGATGCGGCTGACAGTATTGTTGTGAATCATGACATTGAGACACGTGGCTCCGGAAGTGTCTATGCGGTCGCTCGAGCCGGAGTGTTTACGCTGAATGATGCGGACTCAAATTCTGTCGGCATTATCACTCAATTTGGTGATGTTTTGATCGACGCGGCCACCACGGTCACACTGAACGCGAATTTGCAGTCGTCAGGTGATATCGCAGTTCAGGCCGGTCAGGACGTTCGCCAGAATGACAATATCACCGTTACTGGGGATTTATTCGTGACTGCCAACCGTGACATCATCATGGCGGGCTCGGCAATGAGTGTCGCCGATGGGGGCGAATTGCTGTATCACGCAAATCAGAATCTGGCGATCGGATTTCTGCAGGCGACCAATGTGTCACTTGAAGCGACACGTGGTGATATCACGGATTCTCGGCTTGATCTGACGACAAACGTCCGATCTTCTAATCTTCGGGCGGTCGCGGGGGGAGAAATCGGCGACAGCGATCCTGCAAGTAGTGCAGGCACAAATACTCACGCGATAGACACCGAGGTTGTAAATCTCGCTGCCAAAGCGGCCTCCGGCATTCACGTGCATGAGGTACTCGGAGGTGGATCGATCATCATTCGCAACGTGGCAGAGGTTTCTGTCAACGTATCCGTCAAGCGTTCCAACTTTAACAGCACGGCAACAACCACGGCCGTGACTGAGCGCCTTGCGGGATTGGCGGATCTGACAACTGTTGCTGATGGTGACATCAAACTTCAGACTGCAAATGGACGGATCACGATTGAAGACGGAACTGGAATTGTCACAGCGGCATCAAATGGTATGGGTATTAGTGCTCACGGCACGGGTGATGTTCTGCTGGAAGCTCGTGGAGCCGTCAGCGACCTGATCATTAACTCTGCGTTGATCAGTGGAACGGGACACATTACTTGCATCTCGGCCGATGACATCGACCTGAATTCAGGCGTAACCACTGCTGGAGCGGGGACGATCTACTTCATCGCTGGCAACGGCACGGCCGACCCAGTAGGCAGTGACGTGGATGGGATTAACGTCAATGGAAGCATCAGAACGGCTGAGGGAGATATCCTTCTTTCGTCAAAACGCGATATTCGACAGACCCACGGTATCATGAGTTCGGCCGGTGCTGTCGGACTGATTGCCTCTCGGAATATCGTACAGGGGGACGCGGGAGACATCACAGCAAATGCGGGTGATGTGTTTGTCGAAGCCGGCACAAACTGGACCATGGGGACCGACACGATCATTTCTGCCGGAGGTGGCGATGTCGATGGAAAAGCGATCGCTGGTGTCTTGTCGCTGGGACGCATTAATGCGGCCCGAGTCGCATTGTCGGCGGGCGGCGACATCAGTGACTCGAATGGAGTCGCTCTGAATGTTGATGGCACGAGCCTTAGTCTTCGAGCTGGTGGACAGATCGGCAGCCACGATGATACCAACGGAACGCCGGAGAGCAATGCGAAGGCCGTCGATACGCAGGTGATGTTGATTTCTGCGGAAGCCGCTGGCGGCATTTATGTTGAGGAAATGAACAACCTCACCGTTGACACCGTCTCCGTTCTGAGTGTGCAATTGACCGTTCAACAGGCAAACTTTAACAGCTCTCAGACTGCAGAGACGCGAACTCAAGTCACGGGTTCGCTGGAAGATCTGACAAGCACAGCCAACGGTCCCATCAAGATCGTGACCAAAGCTGGATCACTGACGATCAACGGTGGAACATCGTCTGCGTCAGGTCTGATTGCCAACGGAGCAGGCGACATACTTCTGGAAGCTCGTGGGACTGGGAGTGACGTGATTCTGAATTCCGACGTAACGAGTGGCAACGGGCGGATTACTCTGAATGCCGCGGATTCGATCGTTGTCAATCACGATGTTATTACCGGTGGTGCCGGCAGCATTTATCTGTCGACGGGGACAGGATCGATTACACTCAACGATGCCGACGACAACTCCGCAGGGATGAAGACATCGTCCGGGGATATTCTGTTTGTATCGCGTACCTCTGTGACCCTCAACGCGGACTTACGTTCCCTCGCCGGTGACATTGGCATCAATGCTGGAGCTGATGTTCTGCAGAATGCCAATATTTCGTCGGGACGGGATTTACTCATTGTTTCCGGACGGGATATCACCATGTCCGGCAGCGCTGTCAGCATCGCGAATGGCGGTGAATTGCTGTTCGATGCGAATGGTGACATCGCAATCGGACTTGTGCAGGCAACGAACGTGTCGATGGATGCTTCCGGTGACATCCTCGATTCGCGAACTGATCTGACGACTAATGTTCGAGCCACGAATCTCCGAATCGCCGCAGGCGGTGAGATTGGTGGCGATGATGCTGTCGGCCCCCTCAACACAAATCGCAACGCCATTGATCTGGAGGTCACAAATCTTGCCGCTCGATCGGCCAATGGAATTCATCTGCAAGAGGTCGTTGCAGGCGGCGCGATCGTTGTCAGGGATGTCGCAGCAGTCTCTGTGACGGTGGTGGTCGAACGAGCCAACTTCAACAGTACGGCGACTTTGATCTCCCAAAGTACTGTTCTGGCGGGAATGGCTGATCTGACAACGGTCAAAGGCGGTGACATCAAACTTGTCGCTGCTGCCGGCTCAATCTCAGTGCAGGATGGCGTAGAAGGCATCGAAAATGGAGCCAATGGAGTCGGCGTCAGTGCCAACGGAAATGGCGACGTATTGTTGGAGGCCCGTGGAGTGGCCAGTGATATCGTAATCAACGCTCGGCTTCTGAGTGGGACCGGCCATGTGACGTTGAACGCGGGCGATGATGTCACTTTGAACAGCAGCATTACAACCGCCGGGACAGGAACGGTTTACTTGCTTGCAGCGAATGGAACAACGGACGCAGTCGGAACAAACTTCGATGGAATTAACATAAACGCCACCATTACCACATCTGATGGTGATCAGCTGTTTTCGTCAGATGAGGATATTCGACAGACTGAATCCATTGATTCGAGTGGTGTTGGCACGATTGGCATGATCGTTGATCGCGATGTCGTTCAGCTTGGTGGGGGCGATATCAAAGCCGGCGGCGATGTCTTGATTGAGGCCGGACGCAACTGGACCATGTCTTCTGATGCCGTTATCACTGCGAATGGGGGCGATTTCATCGGCCTTGCTGTCCGTGGCGACATTTCACTTGGCCGGATCAATTCCGCACGAGCCGCTCTGACTGCGTTCAGCGACATTATCGATGCCAACGCGAGTGCCCTGAACATAGCAGGAACCAGTGCAAGTCTGAGAGCGACCACGGGAAGAATTGGTAACTCAGACACATCAAACAATACCCCCGAAATCAATGCTCGAGCGATCGACACGAATGTCGCTACACTTGCAGCCTCGTCAGCAACCGGCATCTACATTGAAGAACTCAATGGTCTGACTATCGATTCTGTAGCCGCCGTTACAGTCGCCGTCCGCAACATTCAGCGGGCCAATTTCAACAGCTCGACAACCGCTGTTCCGGAATCGCGTTTCACCGCGTCTCTGGAAGACCTGACCACTAGTGCCAATGGTTCGATCAAGATTCTGGCGAAAGCTGGTACATTGACCGTGAACGGCGGAACCGATTTGTCGTCCGGTGTGAAGGCTCACGGTACAGGCGACATTCTGCTGGAATCGAGGGAAGCTGCCAGTGATGTCGTTGTCAACGCGTCAATCATCAGCGGAACAGGGCACATCACATTGTCGGCGGACGATGATCTGGATATCAACGCCGACATTGCAACGACCGGGCAAGGCTCAGTTCGACTGTTGGCCGGCAATGGCGTCCTGAATCTGCTGTCGCCCCAGTTGGACGGCATTGACCTTGACGCGAATGTCAGTACGGAAAACGGCGATGTGCTGATCACGTCAGAAGCCAATTTCCTCCAGACAGCCGTGATTCAATCCCTTCGTGGAGACATCGGCATCCTGACAACCCGTGATGTGATCCAGACGAGCACAGGCGACATCATCTCGGATGGCGGTGACGTGCTGGTGAGTGCTGACGGCCATTGGACGATGAGCACCGGGACGATGATTTCGGCTGGCGGCGGAGAAGTTTATGGCGAAGCGGTCGCCGGCAATCTGGCACTAGGATTCATCCAGTCGCAACACATTGCTCTGTCTGCCGGAGGCAACATATCGGATGCGAACGGAGACGCTCGAAACGTCGATGGCCAAACTCTCAGCCTGCTCGCTGGAGGGCGCATCGGAGAACAGCAGACCACCAACGGAACTCCGGCCGTCAACGGCAACGCGATTGACACACGGATTACCACGCTGGCTGCTCGGTCGAGTCGAGGAATCTACATCGAGGAGGAGGATGGCCTGACAATCGACACCGTTGACAAGTTGACCGTGACAGTCGCGGATGTTCGTCGAGCCAACTTCAACAGCACGACGTCGCCGCTTCTTGCTACAGTGAGTTCCGTCTCCCTGGAAGATCTGACGACTACCACAGGCGGGCCAGTGAAGATCGTGTCTCTCAACGGCTCGATCAGTGTCAATTCCGGCGCAGCTTCGTCAGGCGGAATTATGACGAACGGAACCGGAGACATTCTTCTCGAAGCAAGAGGCACCGACAGTCATGTGATTCTGGATGCCAATATTCGTAGTGACAACGGAAACATCTCGATCGATGCCGCTGACAGCGTTGTGGTTAGCCATGACGTTGCCACTGGAGGAGCCGGAACTGTTTACGTTCTGGCCCGCGCGGGGACCATCACGCTGAATGACCTTGATGCCAATTCCATCGGCATTGCGACTCAAGCCGGTGGAGTTTTGCTTGATGCCGCCACGCATGTGATCCTGAATGCCAATATTGAGTCGGCTTCCGACATTGGGATCCGATCAGGAGCCGACGTTCAGCAGAACTCAGACCTTTTGGCGGGCGGTGACTTGCTCGTGACGGCCGGCCGGGACATTACCATGGCTGCCGGTGCGAACAGTGTCGCCAATGGGGGCGAGCTCATTTACAAGGCCGGAGGCAATTTGGCAGTGGGAGTTCTTCAGGCGACCAACGTTTCGATCGAAGCCACAACCGGAGACATTGTTGATTCAGGGAATGATCTCAACACAAATGTCCGCGCAAGCAACCTGAGAATGATCGCGGGCGGCCAGATTGGCAATCGGGATCTGAGCGGTGCCACCGGAACAAACGTTAAGGCTATTGATACGGAGGTCGCCAACCTTGCGGCGCAGTCTGCCACGGGAGTTCATGTGCTGGAAGTTGCTGCAGGCGGATCGATCACTGTACGCGACGTGGCGGATGTGTCAGTGACAGTGACGATTGATCGAGCCAATTTTAACAGTACAACGACGCGCATTGAGGCTTCGTCCGGTTTGGCTGGTCTGGCAGATCTTGTCACCACGAATAACGGCGATGTTAAACTCCTGGCTGTCAACGGAACAATCACGCTGCTGGATGGAAGCAATACGGTCGCCAACTCTGGAAACGGTGTCTCTGTCAGTGCTCATGGCACAGGAACGGTTCTTTTGGAAGCTCGTGGTTTGGCCAGCGATATCGCAGTCTATGGCGATGTTCAGTCGGCAGCCGGCCACATCACAATCATTGCCCGAGACGATGTGACTCTGGCATCCGATGTGATCACGGGAGGGTCGGGAACGGTCTACGTTCTGTCATCGAACAAAAATGCGGGCCCCGCGTCTGGCATCAACATGCAGAATGGAAGCTCGATCATTACCGGCGGAGGCAACGTCCGCCTCGTCGCTGATAACGAATCCGATATTCGAGTCAGCCACATAGACGCTGCTGCCGGGAACGTCAGCCTGGCTGCAGAAGGGTCTATTCTCGATAGCAACGGAGCCGCACTTAATATTGCAGCGACAGCATTAAGAATGGTTGCCGATGCAAGTCTCAGCAACGTGGCTGACGGAATTGGTATCATTGGCGGACCGGACACCGCCAATACCGTCGACAACAATCTGATGGCTATTGACACTCAAGTGATAACCCTCGCCGCTCAGAGCGCAGAGGGAATCTATGTGCATGAAACGGATGGACTGATCGTGCAGGGGACCGGTGACATTCGTGTGCAGCAGACAAACTTCAACGGCTCCACGACCACGATTTCAGATGCG
>JANPHT010000292.1:0-27444 GCA_031424595.1 Planctomycetota bacterium
CCGGGAAACGGAAAATCGACGCTGGCTCGATGCTTAACAAGTTGTTTTGGGCAGGAGATCTGGATTCCCTATGCCATCATGGACGGCCGCGAGATTATCACCCTGTTTGATCCCGCTTACCATCAGGAAGTGCAGCAGCCAGGTGATGGCCTGGCTTACGATAAACGCTGGGTTCGCGTTCGGCGGCCGACTGTCATCGTTGGCGGGGAACTCACTCTGGATAATCTGGAAATTCGGCATGATGCGACCAGCAATATCAGCGAGGCTCCATTGCAAATGAAGAGCAATTGCGGCTGTCTGCTGATTGATGACTTCGGTCGTCAGCGAGTCAAGCCGGAGCAGTTGCTGAATCGCTGGATTATTCCGCTGGAAAACAAACACGACTATCTGACTCTCGCCACTGGAAAAAAAATTCAGGTACCGTTCCAGCAATTGATCATCTTTTCCACCAATCTTGATCCCGCCGATCTTGTCGATGAAGCTTTTCTTCGTCGAATTCCCTATCGAATTGAAGTCCAGGATCCGGATGATGAAGAGTTTCATCGGCTCTTTCAGATTTCAGCCGAAAAACTTGGATGCCATTATGATCCAGAGGCCGTGGAACACCTGATGACGCGTTGTTACCGCGAGGAAAAGCGACCCATGCGTCGCTGCCATGCGAGAGACCTGCTGCTTCAGGTTCGCAGCTATTGCCTTTACCGAGGCCTGCAATTTGAAATGCTGCCGGAGTATTTCGATCGTGTCTCCGAATGTTTCTTCACGCGTGTTCCTACGCGCCCTCTGAACGCCTCGTTTGAGATCGTTCAGCCAATGTGTCGCTGAAAGGAGCTTTCACGTGCTTAAGACTGAAGTTCAATCCACCGCCCTGCGTGGCGAAGTCGCATCACGTCCGTCTTCGACATCCGGTCTGACTGAAATTGCCGGATATCGTCTGCACGAACGTATCGGCGTCGGCGGATTCGGCGAAGTCTGGCGAGCCATTGGACCGGGTGGATTTCCAAAGGCTGTGAAGATCCTCTTTGGAAACCTCAGCGGGCCTCAAGCGGAGACGGAATTGCGATCGCTGAATCGCATTCGCGATTTACGCCATCCGTTTCTCCTGACAGTTGAACGTGTGGAGATCGTTGATGGCCGGGTGGTGATCGTTACGGAACTGGCCGATCGCAGCCTTGACGATCGATTTAAGGAAATCGTCGCGTCAGGACAAAAGGGGATTCCTCGCGATGAACTGATCGCTTACCTTCGAGATGCTGCTGACGCGCTGGACTTTATGTCCGAGCAACATGGATTGCAGCATTTGGACGTCAAACCCGACAATCTGTTGTTGCAGGGAAGCCACGCCAAGGTAGGCGACTTTGGATTAACCAAGAGCCTGAGCGCCACTGGACATTCGCTCGTCAATGGATTCACACCGCTTTACGCACCGCCGGAACTCTTTGACGGACGTCCGGAACGCGGAAGCGATCAATACAGTCTGGCGATTGTTTACCAGACCATGCTGACCGGAGTCCCGCCGTTTAACGGTCGTTCTGCAGCACAACTGACGTCGCAACATCTGAAGAGTGCTCCGGATCTCACGGTTCTGCACCCGTCCGATCGCGCGGTCGTGGCAAGAGCCCTTTCAAAATCTCCGAGGACACGCTTCCCCAGCTGCCGTCAATTCATAGACGAACTTTCAAAAAGGCGCTATGCCAACTCTTCACTGCCTCGCGTTTCCGAAACGCCGGAACCGGCCGTCCTGAATCCGCTGACGGAATTTGTTGAAGCTGGAACGGCAGGAATCAATACGTCTCAGATTCTTCCGCCGGCAACTCCTCTTCGCCCTCCTGGCACTCAGGGGTTAAACTGGTTCGTCCGTCCCACACTGTTTATTTCCGTCGGCGGCCTTGGCACTCAGGCATTGTCGATGCTCAGGAGTCGCATTGAGAACAGGTTTCCGGGTGCATCGTTGCCAGCCATGCACTTTGTCTGCATCGATGCCGATACGGAAGCGATTGAGACTATCGGTCGCGGATCATCGGCTACATGTGCAACAACATTGACGACGGTTCGTGTACCGCTAAGAACCTCACACGAATATCGTAAGGCTCCCGGAGACCACCTTAACTGGCTAAGCCGGCGCTGGCTATTCAATATCCCGCGATCGGGCAAAGTAGAAGGCATGAGACCTCTCGGACGCCTGGCGTTTGTTGATCATCAGGATGCCATCCGGAACAGACTTGAGAAAGCTCTGGATCATATTTTCCTGCCGGAATCAACGACGACGTCTATTGAAGAATCACAACTGCCATTCTCTCGCGATGGACTGGACTTCGTGCTCGTCGGCTCAACGTCCGGCGGCACATCCAGTGGGGCACTGCTCGATGCAGCATGGTTGATCAAGTCATTAGCCCTGGAAAGACGTTTGCCCCCGTGCGACATTTCCGCCGTGCTGATTCATGGAACATCAAATGCCGGCCAGGCAGCCGACATGCAGGACGCCAACACACTCAGTTTTCTGAAGGAACTCAACTATTTCGGCATTCCCGGAGTACAACGTCCGGCAGCGCAAAACCGTTCTGGAAGCAATTCAGGAACAGCGATGCCGCTGGATGATGCCGTCCTGATGCACATGGGTGATGATCTCACCAATGTCGATTTTCAGACAGGACTCGGCCAGGTCACTGACTATCTTGAACTCCGCAGCCTTACTCCTGCCCGTGTTGAGATGGACTCCTGGCGACGGTTTGCGGCCAACCAAACTGACGGACTGAGCGGTTTTCAACTCAGGACAATTGGACTTGCGAAAGTCACCTGCGACAGATTCGAAGCGGCCAGCGAAGAATCCAGCCTGTTGTCCAAAGTGATGCTCGAACGATGGATTAACGCAAAGCCGTCTGAACTGACTGCGTCGCACGGCCCGTCTCCTGCACTGAACACGCTCTTCCATGATCTCGCACTGACAAATGCCGGAGTCACCGAACTTGTGCCGCGACTCTTCAACGCAGAACGCACTCGAAGAGTGGATGAGTACGCCTCGTCAATCTGGAGCTGCCTTGGATCACAGACTTCGCTACAAGAGCTTCCTGAACGAGTCGCCACATTGATCAGCGAGGAAACTTCGTCAGCGACACAGAAGAGTGCTATCACGGCTGTGATGGAAGACATTCGCAAAGATCTTTCTGCCGGAATGTCCCGATCGCAGGGCAAGGTCACTACACACCTGGCGTTCTGTCTGGATAGCCCTGGCCGCATTGCCGCCGGTGAAATGGCCCTGTCGCACCTTATTACGGCCATCGATAAAGCAATTGCGATGAACGCCTGTCAAAAGTCTGAACTGCAGGATGCATTTGCCGATCTCTGCTCTTCGTTTGCAGGGACCACCGCAAGTACTGACGCAAATGCGTTGAAAGCATTCTGCCGGCAATACTGCATGCTGCTGGTTTGCCAGACTGTCTGCCAGAGCGTAACCACTCACATGAAGAGTCTCCGCGAGTCTGTGGTCAAGCTGCAGGAAGTGCAGATCGTACAGGTCCGAAAGCAACTGAGTGTCTTGGCGAACAGCATCGACGAATCGACCATTCAACGAGCCAGCATCCCGACAGCCATGGTCGTCGCATTCGAAGAGGCTCTCTCAAAGAATCTGCGATTCAAGTTGTCGGCATTCCTGCACCGAGACGCAAAGCCTTCCGATGCTGCCATACTGACCACCGAAACGACAAATTTTCTGTTTCGGAGCTTTGGAGCCACTTCTGAGCAAACTGTTCCCCTGACGCCTTCGACAACATCTGCATTTCCGGCTTCAGCAAGACCATTCCTTCGCAACGTCGGCGGCGGTCAACGCGTACTGGCGGCTATCCCCGAACAACTGCCAACCGAATCATGGAAGGCTCAGATCCAAAATGAATTCGGCCCCTGTGTGTCTGTCTGCCCGATGAACCGAAAGGATATCAGTGTTCTTTGCGAGGTGGAGGGAATCACAATCCCGTCAATCATCGAAAAATTGTCGGCTTTGAAGCCGAAAGTTGTCGAACTGGCTGGTCGCGTTCATTCGCGACAGGACGTTCCCTGGTGATTCGATTCACCCCTTGAGCAAACAGACCAACTGCAGAAGCGCGACTATCACTCACGAGACGAGTTCCATCATTCAGGTCTGTGCTTTCTTTCCACCCGGATCTTCATTTGGAATCAAAACGCCAATATCCTGAATCGTCGCGTTGCCACGAGGCCAGCTGAGTACAAATCGCGTTCCCTGACCGGGACCTCCTTCGACTCGAACACGACCTCCATGCTCCCGGAGGATTTTGCGGCTCACAGGCAAGCCAATGCCTGTCCCTCGCGAGCCTTTGGACGATTCAAAAACATTAAAGATGGCCGCCCTCTGATCTTCTGGAATTCCAGGACCATTGTCACTTACAGCGACCAGCAGCATATCGGCCGTTTTATCGTAACCAGTCTGCACCACCACAGCCCCACGCTCAATTCCATCAACAGCATCAATGGCGTTCGAAACGATGTTCAACACGGCTCGATGGATTCCCTCGCTGTCGAATAACGAAGTTGGAATATCTTCGCCCTTGCGGAACTCAATCGCCACTCCGCATTCCGCCGCGCGAGCGGCAGCAAGTTCCGCAACTTCACCAATAACTTTATTCAAGTCCGACAATTGCAAGGATGGCACGCGGTCTTTACTGAAGCTCAGCATGTCCATTACCAGGTCGTAAATACGAGTTTGATTCCGCTCGACAATATCAGAGCCCTGACGAATTAATTCAGTCTTGCTCTGGTCCAGTCCCATGCGAATAAGATAACTACCGCCGCGAACGCCCTGTAAAATATTCTTAATGTGGTGACTCAGAACTGTGATCGTCTGCCCCATCGCCGCAAAGCGCTCGGCTTTCAGCATGGCATCCTGAAACTGGCGCGACTCAAGTGCCAGAGCCGCCTGACGAGCCACGGTGACCACTGTTCGAAGATGTTCATCGTTCAGCCTCATAGGCGTGCCCGTCGCCATTGCACTTTCGTACGTCGTCGTTGTATCCAGATAGAATACTCCCAGCAGATCCGAACGACCTCTCATCGGTGCGCAGATGGCTTCACGAATTCCGGCCGTCACAATACTCTGGCCTGTGACAAATCGATTATCAAGACTTGCATCGGACGTTCGCACTGCAGTTCCATGACGCAGGACATAATCGGTGATCGACCGCGATACCGGCATTTGAGGTGTGACAGTCGA
Source organism: Planctomycetota bacterium (assembly GCA_031424595.1). Taxonomy (GTDB): domain Bacteria; phylum Planctomycetota; class Planctomycetia; order Planctomycetales; family Planctomycetaceae; genus SXXK01. The sequence continues at coordinate 5,219 of JANPHT010000292.1, forward strand.
TGGTGCCGCTCGGCTGGAAAATGCAAGCGCTGTCAGGTCTGCCCCAACAGGGTCCTTCAGCAGCACACAGCCTCGATCGGCATTCACCGCAGCCAATGTCAAATCCAGAATTCGCTGCAGCAAGACTTCCAGAGAATGTACTGGTGTTACCAGTTCTTCGGCCACATGATAGAGCAATTCAAGCCCGCTCTTCGGATCTGGCGGATGCGATTGTTCTGATACCGCATCCACTCCCACAGTCTGAGCGAACGCCGAAGAGTCCAGCGAACGCGAGTCTTCGATAAATCGAATTTGATTAACCGAAACGGCAGGCGAATGATGGCTCTCCGCCAGTTGCAAGGCGATGACACTGGAACCAAACTGCAGATTGTCGCCGTTAACCAGGACTCGCTCATTGACAGGGACGCCATTCACTTTGGTGCCATTCGCACTCTTGAGGTCCTGCAGGACAAAATCGCGGCCATTGTGAGAAACTCTCGCATGATGCCGCGAAACTTCACTGTCATCGAGTCGTAGATTGCAGCCAACACTCCGTCCGATTACCACATCCTGGTCTGACGTGATCTCAAAACGGCTGCCTCGATTTGCGCCGTTGATGACAAGTAGTGTGGCTCGAAACACGATGTAGGACTCGGGGAAAGACGGACCATGGAAATCCGAAGGTGGGCGGGGCAGGGCTGCAAATTCCTGAATTCAATGTCGCTGGTGATGTTCCGGGTAACAGACAACGGGATTCAGGAATCAGCTGGGATAGACTTTTTTTCCAGTCATTGTGCACCTTTGCCTGTATTTCCGTTCAATGAAAATCGGATGCCACAGAATTCATAAGTAATTTACACCCCCTTGTTGGTCAGGGCATTTCAGTTGATTGTTAATGAACACTCAAGCACAACACTGCTTTCGGCCGTCCATTTCTGAATTCCCACTATTTGTGGCCAAAGACTCAAATGGGTGTTCCTTTGAAGTCATGAACCCGTTGTTAGAGAATTCTCGCGAAGTGTTTTCAGCCGCCTTGCTCTTCCATCGAAGAAAAGCCACAACTCCTCTGACATGTCGTGGCTAATGAAAACAAAAAGCTCACTACCCAATTCGGGCGAACACTCGGAGTGGTCAGTTTAGCCGGCATTGGACTCATCCTTAAGAATTCTCACTGCGTAGCTGCAAACGACAACGCAGACTTTGACAGTTTTTGATCGCTGGAAAGTGTTCTGATGCACTTAGCCGTTCGGCTAACCCTGATTGTTATTCTTGCAGGGAACTCATTTTCATCGCAACGGTGCTATGCGGCGGCACAGACAGACGGAGTAAGATCCGTCCGTATCGCGACGTTCAATTGCAGCCTGAATCGTGAAGTTGCCGGGGAATTGCTGAAGAACCTGCAGGGCGGTCAAGACAAGCAGGCTCGAAAGGTTGCCCAGATACTAAGAAAAGTGCGGCCTCAAGTCGTGCTGCTGAATGAGTTTGATTTTGACATGGCCGGTGAGTCGGTTGCGTGCTTTTTGAAAGACTACGTTTCCTCGACTGCAGATTGGGCCTCCGACGCACCGCTTTCATACCCGCATATTTATTTCGGACCGGTGAATACCGGTGTTACGTCAGGTCAAGATCTTGATCATGACGGGAAGACTGACGGTCCCGGCGATGCTATTGGTTTTGGTAAGTTCCCAGGCCAATATGGGATGGTTGTATTGTCGCAGTTCCCAATCCAGGAATCAGCCGTTCGCAGTTTTCAGAAACTCCTGTGGAAAGACATGCCTGCTGCCGTTCTACCACACGCCTTGAATAATCCGAATTCCAAATGGTACAGCGAAGAAGATCTGAACGTTCTTCGAATCTCTTCCAAGAGCCACTGGGACGTGCCAGTGAACATTGATGGTCAGATGATCCATATTCTGGCGAGCCATCCAACGCCTCCTGCTTTTGACGGGCCGGAGGATCGTAACGGACGACGAAATCGAGACGAGATTCGACTGTGGGCTGAGTACATTTCTTCGGCACCTCAGGAATGGTTGGTGGATGACAACGGTATTGCCGGACCAATCGCAGCCGATTCCGCATTTGTCGTGCTGGGAGATCAGAATGCGGATCCAAACGACGGAGGAAGCTACAACAAGGCTATCGACCTGCTGCTGAATCATCCTCGAATTAATTCGGACCTTGTCCCGTCCAGCGAGGGCGGCGCCGAAGCAACGAAGATTCAGAAAGGAGTCAACCAGACGCATACGGGGGACGCTTCGCAGGATACCGCTGACTTCTCAGATCGTTCAGTCGGCAATTTGCGAGCCGATTATGTCCTGCCCTCAAAAAACCTGAACGCGATCGCAGCCGGTATCTATTGGCCAGCATCCAGTGAACCCGGTGCCGACTTAATTAATTGCTCAGACCACAGACTGGTCTGGATCGATATCCAGATTGAGTCAAAGTAAGCGAAGCAGCAGAGGACTTTGTTTCGACTCGCGAACACGATTCAACAAAGCTCACCCTGAGGGGAATACCTTTTGCGGTCTGTGCAGCACCTGCAAAACAGATCGTGACAGCGAGTTGGTGACTCGCCGCATTTTTACGGTACAAATTCGCCCGGCATGATGATAGCGTCGCTGCGCAGACCAAGTCGCTCTAGTTCCGTCTTCAGCTGAAACTCAGCAGATGCTCGCGAGCTTTCACGTCGAAGAATCTTTACACGAATCCCGTTCGAGTCCCCCTTGGCCAGCGTTGCTAGTTCGACAACCCGATCCAGTGTCGAAGGGCGAAAGACGGGATCAGAAGCTCCTGGCAACTCAATCAGAAAATCATGTTCATCGATCAGCACTGTGAAAACATCGCCCGATAACGCTTTCTTTTCATCCTCCGTCAGTCCGCCCGCCACGGTTTCTGGTGCTGCCAGTGATTTGTCAGAAGATTCGGTTTCTGTTTGTGTCCCCGAACCAGAGCCATCCTTCGTAATCATAGTTTTTTCGCCGGCTCCCGGCGTAGCACTGGTACCAGAGCCTGATAAGCCCGTTCCGCCAGGGCCAAACCCGCGAAACAACAAAAACAGAGCAAGCCCGATCAAGAGTGCCCCGGCTCCGACACTGGAGCGGGATGTTCCTCGTACAACCCGCCCAGTAAGACTTTTTTCCTTCTGATATGGAGTCATCGAAAACCTTTGAAGTCCGGGTTAGGGCTTGTTCGGGACAGAATTGCTGAAGATCGGCCCTTCCGCACGGAAACCGACGATCGAGAAATCATACCAAGTGGTTCCTGCTGCGTCTCTGCGAAGTTGCTCGGTCAGCATTGGCATCCCATTCGTCGCCCGCTGGCGAGGCCCACCCTGAGCATCACCCCATGACAATAGCAGAATGACCAATGTTCGAGGATCGGCAAACGACTTACTGACATCAAACAACCGACTGGAGAATTCTGTTTCGGATGAATAGTCCGCTGTAAAGGATTGCTCCCCGTTTGAAATCTGAGCCTGTCCGTTGTTCAGAACATGAACCTCCCAGATGCTGACATGCTTTTGCATCTGATCGACTTTGATCAGGAACCGAAAAACATCTTCACCCCTTGCCTGCATCAATTCCTGCAACCGTTCCGTCGCTGTCGACAGTCGCTCAGAATCCTCCACCGATCCGGCCGTACGCAGCTTTAGAATCTCCGTTATCGTAACCCCGGGAAGATTCAGCGATTCGGCCAGCAATGTACCAACCTGGTGATGCTGTTCGATGATACTATTGAATCGTTCGTCATAAAGCTGCCTCAACTCGTTGACCGACTTGCGTTGCTCTGTGTATTCCTGTTCAAGTGATTTGCGTTGTTGTTCATGTTCAGATTCCAGCCGGTCTCGCAATGTGCTGATCTCTGTGACGGCTGCCTGAGTGCGATCACGATTCTCGATGTATTGCGAGAACATCACGATAAGAAGCAGGTCCAGTAATGGAGTCAGCTGCAGAGCAAGTCGACGACGACTCATCATCAGACAGACTCCTTCGATCTTTGAGCCGCAAGTCCAAGCTCACGCTTCGCACGTGAGACCATGTCGCGCACGTGAGATCGGCTGTCCGTCAGTCGATTGAATCGAATCTCCAGAATGCTGTTGATGAACATGAGCAGAATCGCTGCGAACAGACCCGCGAATGTCGACCAGATCGAGTCGCCAAATCGTTCCATAACCACGTTAACGGTCGAAACAGATCTGGACGCCGCGTCCGCCTGCAGAGCTGATCCAATCGCAAGTACCGTTCCGAGTACTCCGCCCAATGGATAAGCTTCGATCATCGTCCGTGCTGTGTTCGCGGACGTCTCGAAAGCGATTGATTCAAGGTAGCTGCGTTTCTCATCGAGAATGTGCATGCGGCGAAGACATTCCGCTCTGTCTTCTGTCCGACTGACGTCAGTAATGACATCGTTTACATCCTGAACGAATGCGTCAATCTGCGTCGTCAACGGAGCGGAACGCCCCAGAACGCTGCGGTACTTCAGACCTCTTGTGTAGTCATCCAGCGTCCCTGCAATCATTCGCAGATCTCGAGAATACCACTGCCGCAGCATCGCAAAGTACAGCAAATGAATGACAGCAAACCCGGCGATCACAGGAGTGGAAAGAGTCGAAAGGAATTGCAGCCATTCGCCAATGTTGCCGGACTGAGGAATCTTGAATGGCATTTCTCTGCAGACTCTGAATTACGCGGAAAAAAACAGAAGGACGCCCAATCATGGGCGTCACACCACTCAAGAACGTGTCAGCTCAGTGCAGGGGATCAGCGGAATCATTAACCACAGGGAATTTTGCCGAATGCTGAACCAGACGTCTGGCAGGGTATCTCGAATGGGGTCGGAAAGTCCAGATCCTTCAGAGGCGTTCGACATGGAGTTGAGGAGTATTCTGCAAATTGTTGGCGAAACGACGAGGAAGCCGAGCACTGCCATCGTATGCCGGTTGTGTCATCTATACCGCTGCGCTCAGCGATTGGAATCAAGTCTTTACTCAACCGTTGCGGCCACGAAGCCTCTTCGCTTGAAGAAAAACCTTGTGGCGACTCCAGGCAGTGAGATTCAGTTCGATCAGCCGCGTGGCAAGGGCGCAGAAAGGCATTTCACACATGACTCAAAAAAGGTCCATCTGTACTGGCTGCAACTCGTGGCGCAGAACTGCTTTGTAAGACGAAGTCCCGGGCTGTGATATCGCGATGAAATCCGCTGAATTTCTTTCGATCAGGAGTCGATCCTGTTGCTAAAGGAGGATTTTATGCTGGTACTTTCCCGTCAGAGCGACGAAACAATAATCATCGGTGACAACATTCGTGTCACCATCGTTGAAGTACGAGGCGACAAGGTTCGCATCGGAATTGACGCCCCGAGGGACGTCAGTGTGCATCGGCAGGAAATCTACGATGCGATCCGACGAGAAGCAGATCCGAGTGCTCGCACCGTCTGAGTTCGTCTGCCGACATTCCTCGTATCGTAATGATACGGAATCCATAAATCGCTGCAGCCTTCGGGGAATTCGTTGCCCGAAGGCTGTTTGCTTTTTGAAACGGCAGAACCCCCAAGGCCCCAAAGTGCCGCATTCACAGCAGCGGTCCGACGCACCCGCAGGAAGGCAACACGATCTACGGCCGTGATCGTGAGAAAAGATTCGCAGGGCCATTCGAAATCACTTCAGAGTTTTGTCGCTCACCAAATTTTCCACCACGGCTTCTTCTCGACGGGCTTTGAGATCGGTCTGGGCAGCGCTGACCCGGACTGAAGTACGACATTTTCCGGGAGAAGGACACAACTCAGTTCTCCACCGACCCCACCCGTTGTGTCAGTTGCGATCTGACCGTTTGAAAACGTCACTTCGGGCACAGGCACATGCCCAACAACAATTGTGACTGGTGCGTCCATGGGGGGCCCGGTATTTATAAAATCCTTCGAGTACAACCACGGCGGATGGCTCAATGAGAAGTCACGCTCGCGAAGGATGCGCACCTGAGTCTCAAACGGCATGTTTCGGTCCAGACCAGCGTGAACAAACAGATAATCACGGTGCTCAATACTCCACGGCAGGTCTGCCAACAGCAGCCGGTGTTCTTCAGGCAGTGCATTCTTGAGGCCCTCCATATCGCGATGGGCCACACCGTAAGATTCAAAGGTTGTCTGTGAGTCGTAGTGATCCAACCACCGCTTTTCGAACTCCACATAGTCAGGCTTTTGGAAAAGTTTCAGAGAGCCCGCCATCGCTAGTTCATGATTTCCACAAAGCAGAGTGACTTTGTCGTGGTTCTTCGCAAGGTCACAATACATGCTGACAGTGCCAGCTGGATCTGGTCCTCGGTCTACCAGATCGCCGATAAAAACAATCCAACGATTGTGGATATCCGGAAGCCGAGCAAGCTGGTTAATGATTTGCCGAAGTTTGTCGGTCTGTCCATGGACGTCGCCAATGACCGCAACTGGTCCATCAATGCGCTGGGGAACCGAAGCCATGATTCAATTGTCTTGCTGAAAAAACTGATCCCATCCGGCGATCAAACATGTTTGTCGAGTGACTCTGACAAATTCCGAAGCTACTTGGCCGCGCTCCGTCGCTTAGCTCTCGACGGTAACAATCGCCCTATGGACGTCTGATCAGTAGCGTGAGTTTCGGAACTCCCTTCCCAGACCGGATGCTATCTGACCAGTCCACAAAATCCAACGACAGCATGTGAGTCCTGGTTCCTGCAACTACAAACCCGCAGTCATTCTCGCTTGCCATTTCTCCAGCCAGCCCTGAGGAATTCCTATAGGACAGACTTCCACACGACCAAGGAATTGCATTGCCGTGTCGGCCAGAAATCCTTTTTTTTGAGCCACGAAGGTCACTGTTGTGTGGGCACTCACGCAATGTCCGCAGGGAATGCCCCGGTCGCAATCAAGGCCTGATGGAACATCGACAGCAAGGATTTTTGCCGAAGATTTGTTAATGAGCTGGATGATTTCGACAAAGGGTGCGGCAACCATCCCACGGATCCCTGTGCCGAGCAGGGCATCAACAATCAGGTCGAACGCGGAAAGAGATTCAATCCGCTTTTGTATTTCTTCAGGGGACGCTTCGGTAACGGCAACGCCACTGTTCTTCAGGAATGCAAGATTGGAGGCCGCATCGCCAGAAAGCTGCCTGCCTGCTCGCACAAGAAATACAACAGCATCAACGCCGTGGGCGGCAAGCAGGCGAGCGACCGCAAGTCCATCACCGCCGTTGTTGCCGGGCCCCGCAAGGATTGTGATTGTGGTCCATGGTCCGTCTCGCTGGATAGCATTAAAAACACCGTAGGCGGCGTTTTCCATCAGAAGCAGCGATGGCAGTCCAAGATCGGTGACGGCATCACGATCAAGCTGGCGAACATGCGCGCATGTGAGCGGACTTAACATTGAACAATTCCCTGAGTCCCCGGTCCGTAGCAATGAGACATCTACGAAGAATGGTTGTTTTCTTAAGTCCCCACTGCTTTTCCGCGCCGAGATGTGGCGATTGAGTGTTTTAACGAAGAACCCTAGACTTCGCAGCAGACTCTGATTCTGGTTCGTCGTTTTGTAAATTGTTTTGACTGAGAATTCTGCTGTGCTGGATTCCTATAACGATCGCTGGGCATTGATTACCGGAGCGTCGTCCGGTCTCGGAGCGGAGTTCGCCGTTCAATTGGCAGGCCGGGGCATGCACCTGATCCTTGTTGCCCGACGGAAGGAAAAGATGACTGAGTTGGCAACTGATTTGAATACGCGCCACGGTACGCGCTGTCACATCGTTGCTGTCGATCTCTCGGATCCGGAATCCGGTCGTCGCCTATTTGAAGAAGTAAAACGCCTTGGTGTTCAGATTGAATTATTGGTGAATAATGCAGGAGTGGGTCTGATCGGTCAGATTGAGACAACCACGCCCGAGGAAGTCCGGAAGATGCTCAATCTGAACCTCATGACGCTGACGGATCTGACTTACCGTGTCTTGCCAGGCATGCTTCAACAAAGGCATGGTGCGATCATCAATATGTCGTCGCAGGCAGCGTTTCAGCCTGTGGCTTTTATGGCGGCCTATTCTGCCAGCAAATCATATATCCTGCATTTTAGCGAAGCGCTTTGGGCCGAGGCCCGCAGTCGCGGCGTGACAGTAATGGCTCTTTGTCCTGGAGTAACTCGTACAGAGTTTTTTGATCTTGCCGGTGTCCCCGGCTGGCTGGAAAAACATTCATCGCATTCCCCTGTGAAGGTGGTCAAGACTGCTTTGAAGGCTCTCGAGAAACGCAGACAATACGTTGTTCCTGGCTGGAAGAACTATCTCATGACTTTGCTTGTACGATTGACGACTCGGCGCACTGCCGTCAACGAATCAAAGAGATTCTTCCGCCCACCGAGACAGAAAGGCAGTTGACTGTTCAAGACCGTCGAGGCTCCAACAACTGCGTGGCCCTTCAACGAACATGCGGCCAGAGAATGAACCGTGACTGCATCGATGCGAATATTTTATTCGGCAAGTCAGAATCGCTCAGGCTCGTTCGACAGAAAACGCAAGCACTTCCGAGATCGATTTTGCATTCATTGCGATCATGACCAGCCTGTCAAAGCCGAGCGCTACTCCGGAGCATTCTGGAAGTCCCTGCTCCATGGCCGCGGCAAGGCGGTCTGCGCCCGGAAGTGAATGAAGATTCGTGTTGGCTCGAACGGACGATTGCTTTGCCTCTCGCCGACGCAGTTCCTGAGCATCGACAAGTTCCTGATATCCGTTGCACAATTCAATGCCATTGATGTACAGCTCAAATCGTCGAGCCACAGAGTGCGAGGCGTGTGTGGTAATCGCCAATGCTGACTGGCTGGCAGGATAGTCGTAAAGGAATTCCGGGGACAATTGGCCTTCCGGTGCAATTCTGCCAAGTGCAGGTTCAATAGCAAATGCCAGCATGGCATTCAGGACGTCATCACGCTGCAGAGTCTCGGCGTTTTCAGGAAGCGGAATGTGTTGCCGCCGACAGGCAGCCCGCAGGTCCTGTTCAGTGGCAACATGGACGTCGATACCAAAGTAACTCTGAAACGCCTGCTCATAGGAAGTGCGTGCAAACGGTCCTTCAGTCATTTCCCCTGCCGACGATAGCGCAATCAGGTCTGAAGCCGCAGCAAGGCACGTCCGAACCAACAACTCCGTCAATTCAAGCTGTTGTTCCCATGTGGAAGCAACGCCATACCACTCAATCATAGTGAATTCGGGATTGTGTCGTTGACCAATTTCGCCACTTCGAAATACGCGACTGATCTGAAAAATCGAACCAGTCCCTGCTGCCAGAAGTCGCTTCATGTGGGCTTCCGGAGACGTCTGCAGAAACCATCGCTCACCAGAATGCAGCAACTCCATCGGCTCCAGCCAGGCATCAATCACAATGTCCCGTGATAGACACGGTGTTTCCACTTCCAGATAAGCTCGCTGGATGAAGAATTCCCGCACGGCTCGCAGCATCGCCGCGCGGACTCGCAGCGTTGTCAGCGAACATGATGGTTGCCAGTCGTTCGCCACGGTCATGCGACCACATTATCTGCTGAGGGCCGGTTCATGACGGATTTCACAGATGTTGCCAGCCTTTTGATACCTTCCTCGATTCCCTCAATAGACTGAACGCCAAAGCTAAGTCGCATTTCGCAGCGAGGCCTTTCCGACCAATTCACGGGATAGCAGAGTTCTCCTGGCACATACATCACCTTGTCAACGTGTGTCGCTCTACGAAAAAGCTCGCTCTGGAAACCGGTGTGAACATGATCCGGCAATCTGGTCCACACATACATGCCCCCACACGGTTGTACCCATGAGACACCCGGAATACCGCCAAACTCACGTTGAGCCGCCGCCAGCATCGCATTTCTCTTCTGGCGATAACTGTTTCGAACAGTTTCGACATGCTGTTGATAAATGCCTGACTTCAGAACTCGAGCGACAATGTGCTGATTAAGATGAGCCGATCCAAAATCATCGTTGCCTTTTAAATCAGTCACCGCTTTGATCAATTGCGGCGGCAAAACTCCGAAGCCGACTCGAATGCCGGGCGAGAAACTCTTCGAAAACGTCTGAGCCAGAATGACGGTTTCACGAGTTTTGTCGTGCGACCAGATGCTCGGTATCGCCTCACCTTCGTATCTCAACTCACGGTAAGCCGCATCTTCAAGCAACAGAATTCGATGATCTCGAGAATACCGCTGAACAACTTCAAGCAAGGCGGGACGGCGTTCAACCGATACACTGATGCCCGAGGGATTCTCGAAGTAACTCACAACATAGACAAGACGGACTCGGTCCAGTTGGCCTTCCGCCTCAATCTGTTTCAGAGTCTCCTCAAGAGCCTGCGGCGACATTCCATTGTTATCAGACTTGACTGGAATAATACGGGCTCCCGCTGCCTGCAGTACGTCAATGAATACAAAATAGGTAGGAGCGGCAACGATGCAGATGTCACCCGGGTTGAACAGGGCCTGGGTGACTAGAGTCAGCAACTGCTGCGAACCGGTGGTGAGCACCATTTGCGATAACGGAAGATCCGTCAGTCCATCCTCTCGATGCTCCAGTTCAGCAAGATAGCTTCGGAAGACGCGCCGCAGCGGCTCTGGTCCCGGTGTGGTCCCATATTGCAGGATCTTTCGGCCCGCCGCAGCATCACTTAACAATTCTCGAACAGCGTCGCGAGTGGCTTCAACAGGAAGTGATTGTTCATCGACAAGCCCCGCGGCCAGGGAGATACAGTCCGCGTTTTCGACTGCCTGCTGCATCAGGAATCCGATTGCCTGGCTAGCAGATCGCTGAGCATGATCGCTGATTTGTAAGGATGACTGCATTTCTCTGATCTTTTGAAAGCCTGTTGAATTCAAGATGACTCTGTACGACGCGACGGACACTGTAGAGTTTAACAGGTTCACCCAGTCGAGGTTGTAGGATATGATAGGCTCGGGAACAGCTGATTCGATATTCTGAAACGGAAGAACGAGTCGTTTGCAATCAGCTGTCGGCATTGGGATCGTAGAGCAACGGGAAAAACTGACCTCCCAGCGGTGTACCGGGAGGAACAATGGGGACACCTTCAAGCAGAGGCTTGTCAGAGTCGCTTAAAACTCCGTCCAGGATCGTATTCAGAACCATGGCGCGACGAGGATTTGAAGTGCGGTTCTCAAACGATCCATGAATTGTCAGCGGATGATGAAAAACACATTGTCCGGCCTTCAGTTCGACGGGAACATGCTTGTTGAATTGCTGCCATTGTTCTTGCGTCAGCGCCCCGTGAATCGCATTCATGTCGCCGGCCAGTCCAGTGATCGGAAGTAGGTTCCACCGATGACTTCCAGGAACATAGTGAACGCAGCCATTTTCTACGGTGCTGTCATCGAGCCCTATCCAACACGTCAGATGTCCCAGCGGTTTTGTGCGAGTCCAGTACGAATAATCCTGATGCCAGGCAACGCCACCGCCATGCATGGAGGGCTTGCAGAACAGTTGGTCGTGCCAGAAACGTACAGCTCCCCCAAGCAGTTGCGCGGCTGGCGTGGTAAACCTCGCGTTCCAAAGAATATCGTGCATTCCCATCGCGATTCGCCACGCGCCAAGAGCATGAAAAAGAACACGGCTGGGATCTTTCGATTCGTTGGTGTTGTATTCGTACCAGAATTCGGACCCCGGATGTCCAGGCTCGGTGAGCATCGTTAATTCAGTTCGTAGATGATCAATTTGCCTTTGATTCAGAATCTGCGGGCCAGCGACGTAGCCATGCTCCTGAAAAAATGATAGCTGCTCATCGGTCAGCATCCAGGATTGTCTTTGTTCCGTAGTCGCTTCGCATTCAAACAAATTCCCAATGGGACCATGCTTCAATGACAAATCCTTTTCCGCACCAGTGTGCATGACTCTTCGCCTCGTCAAGTGAGTTAGGTGTTTCATCGGGAGACTAAGAATTCCCGGCAACGCATTCAACCGCATTGCGGTGGAACTTTTTTTGTAGATTTGTGTCGTAAGCCGCAGGCCGACCGTGAGCTATTGAAAAAGTGGCAGGCTGTTGATTTTTTTTTGCGGGGATTTGTATTGAAGAACGGCGACGCGCCTTGGTACTTGGTTGTTTGTTAACCACCCTCAGGCGAAGGAGCACAGCAGCGATGACGATATTCGTTGAAACCGTCGGTCAGTACAAATCGAACCGGTCCGAAACTGCAAGGAATTTGTTCCCGAGCAGAAACACTCAGAGAGCGAGGATTTCGCGTCAGACGCAACATTTTTGAAACGGCATCCACAAGACCACTTCGTTCGTTGGTTTGAAAAAACAGGGATCATGCGATCAGTTTTGGTTTTCTGTATCTCAACCGTCAAGTTGCCTGAACGTCCTTTTTTCGCCAAACAGTTGGAGTTCCCCTTGGCGTGGGTTAGCATCTTAATTTCAGCGGTTGGCATCCGTCCCGAACTTATCAACATAATCAGGGTCATATCATTTTTTGCGTAGGTTATTATGGCAAAGAAGCATGGTGTTCGATTCGAGCAACTGGTTGATTCGGTGCGTCCGAAAGTGCATGAATGCTCAATCGAGGATGTGGTAAAACGTCAGGCTCAGGGAGAGTCTTTTGTTCTGGTGGATGTGCGAGAAGAAAGCGAGTTCCACGCAGCACGAATCCCCGGAGCAAAGCATCTGGGCAAAGGTATCATCGAACGGGATATCGAAGAAGCCATTCCGGACACCTCAACTCCAATGGTGCTGTATTGTGGCGGCGGATATCGTTCAGTTCTTGCCGCATTCAACCTGCAACTGATGGGTTATTCCAACGTTATTTCGATGGATGGCGGATTTCGAGGCTGGAAAGAAAGCGGCCAGGAAATCGATACCAACCCACCTCGAAACTAACCATAATCTCCGGCTATCAGCATTCCCACCGTCAATTTCCCCGCCGTGAAATGTTCCGCTCCGTCAATCAGTGAAATTCAGCCATGCAACAAAAAGCGACAACGTTTTCGATTCATTTTGATCATGAAGACAAGTCTAACCTCGTTCGCGACGTTATCGCCGGAAACGAACCTCATTCGTTAAGGACTTTTACACCCAGCCAGGCAGTCCTTGCAAAATCGGCCGGAGTTTTTCACTGGACGCCCGAAGGACGTCGGCTGTTCGACTTTACTTCCGGAGTTCTGGTAGCCAACCTTGGACATAATCCCAAACGCTGGATGTCTCGATTCACGAAGTATCTCGGTTGGAATCCGTCCCACTTCTCGTCTGACGACGATGGCTTTTTTCAAGCCGTTTCTCTGACCGCTTACAATGCCATCACGGAACTTGAAGCAGAAGCCAGTCGTCGACTCGTTGCCAATCTGCAGGCGAGCAAAGGTGGCAATAGACTGGATACAGTGATTTGGTCGGCATCCGGTTCTGAAGCAGTTCAGAAAGCACTTTGGGCGTGTATGAAGCGGGACCCTGAACGAGAAGGTATTCTTGCGACACGATTTGGATTCCACGGCAAAAAAGGGCTCAGCGGTGCGGTAACAGGTTCTGAGAGCGATCCGGATCGTGACCCGCGAGTGCACTTTGTCAGCTTTCCTCGCGAGGAATGTTCGGATATCGACCATCCCAAAAAAGCGTTCGACCCAGCGCCGTATCGAGCCGAACTGAATCGAATCTGGACGGAATCCAACGGTACGATCGGCTGCCTGATCACTGAGCCATACCTCGGTGGTGGGGGTAGTTTTCATCCCCCGAAGGATTATCTGCCGTTGCTGCAGGATTTCTGCCGTGAGCACGATGTCCTTTTTATTCTGGATGAAGTTCAGGCAAACTTTGGGCGTACCGGGAAGATGTATGCTTTTGAAGCTTACGGGATTGAGCCGGATTTTGTATGCCTTGGGAAGGGCCTTGGGAATGGTGTGCCGGTCAGTGCTGCGGTTGGTCGCCGTGATGTCTGCGAACCGATGGGCTATGGTGCCACATCCGACACCTGGAGCGCGAATCCGCTGTCGTCGGCCGCTGTGCTGGCGACGCTGGATGAGTTCGAATCGACAAATATTATCGAACGCACTCAGCACCTGAACAAAACCTTTGTTCGAGGTCTCCGACGGCTCAAGGAAACAGGCCTGATTGTGAATGTTCGTGGCGAGGGCATGGTTTTCGGGATTGAATGCGGACCGCAGGGCGACAAGACTCCGAATCAGGTTGCCAATGCGATTGTCGAACGCTGTTACCGTGGCAACGCCAGCAACGATGGCATTCATCTTTTGGGGCCACTGGCGAATTGCGTCATTCGAATCAGCCCTCCCATGTGTATGACGGATGAAGATGCCGAGCATTCTCTGGAAATGCTGTTCGAATTCGTGGCCGATGTGGCGAAGTGACAATTGGGACGCGGCTCTGTTATAAACATGATCCTGTTCTGGCACCGCGATAGTGTGTTTCTACGCCATGTAAGTGTAGTCACGGCGCCAGTTTCAATGGTTACGCTGCATCATGTTTCGCCTGCTGGCATTTCATCACGGACGAAGAGTCGATCGCGAATTCCTGCTGGTTGGAGACAGCAGCTACGTACTCGGCCGCGCGGACGATGTGGGTCTGCAGACAACATGGGATGATCGCATTTCCCGGCGACATGTCGAAATCACCGTGGACGCACAAGGAGTGGGGATCACTCGGCTGTCGGACGCCTCCAATCCCGTATTTGTTGATGGCTCTGAGGTGCCTGGAGCCCGGCTTTCGTCGGGCCAGTCATTTGTCATCGGCTCATCGCGATTTGAACTTCAGCAGGTGACTCAAACCGATTCGCCCGGCAGTCAGGCCGTTCAGCAGATGGCCATCGATCGCCAGCAGCTTCAGCGGGTCCGCTACGATGATGCGGCCAAACGCATTGAAGTGCTCACTAGTCTTCCTGCGGTCATTCGTGAATCGGGCGTTGAACGCGATTTACACGTTCGCCTTTCCAGTTTGTTGTTGGCTGGTGTGCAGAATGCTGACGGAGTCGCCATTGTTGGTCTGTCGGAAAATCTTCGCCCACGGGTTTTCCATCAGGAACAACGTTTCGAGACGGGAACTCTGATGCAGCCCAGCGTCAGGCTGATCTCCAACGCTATGGAGCAGCAGACGACAGTGCTGCATGTCTGGGACAAAGCAGGACCGACGGATTCACAGTACACTCAGGTGGCGGGGTTCGGCTGGGCGTTTTGCACTCCGTTCACAGACCTGAGCGGCGATCGAGCACTCTACATCACCGGCCGAAGCGAACCAGATAGCCCCGATGCTGGCGAACGACGTCTTCATGCAGACATCAAGTTCACCGAATTCATTGCCGATATCGTTGGCTCACTGCAACGACAGCGTCGACTGGAACGCCAGCAGTCGGGACTGCGTCAATTTTTTTCCCCGCCGATTCTGGAAGCGTTGGGGCGAGATCTGGATACCTCGCTGCTGGAACCTCGTGAGTGTGATGTCACGGTCCTGTTTTGTGACCTGCGAGGATTCAGCCATCGTGCTGAAGAAGAATCGGATAATCTCACCGGCCTGCTGGAACGAGTCAGTCTGGCCCTGGAAGTGATGACCAGTCAAATTCTTCGCTTTGGCGGCGTTACCGGCGACTTTCAGGGTGATGCCGCTTTGGGATTCTGGGGCTGGCCGATCAGTTCCGACGAGTCCCCCCTCAATGCCTGCCGCGCGGCGCTGGCGATCCGCGAAGAGTTCGCCAAAGCGCAAGCAGATCCGAACAATCCCCTGAAAGACTTCGAAACCAGCATCGGAATCGCGCATGGACGGGCGGTTGCGGGTAAGATCGGAACCCGGGAACAGGTAAAAGTCACCGTGTTCGGTCCAGTAGTGAATCTGGCGAGTCGTCTGGAGAGCATGACTCGGGAGTTGCATGTGTCCGTTTTAATCGACGAGTTTCTGGACCAGCAGATTCGCCAGAAAATGTCACCTGCAGAAGGCCGTGTTCGTCGGTTGCTGAAGGTGCTGCCGTACGGAATGGACCGTACTTTGATGGTGAGTGAATTGGTACCTTCGGAACAGAGGCTGCCTTTGCTGACAGATCTGCATCTGTCGGATTTTGAGAAGGGGGTGACGTCTTTCATTGCCGGTCAATGGGCGGATGCCTGGAAGTATTTGCATCGGATGCCGGCCGAAGATCGGGCTCAGGATTATTTGTCGATGCTGATCACGCAACAGGATCGTAAAGCGCCGCCGGATTGGGATGGCATAGTTCGTATGAAGAAGAAATCCAGCTGATGACGCACGTGAATCTGGAACGAGCCGACGCCGAGACTGATTTGCTCCTGCGGCTGAAGGCGACGCCGGAGATCTTCGAATTGCTGGCCCAGTGTACCCCTGCAGAGCTGGCCGGACAAAAGAAGCTCCGTGAGCAATTCGATACAGAGTTGGTGCGCGCCGCACTCTCTATTCACGAAGCGCGCACAAAAGCTGCAGGATCGCTGCCCAATGCTGAGCAGCTCTGGCTGACTCGCGTTGGTCTGGAACAGTCAACTTCCTGGCCGGTGGCTCAGCATAAGGCTCAGCGATTTAAAGATTCGGCACTGGTGCTTGATCTTTGCTCTGGCATCGGTGTTGATGCAGGGAACATTGCTGCTCACACGACGGTTCTGGCAGTTGATCATTCGCCGTCGATGTGTGTGCGGTCGGCCTGGAACGCCGAAGCGTGGGGACACTCCGAACGCTTCGAAACTCTATGCGGCGATGTGTCCGCATCCGACTGGGCCGGCAAAATTGTGCATTTGGATCCGGATCGCCGAGCGGACAGTGATCGTCCGACAAAGCGTCTTGAACAATATCAACCGAATCTCGAATGGATGCAGAAGCTGACTCATTCGGCTGCGGGTGGTGGCATCAAAGTCGGACCTGCCAGTAATTTTCTGCAAAAATTTCCCGGGTGCGAGATTGAGCTGATCAGTCTTCACGGGGAATGCCGCGAAGCCACTGTCTGGTTCGGATCACTGGCAGGCGAACATAGTTTTCGGGCGACGGTGCTTCCCACCGGTGAGTCGATGAGTGCAGATCCACTGTCAGCGTGGACGAATACAACGCCTGCCGTTGGTGCGTATTTCTTCGATCCCGATCCCGCGATTGTGCGTTCCGGTTTGCTCGATGTCATGGCAGAGAAGCATCAACTGTTGCGACTCGATGCCGAAGAAGAGTACCTGACGGGCGACCAGATGCCTCAATCGAGTTTCGTAACAGGATTTCAGGTCGAAACCGTTCTGCCGAACAGCGTGAAAGGGCTCAAGCAGTATCTTCGCTCAATCGCGTCTCAGCATTATGAAGTCAAGTGCCGACGCATCCCCACCGAAGCCGATGCCGTCCGCCGACAATTACCAACCGGCAGTGAACCGCCTCGCGTGATCATCTTTGCCCGCGTCGCGGGACGTGGAGCGATCATTGTCGGAAAGCGTATGGCCGGAGTTTAGCAATGCCATCAGTATCAGCGTGCGGCTCTCCAAATCTCCCTACTTTTAACGGAGGGTGTTGTTCATGCACCGCAATTCTGCGTAATCCACACGAATATTGCTGCAAGCTGATTTCTGTCATTGCCGCCCTCCTCATTCTGTCGTCCAGTGTGATTGCTCAGACCACAGCATGGCCCGATATTCGTTCGGTTGAGCCAG
The DNA here is from genome assembly GCA_031424595.1 of Planctomycetota bacterium. Classification (GTDB taxonomy): domain Bacteria; phylum Planctomycetota; class Planctomycetia; order Planctomycetales; family Planctomycetaceae; genus SXXK01. Next base: position 22,809 of record JANPHT010000292.1, read on the forward strand.
ATCTGGCTGTCCCGGCTTTCATGGAATCTCAGCCCCGGGCTGGACTGCGAGTGCGGCGTACTCTGGATGGGTTCGATGCAGCGACGATCTACCATACGCTTTACTTACCCGCCGATTGGTCCGCAAATCAGAAGCTTCCCGTTATCGTGGAATACGCAGGCAACGGCGGATATCGCGATGCCCTTGGCGACGAATGCAGCGGACGGCCCGAAGGCTGCAGCCTTGGATACGGAATGTCTGGTGGAAGTGGATTCCTCTGGATCTGTCTGCCCTACCTTGACAACAACAGCAGCAATCTCGCCATCACCTGGTGGGGCGATGCGCCGCAGTATGATCCTCAACCAACGTTGAAGTACTGTCGTGCCGCCGTCGCAGACGCCTGCAACAATTTTGGAGCTGATCGCGACCGTGTGATACTTTGTGGCTTCTCGCGAGGAGCCATCGCCTGCAATTATCTGGGGCTGTACGACGACGAGATGGCAAAACTATGGCGAGCTTTTGTGCCATGCAGTCACTATGACGGAGTTCGCTCCTGGCCGTATCGAGGCAGTGATGCGGGCTCAGCGGCGACTCGACTGGAAAGACTCAAGGGGCGACCTCAGTTCATTCTTGGGGAACACAATCAAACGGTCGAAACTCAAGGATATCTTATGCCGCTGAACCAGAAGCATCAGACCTTTGCATCCACTGGCTTTCGCAATCACAACGACCAGTGGATCCTTCGTCCCAGTCCGGCCCGAGATCAATTGCGTGCCTGGCTGAATGAAGTCATCAGTATGCCGAGTCCAGAATGAAAGAATCACTCCCGTGACAACATGTGACTTCAACGATCCTCGCATTGACGAAGGCATTCGCCTGTTCAACGAAGGGGAATTCTTCGCATGCCACGATGTCCTTGAAGATTACTGGAGTGAACAAGTCTGCCAGGCAAAGCCATTTTTCCAGGGCCTGATTCAGGCCGCTGTTGCCCTCTTTCATTTCGAAGAAGGCAATCTTGGTGGCGCTCGTCGCATGAGTATCTCAGCCCGAGCTTACCTGAGTTCCTACGCTCCATCGTTGGGTGGAATTGATGTGGCTCTGTTCCTGAATGATCTGGATAACTGCTTTCATGAATTATGCGAGCCGCATGCGTCATATCCGATCCACGTGAAGCTGGATCCATCTCTGATTCCAAAGATTCACCGTCAGTGCCATTCAAAGTAGCGGTCTCGCTCCGCCGAGACGAGCCTTGCACAGAAACTGGATTTTTCAAGAACCGCGTGCCACCGAAACAGACGGCGCGTGGATGGGGCGGCGTGTGGATGGGGCGTCCCCTGATGCTTTCCGGACGGCTCAGGAAAGTCCCGGTTCCTGTTCATCGAACATTCTGGAAACAAGATCCTCTGCCATGGGTTTACTAAGCAGACTTACGGCAATACCAAAGGTTGCCGAAACCAGAATTCCCCAGATTAGCGGATCAAAGCCCATCAGGTAATACGGGCGAAACTTTGTTGCGGCACCGATGGGCTGTTGAGGCAGTATTGAAAAGATGCCCGTCAGATAAAGTGACAAGACAATCAATGCGCCGCTGATCATGCTGGCAAAGACGCCTGCCGTTGTTGCTCGACGCCAGTAGCAGGCCATCAATGCGGGCACAAGGAATGTGGCGGCCGCGCCCGAAGTGCTGAAAATAATAAAAGCCTGAAGGTAGGCCACAGGATACCAACTGACGGCCACAGAGATGATTCCTGCGATGATCATGGTACCCCAGGCCGCTCGACGCAGATGATCACGATCTGCATCCGGACTGATGAATCTCTGGTAGATATCGCGAACAACGCCGGAGGAAAGCACAACCAGATAAGAACTGACCGTCGCCATGACCGCACCAAACGGCGCGGCGAGAATCAGGCCAGCAACGAAGGATCCACCGGGCCATCCGCTGGTTGTCAGGATCGCCATTCTTGGAATGATCTGGTCAGTGCTTTCCAGTGACGGAATCAGCGCGCGGCCGCAAATACAGATTACAATCAGAGGCAAGTAAATTCCCATGTTGTACAGGCTCAGCAGGTAAATCGAACGACGAATCACGTTGGAATTCTGGCTGGCCATCAGCCGAACCAATCCCGCTGGCGCGCCGACACCACCCCAGATCCAGACGATGAAGAATGAGATCGCGAGCGAGAGTGGCAGAAATTCCTGCGTTGAGCCGTCAGCCATGTAGCCGGGGCCGAAGACAAATCCGGGGCCCGTGTTCTCCAGAGAGGCCCTCGTTGCCTGCTCAAGTCCGCCCACCGCGTTTAGCGACGCCCCAAGAAGGATCACCACTCCAAGAAACATCAACAGGCTCTGAAACAGGTCCGTCCATACGGCCGCCAGGAATCCTCCCATCAGCGTATAGCCGACCACGGTCACGGCAAAGACGAGCAAACCGACATGGTAACGCATTTCCGAAACGGAAATCGTATCTTCTGACATCGACAGTTCACCACCACTCGGCCAGGCCAGTTGAATTACGATTGCTCCCGCCTTGAACTGAGCGAACATCATGAATGACAAATACAGCAGAATGAAGATCGTACAGGTTAGTCCGAGAGCCGGACTATGGAATCGCGTACGGAACAGATCGGGAACAGTAATCGCTCCCGTGCGGCGACTCAGTTGAGCCAGTCGCTTGCCAAGAATCCCAAAGCCTGTGATCGGAACAACCATGTAACTTCCGATCCACAGGGCCACGATCCATCCGTGTGAATAAACAAACGAAGGAAATCCCATAAAGGTTCCGCCGCTTTGGATCGTCGCTGTCAACGCCAGTGCCCAGGCTCCAAGTCCTCGATTGCCGAGGAAGAAGCCTTTCATGAAGCCGCCCTTTTCCGTTGACCGATTGGCGATGATTCCGATCCCCATAGATCCGATGATGAAAAAAATCAGCATCGTCATTGCACCAAAGCCGACGCTGGGGATCGCCGACGCATCGGCTGCCAACATCAGCGGCAGATTAATCATTGCCATGGCAAAATGAATCATGATCAGCCTCCAAGTCCAAGGTCGTCAGCATCGTCAATGTCTTCGCCCAGGTCTCCGTCGTGAACGAAAATCAATCCAAAGACGATCGAAACCACGGTGCAGACAGCCCAGGGAATGACGATCCCCAAAAAGACCCAGTCCGGAAATCCAAACATCAACTTCAGATCATCTACCGAACGGTGATAACCCATTGTGTAGCAGACGGAGATGGACCAGATTGCGGCAGCCAGCCAGATTCCGGTGACGCATAGTGCTTCGCGAAACGACGAATGCACCAGGGGATCTGTTTTTCGAGTCATAGAAAAAGGCTCAATCGGCAGGATGGGAGACAATCGTCACGTTTGGTGAGAAGTTCGCATGCTAAACATTGTTTGGCGAAACCAAAGTCATTCTTGACCGGACTTGGCGGGAATCCGGATTCCGCTTCGATCTGTCGAGACCCCGATATGATGGGAACGAGTTGACCTCAGGTCTTCTTTGCTCGGTCAGGTAACCGCGATGCTCGAGTGATGAGTCTGATCAATGTACGCACGCCATCAGCGTGGAGTGGGGTTAAGCAATTCTTATTTCTGAACTCGTGAAAGTTGCTCGCCCGGTCGAACCAAGGAGTCGACAGGATTTTTGCGACCGTGTACGCAATTGAGCAGTGCGACCGATTTGGAAAACACTGACACAGAGAATGAAGTCTCTATCCGACGGCCGGAATCGCATGCATTGACAATGCGATAATATTTCAGAAGCGCAACGAAAACGGCTGGTAGTTTGCACTACCAGCCGCCGGAAGTTTTCCGAAGAAGTCAGAAGACTACTTCTTCTTAGCAGCCTTCTTAGCAGCCTTCTTAGCGGCTGGCTTAGCAGTTGCAACTTTCTTCGCGGCCTTCTTAGCAGCTTTCTTTGCCACAGTACGTTCCTCCATACAAAGTTGAACTTGAGTGGCCGCCCTGCCAAAGCTTACCGGGCTTAAAAACAAACAGGACCACCACAGACCAAAAACATCAGATCATCAAGGTCCCAATGACCAGGACGATGCAGATTCCATTCTTCACTGATGACCGTCTTGAAGTCGCTGTAAGGCAAGTCCTTCGCCACGTGCATCCAGTCCTCGGTGTCGGTGTTCTGATCAGAGATGATTCTGTCAGAACTGTTTCGATCAGGATTCAGTACGTTGATTTTGAAATCATGGTTGATGACCACACTGCTGTGTCAGCCATCCTGAATCACTGATGCTGAAACTTTTCAACACCAAGTGATCGGAATCGTAGGAGATCGAAAGGATAACGCAAGACTGTTCCGCATTTTTCAAGCGTTCTCAGAATTTTTTTTTCAGATTCAGTAGAGCCTCTGCGAGACCAGCATCCGCGCATCAAGCAGGTCGCGTGACGATGTGCCGGCCTCGTCTGAGGCTCGCGCGGCGCGCATCATCCTCACACGAAATTGCACGTTGCGCCGAACATCGATCCGATGACCGCGCGACATGCGGACAACGCTGCTTCAAAATTCCGAGCGGACGCATCGGACGTCGCAGTGCCATGGTGCCTTGTCTCTTCGCTGTGTTTCAAAAACACTGTATTTTTCAATGCGAAACGCGATCGATGCGATGCCTCGTGTGAGAATTCAGACGTGCTCGATG
>JANPHT010000293.1:0-1434 GCA_031424595.1 Planctomycetota bacterium
ACTCACTTTGCTTTGTCGGGCGGTTTTTGTTCTGAGTTTTGTACTTGTTTTTGGTTTTCGAGTTTCATGAATTTTGTGGACTTGGGACGTCTTGGGTGAGCCTTGCGTTTGAAGCTTCGGCCAGGGCGATTGGGAAGTTTGTCTTTCGATGCGATTCGTAAAGCGTCGGCATAGCGTACCTGCCATTCTGATGCGGAACACGGCAGTTTGTTCAACAGGAAACTTCGAAATGTGTACCACACCTCGGAGAAACTCAGGCGACGCGGCGGGAGGTTTGCCAGTTCCGCTGCCTGACGACGAAACTGGATCACCAGATTGTACGCCACCACAGATGTCAACAATTCCTTCATCACCATTTCCCTGCTGCGGCTGCGCAGTGTCTCCAGCGACATACTCACCTTAAGATCGCGAATGTCATGTTCCACATCATAACGCCGCGAATAGAACTCAGCCGCATGTTCGGCACTGATCCCAAGGGTCGACACAAGGTACAGCGTCTCGCCGTTGTCGAGTTCAACCTCATGCAGAAAAACTTCCACACTCGCGTCAGCCGGAAGGTCGGGATTGGTCGCCCGGTCTTTCGCCGAGGGAGTCCATGTAAGACTGTACGTTTTGGTGGTTTCCGTTTCTTCCAGCAGTTGGGCTTGGCGACGCATCGACTTGAACCGCGATTTTGTCAGCCGGAACAGAATCTGATGTCCCTCACGCGTCAGGCCAAACGCCACGCTGAAAATCCCGAATCCCGAATCGGCGAAGATCACAGACTTCGGAGGAATTCGCCTGGCCAGTTGGCGAGCCAACTTCGCTTCCGACGTATTGCCGTCGCCATACATCGCACCCAGTTCGGGGGGCAGCGCGGCTCCACTTTGCAATTCATGAGCCACCAGCATCAGCATGACGGGCCAGACTGTTTCTCCGTGCTGGTTCACAGCCGGAGGAAACGCTTTGCGGAGTTCGCTGGTGGGACTGAGCGTCATCGTGGTGCCGTCAATGTTGAAGGCTCGCAGGTCACCAAACCACGACGGCGTTTGCTGAATGAAGGAGTCGCAAACGCGGTTGGCGAAGTGTTCGACGACGCTCAGCGGCAATCGTGTTCGTGCGTCACTGTAGGCTCCAGATTTTTCAGAGAGCGTTTTTTCCCGCACACGCTTGTTGTCGGGCAGCAACTGCCGGCTATTGGACAGCACGTCTTTAACAACTTCGGTGCTCGATTTTCCCTTGCCAAGTCGCTGCAGGATGAGCATCCAGATTGTGATGCAGGTCGTATAAATGGTAGCCGGACCGGTAGGTGCCAGGCGTTCAAGTTCCTCGTCCGGGATGATGGCTCTGAGCATTTCAATCGCCGAGGACAGTTCCGATTCCGACAACATATTTTCATGATCAGCAGACACGATTTGACACCTGACATAAGGGCAGCGAACGAACGTCTTGTTC
>JANPHT010000294.1:0-22480 GCA_031424595.1 Planctomycetota bacterium
AGCAACTCCGGATGCGTGGGTTTCCTGCCAGTACTGCCGAAATTGTTCGGATTGCCTGCGATGGGTTGATCGAAATGCCAAAGCCAGATTCGATTAACAATCGCCCGTGTGGTGAGAGGATTCTGCGCACTTGCCACCCAGTCTGAAAAGGCGAGGCGTCGGCCGCCAATGGTCTCAGGAACTGGCTGCTTTCTCTCGGTGCCAAGGACACTCAGCACGCCCGGTTTCACTTTTTGGCCTGCACCAAAAGGGTCGCCGCCGACAAGCACACATGTCTCTTCCAGTTCGCCATCGGTCATAGGGTTCGCAGGCATGCGGATCGGGGATGTGATGCTGGTGACCTGAGGAGTTCGTCCGTCGTAAACGGCCATCGCAAACGGTTCATAGCGTTCAAATTCCCACTTGAGCCTCTCAAGTCCCTTTCTGGCAACACGCTCGTTTCCGTAGTCATCAGGGCTGAAGCCAATGTACCTGGGCGGAAACTGGTCCTCAGGGACCCCTGCCTTCATCATCGCGCCACGTGCAGTACCGAAGATGTCTTTAAAGTCGCGACGCGGATTCTTTGACGGTAATTTCTTCGCCTGCGGATTCAATGCCTGATCGACAGCAGCATTCCATTGGGCAGGATCAATGCCTTTCTCACGTAACCACTCCTGAGCCGCTGCGAGCAATTGATCGTCGAGCCGCGCCAGCGATGCGAGATGTGCTGCGCGCTGCATCTCCAGATACTTCCTTTCCTCAAACCCGCCAAGGTTTTCGGTCGGGAGAAACGGAGCCGCTTGCTCGACCAATTGCGTTGTAGAAAACACGGCTTGCACGGAATAGTAATCCTGCGTCGGAATCGGATCGAACTTATGGTCGTGGCAGCGGGCGCATTGCAGCGATTGAGCGAGGAACGTTTCACCCACGGCGTTCGTCACATCGTCGAGAAACCGTTGTCTTGCAACTTTCGCGACTTCCATTCCTGTCAGTTCCCAGGGACCCATTCGCAGAAATCCGGTCGCGATCAGCATCTCGGAGTTGCTGGGATCGATCTCATCGCCTGCAATCTGCTCAAGGACGAACTGGTCGTAACGTTTGTCGTTGTTGAAGGAACGGACCACGTAGTCTCGATATCGCCATGCGTTGCCGCGTTCGAAGTCATTCGCAAAGCCCGAGGAATCTGCATACCGCGTCACATCCAGCCAGTGCTGCGCCATGCGCTCGCCATAATGCGGTGACGCCAGAAGGCGTTCAATCACTGTCGCAAAGGCCTCAGCATCCGTCCGCGAGTCCTTTTCCAATGCATCGACTTCTTCTGGCGTTGGCGGCAGCCCCGTCAGATCAAATGTCGCACGACGGATCAGTGTGACTCGATCCGCTGCTGGAGCAGGTTGAAGTCCGCCCGGAATGTTTTTGTTGATGAAGATATCGACTGGATTTCCGGCGCCTTCTGGCAGCGATGGTTTTTCAACCGGCTGATAGGCCCAAAGATCATCAGGTTTGTATTTTCGATCAGTCCAGTCCGGCGACATTCCGCCAGACGTTCTCACAGTGATTCCGTCGTCGGACGACCAGCTTTCTGCATTGGCTTTCTCGATTTCTTCGATGCGCGATTCCTCCGGCCACAGGGCTCCAGCAGCGATCCACTCCTTGATCCAGCCGACTTGTTCATCACTGAGCTTGTCAGCTTCTTTGGGTGGCATCGCCTGCCATTCGTCGTGATTGCGAGTCACGGCGAGATAAAGCGGACTCTTTTCGGGTGCACCAGCGACGAATGCGGATTGCCTGCTTTCGCCACCTTTCGCAGTCGATGCCAGCGTGCGCATGTCGAAGTGACCCTTGATCTGCGACTCATCGTCGCCGTGGCATGCCAGACATGTTTCGCGAAACAGCGGAGCGACCCGCCTTACGAAAAGCTGTTCGGATGTCTCATCAGTTGAAGCCGTTGCGGTGCCGCCTGGTAGCAATTTTTCATCCGCAATCACGTTGCTAAGCAGCCCTGCCAGCAGGAAACCCGTGATGACCAAAGGCGGGTATTTCATTGGCCTCGAATCTCCGTTGGCTGCTGAACTTCGAACGTTGCGTATGCGGCTCATGATTGCTGTTCAATCTGTTCTGTGCAAGCCGCAACGCATTGCTTTGAGTTTGAGGCACCACAACGCTTGTCAATGCCGTAAATTTATTTTCGAAATGGAATGGCCTGGCACGGAAAGGTGCATACGACGTTTTATTGTGGCAAAGTAGACGACTCACTCCATTGAGACCAGCATTCAGGCCGTCGTGCATTGTGGCTGAGATATTCCTGTGATCGAGCGGCTGGATTCTCCGTGTGCGGTTGCAGCGCCACGAGGCCTTCATCGAAGGCTCTTTTCGGCGGACCGAGATGGCTACTTTGGGATCAACCTGTTAAAAACGGTGGCAGTATTTTTTCCTGATTGAAGACGACCAGTCTTCGAGGTTACAGCGTTCTCGCGGCAGAGGTTCAAAATGCGACAACTCACGTTTCTGGTTTTGACAGTGGTTCTCGGGCAAGTGCAGGGGATTGCTCGGGACTTATCCAAATACGAGACGAAGATTGATGCTCTGGTCGAACCATATCTGACGCACAAGAAGGTCAACGCTGTCTCTGTTGGCTTGATATCGAACGGTCAGGTCTGGAAAAAGAATTTTGGAACCCTGGATGGCGAAGGGGGTCACGCGCCGACCGACAAGACGCTGTATGAAATAGGATCGATTTCCAAAGTGTTCACGTCGTTGTTACTGGCCGAGGCGGTTGAATCGGGGCGATTAAAACTGGACGATCCGATCGGCACCATCATGAAGGAACTCGCTGAGAAGAATCCGATGGTTGGCAGCACGATCACATTCAAACATCTGTCGCATCATGTGTCTGGGCTTCCAGTGATGCCAACGAATATCGCACCGGCCGATCCGACGAATACGTTCGACGGATATGACCGGCCGATGCTATCGGAATACATGATGTCCGTGATGCCCACGAGAAAACCGGGTGAAGGATATGAATACTCGAATCTCGCTGTGGGGCTGCTCGGAGATTTGTTGTCTCAACAGGCAGGAGTGAGCTACGAATCGCTTCTCGAAGAAAAGCTGACAGGACCCCTGAAGATGTCGGACACCGTGATCACTCTCAATCAGGAGCAATTGAAACGCTTTGCCCCGCCTCACAACGCAGCACTCCTGCCCGACAAAGCCTGGGACTTCGATGCACTGGCCGGTTGCGGAGCGATTCGCAGCACGGTTGACGACATGCTGTTGTTCGCAGAGGCATCGCTGAATCCACCGGGCGGAGAATTGGGAAAGGTGATTGAACTTGCATGGAAGGAGCATAAGCCGGCAAGTAGCGGTCATCATGCGATGGGGCTGGGATGGATGATTGCCCATGATCGATCCACACGGTGGCACAATGGTCAGACCGGAGGCTACCATTCCATGCTACTCGTCAATCGGCCAGCAAAATGCGCGGCGGTGCTCTTGTGCAATACAGCGAGCTTACAAACCGACGCATTGGCCGAACAAATCCTGCAGACAATCATGGGCATGGATGTTCAGCCGACGAAGTTTGACAAGGAGGTCGAGGTTGATCCCGAAGTTGCCAGTCGACTTGAAGGCAAATATCAGCTGGCGCCAGGCATCGTAATTACTGTTCAGGTTAAGGACGGCCGCATGATGGCTCAGCTTACGGGCCAGCAGTTTCTGGCATTGATTCCAAAGAGCGAAACCGAGTGGAAGTATCAGGCGGTTGATGCAACCCTGAAATTTGAGCTTCCTGAATCGGGCAGCAGCACCAAAGTGACACTTTTGCAAGCCGGCCGTGAAATGCCGAGTCCACGGCTGCCTGAATAGCCGACTTGCTCCGGCGAGACGAGCCCCCACGCTGTCCCCTTGACTGAGATTTGCTCGCTTGAAAACTCAGCTTATTCGCCTTACACGACAATTCTCCGAGATTTGTCTAAGGTCGTCCGTGGGTTATTCGTCATCTGGATTGCATGACGTTGCCATGGACAAAGGGAGCATGATGAGGCAGTCTCAGGACCACGATTCGCCGGGGGAGTCGATCTCGAAGCCAGAATCGAGGACTTCAACGAGATCAGAATCGATGACTCCGCAATGTGAGTTCCTCCGACGGGCACTCGAACAGTACGAGAGTCCTCTGATTCACTACGCGCTGAGACTGACGGGAAATCTGGATCAAGCGCGGGACGTTGTGCAGGACACGTTTCTCAAGCTCTTTCGCCAGCCGCCGGGCAGCTTTGAGGGGAATCTGGCCCCATGGCTGTTCACGGTGTGTCGAAACGGAGCTTTCGATCTTCAACGGAAGGAACGACGCATGACCACCGCTGCAGAACTCAGTGAGCAGCCATCAACACGGCAACAATCGCCCGAAGCCACGGTAATCGCCCGCGATTCGGCAGACAGAGTGTTTCGAATGCTTGACCAGCTTCCGGACAATCAGCAGGAAGTAGTTCGGCTGAAGTTTCAGAACGAGATGACCTACCAGGAAATCGCGGACGTCACGGGATTGTCAGTGACCAATGTTGGGTTTCTGCTTCACACCGCGCTGAGGCGATTGCGGGAGCTGCTGCACAGCGAACAGTTGCTGTCGGCAGGGTGAGTTACGTGTCCGTGTCGTCGTTTGACCCGTGGCCGACAGGTCAGGCGAAGTGACGACCCGGCCTGTCGGCCACGGGTTAAACGATCCCTCTTAAAACATCACATACAAAGGTATTCCATGACCACATTCAGCTTTCAACCTGACGATCCACGTCTGACGGCTTATGCTCTCGGGGAACTTGGTCCCACCGAGCGGGCTCAGGTGGAGGCCATGCTGGTGGACTCCGCAGAAGCCCGCACGGCTTTAGAAGAGGTTCGCGAGACGATCGGGTTGCTTTCCAGGAAACTCACGCTCGAACCTGCATTGACGCTGACCACTTCGCAACGCGAGTTCGTCAAGCAGTCTGCGATTGTGCCAGCGCCGGCCGTCGTGGCGAGCCCCGGCAAAACCTCCCACTGGGGCACGATCGCCCGTACGGCAACGACCGTTGCTGCCGTCGCTGCGGTCGCTGTGGCGGTTCCGTGGATGTCTCGCAATTGGCAGGGAGGCTCGCAGGATCAGTTTTCTAATGCAGAGCGGATGGTTGCATCGACTTCGGCTCCGGAAGCAACGCGGCGTGATGAAGGAGGAACTCCACTATCGACCATGACCAGCCGTGCTTCCGCTGATGAGTCCAAACCAATGGGCTTTCAATCTGATGATGGTCCTGTCGTGGCCTTGAACAGCATCAGCGATGGCGAGGCTGTTACATCGTTTACAGCCGAAGAATTCGCGGAAAAGGCTATCTCGAGTGAATCGCTTGCAACAAATGTACCTACCGACAACGTGCAGTATTTTGGTCCCACTGGTTCACCTTCGCCAGCCACGTCAGACAATCCAGCTGGCGGTCCAGCCGGACACGTGGAGCTGGGGCAAGACGCTGGGGAATCTAAGAGTGGTAGCAACACAAGTGGTGAAAGTTTCACTGGCAGCTCATTGGTTGCGGACAATTCCGCAATTGATGCAGTGAACGAACCGATGATGTCCAAATTGGTCGCCAGTGCGGCTGAATCGAAGAAATCGAACGAGTCTAAATCACTCAGAGAATCTGAACGCGCGACACTCTCCCTTGCTACCGCCAATCCGTCCTCAGCGCGTGGCCAAAAAATGATCGGCGAGGCGAAGGCATCTGCTCCGATATTGCTTGGCCGTTCGGTTGCCGAAGCCAACGACGGAATTGGAGCTGGTGGCTTCGCAGGTCGTGGCGAATCCGAAGAATTGCGGCGATTTGAAACGGGCGTAGAGCTCAGCAAGGATAGCTATGCACGCTTCCGCAGTCTCAGACCAGCCGCACCTGGCACCGAAGCCTATGAAACCATCGTCGAAAATGCTTTTCTCACGCCGATGGAGCAACCGCTTTCGACATTCTCAATCGACGTCGATACGGCATCCTATGCGAACATGCGACGGTTTATTCAGCAGGGCCAAATACCGCCAGCTGGCGCTGTCCGGATTGAAGAACTCGTCAACTATTTCCGTTACGACTACCCGGAGCCGACCGATGGCAGTCCGTTTTCTGTCAACATCGATGTGGCCGCATGTCCGTGGAACTCACAGAACAAGCTGGCACGAGTTGGTCTGAAAGCGAAGACGATCACCGAAGACAAACGGCCAGCGACGAACCTGGTCTTTTTGATTGACGTCTCAGGATCGATGGCGGCCGAGAACAAACTACCGCTCGTCAAGCAGGCACTCAACGTTCTGGTTTCAAGGATGGGTGAAAACGATCAGATTGCCATCGTCACGTACGCTGGCGAAGCTGGGCTGAAGTTGAATTCGACGTCCGGGTCAGAGCGAAAAGCGATTCAGCAGGCGATTGATTCGCTTCAATCCGGCGGATCCACAAACGGAGCAGCGGGAATCAACATTGCCTATGACGCGGCGATTCAGTCATTCATCAAGGGCGGAGCCAACCGCGTGATCCTTTGCACCGACGGTGACTTCAATGTCGGTGTGAGCGATGACAACACTCTGGTGGAGATGATTCAGGAGAAGGCCGCCAGCGGTGTCTTCCTGAGCGTCTTCGGCTTCGGCATGGGGAACCTGAAAGATGCGAAGCTTGAAAAGTTGGCCGATAAGGGCAACGGCAACTATGGCTACATCGACGGACTCGGGGAAGCTCGCAAGGTCTTCGGCGAACAGCTCAGCGGCACTCTGATCACCGTCGCCAAGGACGTGAAGCTGCAACTGGAATTCAACAATTCGACCGTTGGAGCCTACCGGCTGATCGGTTACGAAAATCGCGTGCTGGCGGCGAAGGACTTCGACGACGATACCAAAGACGCCGGCGAAATCGGAGCAAGCCATACAGTGACAGCGCTCTATGAAATTGTGCCGAAAGCTGTTTGGTTGACTCAGGTGGGGCTGAACCCGGAGAAGTTCGACATCGTGGAGAGGACCGGCGAAAACAAAGAAGCCGCTGATGGCCGACTCTTCACCGTCAAATTGCGACACAAACTTCCCGATGCGGAAACCAGCGAGCGATCAATGGACTACGCGGCGATGAATTCCGATGTCCTGCTGTCGGACAGCAACGTGGATTTTCGTTTCGCGGCGGCTGTGGCTTCGTTCGGGATGCAGATTCGCGATTCGAAGTTTCGCGGACACTGGACGATGCAGAATGTGCTGTCGATGGCGGATGCGTCACTGTCCACAGATCGCAATGGCGAACGAACGGAGTTCACAGATCTGGTTCGAGGCGTGATGCGAATCAAGGGTGAATCAGCCCTTGATCATCGTCTCTCGCTGCACAATGCCGTTGCTCCAGCCACTCTGCCTGCGGAACTGTCGACCAACGACGCACGCATCAAGGCGACCGTTGACGGCAAGTATCGTCGTCTATTGAAGAAGATCGAAGTCCGAAGTGATGTCGCAACCTATGGCGATTTCCGGGATTTCGGCCACTGGGAAGAAACAGCCTACTCGGGCCACAGTGACCTGCCGACCGGCTACTGGGTGTGGGTCTATCCCAACTGGTACATCTGGGGTGACGCGACGGAAACGCCGGCATCGCAACCATTCATCGACAAAGAATCAACTTCAAGGGCGGTCCCGCCAAATTACGTGCCATGACGCCAGCCATCGCTGCTATGCAAACCACGGTACGGGCAAACTTGCGACTTCCGCTGCTTCGCGAAGTTTCGTTCTCACATCCGGCGGTAACGGGATCCCTGAAATTCTTGCTGCAGCCGCGTTCTTCCATTCGCGTTCGCCTGGTAAAAGGACGGACTCAACCCCGTCCGCTGCCGGTGCTGCGTGGATCTCGTTCGACAGTGTCTGCATCCGCAGATCGAACGCGTTGCGGTCCGTCATCGCATCCAGATGCATTACCATAAACGATGCGTTGTGCCACGACGGTCGCGACGGCGGATCAAACATCCAGCTTCCGACCTGCCATGTCATCGCTCCTCCAGGGATTAATGCAGACAGCACTTCGCACCAGAGTGCAAGTCCGTAACCTTTGTGTCCTGCCATGGGCGCTAATGCTGTCGCATGCGGATACAACGTTCCGTCGGTTGTTGGCAGGCCATCGGTGCCGATCAACCAGGTCGGTGGGATTTGTTCGCCGCGTTGGATGGCCGCGTAGACTTTTCCTCCGGCAACTGCGGCCGTCGCCATGTCGAGCAGAATCGGATCGCCGCCGGTCGGGATTGCATACGCCATCGGATTGCTCCCAAGCACAGCCTTCTTTGAGCCCGGAGCAGCAACACTGGGAATATCATTGCCGGTGATCATCGAGATAAATCCGGACTTAGCCGCCTGCCCGGCGAAGTGCCCCGCTGCACCGATATGGCCGGTGTTGCGAAGTGACACAAACGCGACTCCGAATCGTGATGCTTTTTCCATCGCCGTTTGCATCGCAAAATGGCAACCGACCTGACCAAGTCCGGAGTCGCCGTCAACAATTGCCCACGCAGGCCCTTCACGGTCAATCCGAGGTTTCGCCGAAGGTGAGTATCCGCCGCCCTGCAGTTTTTTGAGATATCCGGCCAGCAATTTCGTGCCGTGCGTAAAAACGCCAAGAGTATCTGTTGAGACTAGCGCTTCCGCGGTTGTGTCGGCCTCCATTTGCCGCAAACCGGTTGAAATCAGCGCCTCTGTAACAAAACCAGTGAGCTCGGAAATCGGCACATTTTGAAGATTCTGGGACATGAGTGCTCTCAATCAGATCGGGCAATGCTGAGCGGCCCCGCAAAAAGACGTACCGCACAGCCATATTGACTCAATTCCCGACCGTCGCGGATACTTCAGTCAGGAGGCCTGAATCGTTGTCTCCGGACACTCGTTTGTCCACCTATCCCGACGAATCCACTTCGCGGTAACGATGATCAGAAAGTGTTGCCATGTCAGCCGTTTCCATTTCCACTGAGCCGTCCCACAGGAGCAAAGCACTGCGCCCTAAGGCATCTCATTGCCCTGCTTGTGGTCAGTCTTCCGTCGATGCCCCGGATGCCTGGAAGTTTGTGAATGCGCGAGGCGAGACGGAATGGCTGCGTTGCACTGGTTGCCAGTCGTACTTCATGAACAGTGAATACAGCCTGCAAAACGAGATTGAGCACACTCAGCAGATGACCTGGGGCGACGCCGAACAAGGAGCCCAGCTGAATCAGTTCAAGCAGCGAATGTACAATTCGATTCTCAGGCGACTGACCAATTTGATGAACCCAGACGGGAAACGACTCCTGGACGTCGGTTGTTCTTATGGCGGATTCATGGAGGCTGCTGGCAAGGCAGGATTCGATGTCAGGGGATTTGATATTGTTCCGGAAGCTGTCAGTTTTGTGAATCAAAACGACATGGTGGCGGAGTGTTGCGCACAGGTGAAAGAATTCAGTCTCACACGAGAGCCGTTTGATGTGATCTCGGTGTTGGATGCCAACATCTACTGGCCAGATCAGCCGAGTGAGCTGAAAGAAATCTATGACCGACTCAAGCCAGGTGGCATTCTGGTGATGCGAGTTGTCGACAAATCCTGGATGGCTCGTTTCGGTGCGATTCTTCAACAGGTGTCACGATGTCGAGGCCAGAAAGTTCTGAGACGCGCTGTGAATGATCACCGGTTCTCCATGCCTGTCGGCAGCTTGATGGCACTTCTGGAGCATACGGGTTTTCGAATTATCAGCGCGTCACCTCGCGGAGCCATACACAGTGACGCGACCAGCCTTGCCGTCAAGCTGAGCTTTGGATTGGGGATTGCGATTTGGAAAGCGCTGGGCGTGTTTCTCGCTCCAGGAGCCGTGATCGTTGCTGAGAAGCCGTAAAACTCTTTCGATGGCAGACAAGCCATATTCATGTGTTGCTGTCGCTTCTGGTGCAACGGCTGCAGAGGATTGCGAACCCTTGAGGCCGAGCGGAACTTGAACACGCGACGGATTCAGCGAGAGCGTGTGTCTGTTCTTATTTCAGCTTTAGCGGCACAGAAACGATTTCACCTTCGCGAATGACCTCGATAGTGATCTGATCGCCCGGACGATGACTCTCAATCTCTGACAGGAATTCGTCTGGCTTCAAAGTTTTTTTGCCGTTTACTCCCACGATCACATCGGCGAGATTCACGTCGCGAGTTTCGAATGTCACGAAGCCTCGCTTGGTACGACGGATTTCCGGGCCACGCAGGCCTGCTTTTGCTGCCGGGCCGTCAGGAACCAGAGTGATAATGCGAAGTCCCTCCTCCATCTTTGCGACTTCGTCGATGCCGAATTCGGGGCGAATAAATCGGCCGTGCTCTATGAGTTCTGGAACGACGCGAGCCACAAGATTAGAAGGAATGGCGAATCCAATACCAGAATTTTGTCCGGTCTTGCTGGCAATGGCCGTATTCATGCCGATCACTTCACCGTGTGAATTCATCAGTGGACCACCCGAATTACCGGGATTGATCGCCGCGTCGATCTGAATCACTGACTTAATCGAACGTGCACGCGTGACGGGCAGAGTTCGATCGAGACTGGAAATGATCCCCGTGGTCATCGTGCGTTCGAGTCCGAAGGGGTTTCCGATCGCATAGACCTTCATACCCACTTTAAGATTTGAGGAGTCCGCAAAACGTACGGGAACCAGTTTCTCTGGCGGAGCTTTGATGCGAACGACAGCCATATCGTTGATGGGATCGGACCCAATGACATCGGCGTCGAATTCTTCACCATCATGGAGTGTCACGAGGACTCGCTGCGCACCTTCAATGACGTGATTGTTGGTGAGGATGTGACCATTCTGATCCAGGATGAAACCAGAGCCGGAGTCTTCCGTAGGGTTCTCGCCAAAAATGCCACGCGCCGATCCAATCCTTGTGGCAATATTAGCAACGCTGCGATTATTGGTTTCATAGACGTAAGTCGAGACCGCTTCGTCCGGAGCCAGTCCCTGTGCGTTGTAAACTCGGGGTGGTGCAATGTCGCTGAGGGAATCGTACGGAATGGCTGGAGCATCATTTTCCTGCGGCTGAGCTCCATACGAGACCGGCTTACTAGCCTGCCGGGCTGCATGTTCCGGAACAGTTCGCCCTCGCTGAGCGATGGCCATCGGCAAAGTTGCCGCGCCAGACTGTAGCCACAGCACGACGCAGGCTCCCAGAAAGGAACCAATAAGACACATGGCAGCGTTCTTCATCGCTGCTACCTCCATGAACACAAAACACTCGGGCCAGAATTCCGGATGCTGATTTTACCAGATTCACGGGATTCCTGAAAACCCCGTTTGGACTGACAGCAAATGCAAATACCGGCAGGAAATGCTGTTGAAAACGACGTCGGGGGCGTGTGATGTTTGACAGTTCGACGTTTGCTGGAAAGACTCTGCAGGCTGGAACCAGCAACGCAGGGTTCCGGCTAACCTGCATTCCTGCCGTAATCTCGCGTTGATCGTTACGGCCAACTGGTGATTGACGACAAAGGAGAAGCTCGATGTTCCTTCATTTCGAGTCTGAGAAGAATTCACCACTTCCGACAAGACGAAAGTTCCTGTCGGCTGCGGCAGCAGCTGCTTCGGTCGTGGCTTTGAACAGAAGCATGCAGGCGTCCCTGCGGGACGATGCCGCCGTTATTCCGATTGTGGATACTCACCAGCATCTCTGGGACCTTTCCAAAGTTCAGCCACCGTGGCTTTCAGACGCTCCGAAGATTCTCGGCCAGACTTACGGGCTCGCAGAATACGCGAAAGCAACAGAAGGATTACATGTCGTTCAGGCAGTTTACATGGAAGTCGATGTCAGTCCGGCAGATCAGGTGAAGGAAGCAGACTCACTGATCGAGATTTGCCGCACGGCAAAGAGCCCGACAGTTGCCGCCGTGATCTCAGGCCGCCCGGCGGAAAAATCATTTGCTCCGTACATTCGGAAGTACGCGAAGGAGAAGGAAATTAAGGGCGTCCGTCAGGTATTACATGCGGATACTGCCGTCAAAGGACTCTGCCTTCAGCCTTCGTTTGTGGGTTCGATACAGCTGCTGGGAGAATTGGGACTCAGCTTTGACCTGTGCATGCGTCCGGCTGAACTGTCGGATGGGTTGGCACTCGCGAAGTTGTGCCCCGGAACCAGGTTTGTTGTTGATCATTGTGGCAATGCTTCACCGGGCGCTTTTCTTCCGGAAAAAACTCGCAAGGAAGCGCCGAAGCACGATCC
Organism: Planctomycetota bacterium; assembly: GCA_031424595.1. Taxonomy (GTDB): domain Bacteria; phylum Planctomycetota; class Planctomycetia; order Planctomycetales; family Planctomycetaceae; genus SXXK01. Next base: position 12,213 of record JANPHT010000294.1, read on the forward strand.
TCAAAAATGGCGGGACGACATCAAAGCTCTGGCAGAGCAGGCCAATGTGATTTGCAAAATCAGCGGAGTCATCGCGAGTGCTCCCCCGGACGTGCCGTTTGCTGACTCATTGGCACCGATCGTAAATCACTGTCTGGACAGCTTTGGGGCTGATCGTGTCGTCTTCGGGGGCGATTGGCCGGTATGTTTGCTTGGGGGTTCTTACAAGGACTGGGTCACAGCGCTGCGAACGATCATTTCCAATCGCCCGGTCGCTGATCAAAAGAAGCTACTTCATGAGAATGCCAGAAGATTTTATCGATTGCCAGCGTGATCCCTGAACGGTTATTCGTAGCACGGGAGTGAACGCTCCCGTGCAGCGAACGGCCCACTGGCCAGTGGCCGGTATTGGTTTCACGATTAAGACTCTAACGGCTGCGAGTCTGATATTGATGCAATTGACCGCTCGGGCCGACTTGCAACGTATAGCTCTTTCCATCATCCGTGATTGTTGCCTTGATCCATTCTCCCTTACAGTCTGCGGTTGAAGCGGTATTCGCGATGAAGTCTGCGGGAGCTTGAAGGGCAGGATCGAGGTCCACGTTCTGGTGCAACTGGAACCAGTTCTTCAACGATTTGACTTCGCGCAGAGTCTTCATGGTTTGTTCTGCCCCGCCCTTCTTTGGCCCGTTACACATGACAGCGACAACCGGATCAACGGCCAAAACCAGAGCCGGATTGTTACTAACCGGCAGTCCATGGTGGGTCACCATAAACAAATCGACCTGACCGACAGGATTTCGAGGCGTCACCAGCTTCGCTTCGGTGTTCCATGTCAAATCACCGCATGTCAGAAAATGGAAATCGCCAAAACCAAAGAGAAGACTCAGGCTGGCGGAATTGTCGCTTGGATCATCTGGTTGAGCAATGTGTCGATCGACAAACGGATTTGTTTCGCCTTCGCCTGTGACCACGTCGCGGCCTGATGTCATCACTCTTGCCGTGAGTGGCGTCGCGCCAGATTTTAAGGGTATGGAATCGCCAATGTGCAGAGCCCTCGAAACATTCTGAGAAGCGGCTCGATAGGCGGCGATACGCTCGGGGTAGTTTGGATCTTCCGCCAGAGCGTCCGGAATGCCTCGATCCCAGAATGTGCCGATTCCAAACTTGGCGGCGAGTGCTGCATGATTTCCAAAATGATCGAGATGCCAGTGCGAAACGACGGCATGGTCAATCTTCTTTACTCCGGCGACATCCCTCGCAACGTGAATAATTCGATCCAGATCGCGTCCATGGTTATCAGGGTAACCGGAGTCGATCAAAACAGATTCGCCCAGCGGCGTAACCAACAGAGTCGCCGCACCGCCTTCGACGTCAATAAAATAGATAGTCAGCGACCCTTCCGCTGCCTTCAAGTGACCGCTGAAGAAGACGAGCAGCGAGAAGACGCCTGAAAGGATGTGTCGAATCATGGAATCGCCCGGTTTGGATTGTGGGAAGGACGTGCTGGTGGAACCGTACTTCTGCATTGCAATCCCGATCGTCGGTATTTGCAAACGATTCGACCGTCTATCCGGCCGGTACGCGAGAAGCTTCGAGAGTTTCGGCTCGGTGACGGTGTTCCTCAGCCATCTGGCTGTCCTGCATGCCGGTGTAGGCTTTTTCCAGAAGGCGATGCAGTTCGGAATTGTTCTGACGCATTGTCAACGACTCAGTCAGATCAGCGATTGCTTCCGGCCAACGCCCCATCGCCACGTAAACTTCTCCCCGAGTGGAAAGAGCATCGGGATGATTTGGAATCAGTGCCAGCGTTTCGTTGGCAAGGCTCAGGGCTCTTTCTTGCGAATCTTCTCCGCCACGAATGATGGCTGTCGCCAGGTTGTTCAGAATCATGGGATCGCGGCCGCGTGTCTGCAGGTTAGCTTGTTCGAGCCAGGGCTTTGCTTTGTCAAAACGATTCATCAGCAAGGCGTGCATTCCGAGCAAGTTCAAGACCTGCGAACCATGTGTCCCTTCGAGCCGGAGTTGACGCAGCATTTGCTCGGCATCTGCCGCAGCGGCATGCATTGAAAGACTCAGTCGTGAGAGCCGATCGATTGCCTGATTCGTTGTGTTTGAACATTGGATTGCATCGGCCAGTAAATCAAGCAGGACTTTGGGCTCAGTTGCAGCCTGGGGGTTAAAGAATGCGTTCGCCGACGTAGATTCCGGAATGGCTGAGTATCCCGCTAACTTGTCAAAGTTAAGAAGACACGCTCTGCCGTACAGGGCCGCAAGTGCCGACTGCGCCGGGATTCGAGATTTGGTCGGATCCTGGGCTAAAGTGGCGAGGTGGTTCCTTGCTGACTCCGCATCGTTCGCCACCATCATCGCTTCGCAAAGCTGGATGTTGGCAGCAAGATCTGCTGGTGTTTCCTTAAGCGTCGCCTGAGCCTCAGATGAAAGTACGACGAGCATCTTGTTTGCATCTTCAATACTGCCGCTAAGAGCCATCAGCTTTGCCAGGGGCAGCCGCATTTCCGGATGAGCATGGACGGCAGGCTGCAGGATCTCGGCCGCACGGGCGAACTGATTTGTGCTTTCGAGAAGCTGACTGAGAATAACTCGCGCGGCGTCAGAGTCCGCCTGCTGTTTGATAACTGCTTCCCAGTGCTGAATAGCCGGACTCAACTCGCCTGTCGGAACTTGAACTCCCATGTCTTTTAGTTTTAAAAGCATCTGAACCGCGGTGAAATTAGAAGGATCCCGCTGCAATGCCTGCAGTACGATCGAGAGGGAAGCGTCTCGATTCAAGCTCGATTCCGAGAGTCGGCGATCTGTAACCATGAGATCGAAATCACTGAGCGCTTTTCGCAGAAGTGGATTGTCTTCTTGCTGCAGCCCGGAAACAAGAATCTCACGAGCCTCTGCTTCCCTGCCGGCCACAAGACTGGATTCTGCCAATGAAATCCGTGTCACGGCGTCGGCTCGATCTTTTTCCAGTTTTGCCGTGTATACATCGACCGCCCGCTGCGCAACGACTTGAACAGACTCCTCGCTTCTCGCCAGCCGCAGCATCAGTTTGGCAAGAGCCAGATTGTTCTCCGGCTGTGCTTTGGCGGCCTCAGAAAGATGCTGCTCAGCCAGCTTCCACTCCATCCGATCCGCATACAATTGAGCAAGCAGCTTGTGGGCTTCAATGTGGGTTGGGTGCTGATCAAGAACCGCCCGGAGTTGTTTTTCAATGTCATCAAGCGACAGTTTTATGAATGGACTCCGCTGAAGCGACTGCTTCACCAGCCACATTCTTGCGTCGGCATATCCGAGGGCAGCAGCAGGTGTCAGAGCAAGGATCTCATTGAGCCCTTCGTTCACTCGTCCATGCTGGGTCATGAATTGTGCCAAACGGAATCGATACTGTGGTTCCATTGGCCGCAGGCTGCCAAGTGCATGAAGTGCTGTTTCCTGACTTTGGATATCGTTTGACGCCACCGCTTTGTTGAACGTGTTTTCAAGCTGAGCGATGACTGGGTCTACTTGAGCATGTTTCAACCACCAGACAATCAGAATGCTGCTTACCGTCAATAACGCAAACGGCGAACCTGCAGTCAGTTGCCGGTACTTTCTGGAGTAAACCCATGATTCCAGCCAGCCGAGACCAAAATAAAGCCAGTTAGCCGGTTTAATGAGATCCGAAATCTGCGGATGTTCACGGCGTTCCACGTCAGAAAGCGTCGCGTTATTCTGGACCAGGCCTTCTGGCTTTAAGTCTCGCCGCGCAGCACGGGTGGATGACTGGGGGATCACCGAAACGATTTGGTTCCATAATGAAATTAGCGGATTAAAAAACAGCCCAACTGCACCAGGTCGGGGTGCGTCCGGAACGGCATCGGACAGGAATCCCAGAAAGGCATCAGCACTCATCAGAAATGCAGCGGCAACAGCAAGGCAGATATAGCCCAGGGCATCGTGTGAGAGTCCTGTTGACCAGTCAGCACCGTAGCTTTCCCATGCCACTGCAATGGTGAGGACTCGCAGAGTATTCATGATCCCGGCGATGACTACTCCGATCGCCAGAAGAAACGTTCCGTGAATCATCGAACGTCTCTTCAGGCAGATCACCATCGCCGCGAGAAACAGGATGGTGAAAACTGACTGCACACCGCTGCAGGCTTCTTCAACCAGGAAACGTTTCCCGGGGAATTGCAGAATGTTGCCTTCGCGATAATGCAACACGCTGAAACGATGCAGCGTTTTGCTGGCAATAGTCGTGGTGACTCGTTGAAGTCCGTGAATGACTTGCTCGTCGAAATTCAGTGGCAGCCGGATGACCAGCAAAGGCAGGATTGCCAGATACGTCAGGGTGCGGTTATAGCCAATCTCTCGATTCGCCAGGCACCAGGCCGTTAGCGTGGCCAGAAGCCCAACGGCAAACAGCCAGGGCGAATAGAAATAGATACCGGCCGCCAGGCAAACAAGATCAACGCCGATCAGAGATTTTGCTGTCCATGTCCATGTTTCACCTTCGTGGCTGCGTCGTGATGCGAACAACCAGACAAAAGATCCAATGGCGAATGGGAAGAACTGGTAGTGAGTGTGAACCCAGAGGCTGCGAAAGTAAACGAACAGGAACGGCAAGTGAATTGCGATCATGGCTGCCAGCGGCAATCGCCGAAAGCGACCGTGAGTTCCAGGTGATGACATGCGAACCACAACTTCCTGTCTACAAGAACAACTGAATAACGGCCAGGTATTTATCTTTGAATGGCAAAAGGTGGTCGGAACGGCAATCTTTAATAATAATGCTTGCGGTCGTCCGCAACCAATGAAAATGCTTTAAGAAAGCAAGACTTACGATTTCCTTTGGTAATCAGCGAAGGGAGCGATTCCATAATTTGATGGCAGAACCTCTGTACTGACTGGCGCCACTCATTCAGCCACTTTTCGATTACGTCTGGAGAACGCGACTGGTGCCGCCGCGAACAAGACAATCAGCAGAGATGACGGCTCAGGAACTGCTGTGGCAGAAATGGCATTCCAGCCAATCGCGTCGAAAGCCACGATATCCAGATCTGAGAGTATCCCTGGTTCTCCCGGTGCTAAGGTAGGATCCAGCAATCCAAGGTTAAGGTTATCCTTCCAATGGCTCGCCTGCCGTCCGTCCCCGTTAGTGCTCCCGGTTGAAAACAGACCAAGATTTGTTGTCCCACTGTTCAATGAGAAATACGGAGTTCCACCGGGTTTGAGATCAAGTACTCTTCCTGTTGTTGGTTGTCCGCTCAGACCGAGACTTGTTGCTGAATAGCGGAATAAATCCAACGTATTGAATACTGCAAACGGTGTTAGATTCAATGTGGCGGCAAAGAAATCTACCGAGTCAACCCCGCTTGTGAATCCAAGCAAGTGGCCAATCTCATGGGCCGCAACTCCGACGAAGTCAAATTGGGATCCCGTAATCCCGTCGGTTCGATTGAAATCCCAGGAAAAGCTACTGCTGAACTCAATAGTTCCTTCACTGCCGGCACCACCATCTGTCGCCGCCAGGAGTCCCAGGGCTTTCAGATTTGATCTGGAAACATCAAGGAATCTTGACCAGTTGTCAGTCAGGTTTGATCGAACTGTCGCGTTGCTGCTTTGAGAGACAAAGTCCAGTCCGGAAGTGGATTGAAGATTCGCTACTGCTGTGGCGTCTGTTGTTGTCGTCGCATCTGAAATAAGTGCGTTTCGGACATCTGCATACGAAGCAACGGCGCTGACGTTACTTGTTGAGCCGAGGATTCCTGACCCCAGTGTTTTGTAATTGATAGCAACATTCAGCGTGACGTTGTCATTCAATCGACTGCTGAAAATACTGGCTGCTTCCTGAAACCCGTTGCGTACGCTGTTGTAGGTTGTTGGGTCTGTGCCCTGTAAGGCGGCAAGGTAAGTGCCATTAGTGAAATTGAAAATGATGCCTGCGTTCGCACGTTGCGGTGTCAGCAAAAGCACAATATTCGTGACCAGAAAAGCGAGTCGGTAAGGATCGCTCATGGAATCGCTCCGTAACCACTTTCTAAGGCTGGAAAATGGCAGTTAATCATTTGGGGTCTGCTACAAATCCGCATCCTGGCCATTGGTACGGCACGCTGGCAACGAAAAACGCGTACGCGCAAAGGTTTATGAGTCAATCGAAGCGACATGTCGCTGTTGTGCCGTTCCTTTGTGCCTGGCTCGATCCAGGCAGTACAAACCCTTGTTACGGGAATACTCTTACTACGGATTATTCCGGTTAGACTCGTAATACGGAAATGAATGATTTGTCCTCTGGCGGCAATGCTCGGGCAACGGATTCCCGGTGTTCCGAATCTTATCGTGAGTTACCGGCTCAGGGAGATTTTGGGCTTCACCGTAGTCCTAACTTGGAATTCTTCGCTATCCTGCTGACTGACGGCGGGCATCTTTCAGGGTGCCATTTGGCCTCATGGAGTATGTTTTGTTGTGCGACCACTCCTGTTTGCAAATGCATTGGCATTGTTCGCCGATGTAATCAGTAAAGCGGCCTTCCTCTGTTTCTTTATTCTACGTTATTGATTGATTCATGCTGCTCCGAATCACTAATCTTCGAACGCCTGTTGAACTTTCGGAGCAGGAATTGCCTTCCGAGGTCGCTCAACGTCTGGACGTGCCTTTGGCGGATCTCCGGGGGCTGAAGATTCTGCGGAAGAGTATGGACGCCAGGAATCGGCATCGTCTCGAATACGTTTATTCACTGACGCTGTCGATTCCCGATGCGGACATTGATCGGTTCCGCCATGGCTACAGCATTGATGTGGCAGAATGGACACCGCCTTTATTTGAACAACCAGAGCCTGGTGACGAGCCTCTGCCGGAGCGGCCAGTCATTGTGGGATCCGGTCCAGCGGGACTTCTTGCTGGCTACTTTCTTGCACGACAAGGCTATCGACCACTGATTATCGAACGTGGCCAGGCCGTGAAGGAACGTGTTCCGGCGATCCGTGAATTTGATTCTGGTGGTGAACATGACAATGAGAACAACTATTTGTTCGGTGAGGGCGGTGCCGGCTGTTTCAGTGATGGGAAATTAACTTGTCGAATCACGGGTCCTGATGTGGACTGGGTGTTGCAGAGTTTTGTTGATTGTGGCGGCCGACCGTCTCTTGTGTATGAACACCGACCTCACCTCGGCAGCAACAAGCTGCCTTTGATCTGTCGCAACTATCGGCGCAAGATAGAGATGCTGGGCGGCGAGTATCGTTTCAATTGTCGGATGGAAGGGCTGCGGTTTCAGGATGGTCAGTTGCAAGGCATTGAAACGTCGTCAGGATTCATCTCCACGACTGTCTGTATTCTGGCCATCGGTCACAGCGCACGAGATACTTATGAGATGCTTCTGAAAACCGGATTGCCGCTTCAGCAGAAGGCGTTTCAGCTTGGACTGCGAATTGAGCAACCGCAGGATGTTGTCAACGCTCGCAAGTATGGCAAAGATGAATATCTCACTCTGCTTGGTGCCGCCGACTATTCAATAGTGGCAAAGGGACAAAAGGATCTGTTCAGTTTCTGCATGTGTGCGGGCGGTATCGTGATTCCCAGCGTTTCTGAGTCGAATATGTTTTGTTCAAACGGCATGAGTAATTCGCGGCATGATTCCCAGTTTGCGAACAGTGGACTGGTCGTAACTCTGGAGCCTCATGAATTCGGAAGTGATCACCCGCTGGCCGGAGTTCATCTTCAGCGACAATACGAATCGCTCGCGTTTCAACTGACCGGTGGAAATTATTCTGCGCCGGTTCAACGGGCAAAAGATTTTCTTGCCGATCGGACTCCATCGCCAAATGAGCAACTGCCGTCATCCTATGAGCGCGGCACGAGATCGCGGAATCTTTCCTGTGTGCTGCCACCGTCGATTCTGAGGGCGATGAGAGCCGGTTTGCCCATCATGGATCATCAGTGGAAAGGCCAATACCTCGCTGATGCTGTTCTGGTTGGACCCGAAATGCGAGGCAGTTCGCCGGTGAGAATTGATCGCGACTATACGACGTTTGAGATTCCGTCGATGCCCGGCATTTACCCCATCGGTGAAGGTGCTGGTTATGCTGGAGGAATTGTGACCGCCGCTGTCGATGGATTGCGCGCTGCAAAAAAAGTCGTGGCGAAGTATCGCAGCCCTGACGGAGCGTAATATCCTGATACCTTCAGCTCTTGAAAACATCAACTGGCCTGAACTCACCCTTCAGAATCGACTTGGCTTCGCATTGAAACCAATGTCGGATGACGGCAGCATAGACTTCGCGGAAATCCGTGTGATGTTTCAGGTCACCGTCCTGCAGATTCTGAAGGCTGGGGTGTTTTCCAATCAGTCCTGACTTGATCGACGCTCCGGCAAGAAACATGGGCCCTGCTGTGCCATGGTCCGTTCCATCGCTGGCGTTCTGTTCAACACGGCGACCGAACTCGCTGAAAGCCATTACTGTGACTCGTTCTGACTGCTCCATCCTGTCGATGTCATCCAGAAATGCTTTCACAGAATCACCCAACTGCCGAAGCAATCCCTGATGAGCGTCGGGTTGATGCGAATGAGTATCAAAACCATTCAGTTGAACATAGTAGACGGAGGTGTGCAGTCCGGAACTGATTAACCGAGCGACAGTCTGTAACTGCTCGCCCAAACCATTTTTTGGGTATACGACTTTGGAAGAGTAAGATTTTCCTGAGGTGCTCAGACGCTCACTGGCCGTAATTGCGGAACTCGTGCTCGACTGTACGAAGTTCAGCAGATCGTTCCCTTCCCCTCGACGAGCATCCGCCAGTTCCTGGACCGCCTTTCGGAAATCGACGTCTTCGGTTCCCTGCAGACGAAACTGCTCCAGCGATCGAATTGAGGGAACTCGAACGTTTCGAGACATCAGCGCGAAAGGCTGTTTGTCGTGGCCAAGGTGTAAGGCCGATGGATCTCCGCCACTTTCGTCTTTGATTTCTTCCAGGAAACGGCCAAGCCATCCATCAGTTCGCACTTCATTCCTGCGCTGACATGTATGCCAGATGTCCATCGATTCGAAATGGGATCGATTGGGCTCGGGATAGCCGACACCTTGCACAATGGCAAGCTTTCCTGCCTCCAGAAGATCGGCGAAGCCTCGAAGAGCCGGGTGAAACCCGAGTCCGTCAGCGACATTCAGCACCGTGTTTTTGGCAATCGCCAGATTGGGGCGAAGTTTTTGATAGGTGTCGTCCTCAAACGGGATGATCGTGTTGAGTCCATCGTTGCCCCCTGCAAGCTCAATGACTACCAGGATTCGACTTGTATCGCTTTGCTCGGCTGCCGCCTGCAGCGCTGCGGGGGCAAGTCCACCGAATGTGAGCACCGCTGAGCCAGCGGCCGTGTTTCGGAGGAACGATCGTCGGGATGAACTTATCATGATTGCATTTCTGTCGTTGTTGTCGGTGACGTCGTCCGGAGCAAACTACGCCAGCTGAAACTCAGGTAATGTGCATAATGCATGCAGACCTTCGGTCAGGCTGTTGTTGTTGGCTGATTTTATCAACGATTCCACTCGTTCTTTAGCGGCTTCAGGAATGGGAGCCGCGAAGAGCAATTTTTCCATGTGATCAATAATCTCTCGTGGCCTTGTGAGTTTTTGACTTGCCAGATGTTTTTGCAGGGACACTTTGCCAAAACGAGTCTTCTCATTGGCAATCAAAGAACGAACCAGGTTGGACCGTCCCAGCAGCGTTGACGAATTAATCCACGTGCGCCCGCCGTCCCACCCTTTCACGCTCGGAGGATACAACAAACCCTGCCCCAGAGTCTGCATGGCTTCCGCCAGATCGAATGCGTTTGTGGATCCGTCCAGGCACCGCAGCAAACCAATTGCTAGTTCGACAGGTGATCGAACTTTCCGTCCCACAGCATGAGCAGAGTAAAAGAGATTGCTGGTCAGAATCCGTCGCACGACAGGTTGAATTGCCATGCCGGATTCACGCATCAGCGTTGCGAGGGGAGCGATTAACTGCAAGTCTGCAGCAGGTTCATCCATCACAAAATAGCGAATGAGTTTTGCAACGATAAACTCGGGTGCAGACTTTTGCTCGAGCACGATGCGAACGCCATCTTCACCGCCAAAATCGCCCTGTTGGCCGAGAATTGATTTTTGTCCCGTGTCATGCTGATACTTATTGAATCGGAATTCACCTCGGCGAATCTCCCATCCTGTGAAGCATCGTGCCAGCTCACGAATATCGTTTTCTGTGTACTCACCTTCTCCAAGACAGAACAATTCCATAATTTCGCGCGCATAGTTCTCGTTCGG
>JANPHT010000295.1:0-11951 GCA_031424595.1 Planctomycetota bacterium
CCCGGTGTTCTGGGGAACGGTATGACGTCGCGAATATTGGTCATACCGGTGATCAGCAACACAGCACGTTCGAGGCCGAGACCGAAGCCGGCGTGAGGCACAGTACCGTATTTTCGCAGGTCAACGTACCACCAATAGTCATCCGGATTCAGATGACATTCGTCCATTCGCTGGAGGAGTACATCCAGTCGCTCTTCACGCTGGCTGCCGCCGATGATCTCACCAACTCCCGGGACCAGCACGTCCATCGCTCTGACGGTCTTTCCATCGTCATTGCAGCGCATGTAGAACGGTTTTAGCGTACGCGGGTAGTTGAACAGAATCACTGGCTGACCAAAATGCTCTTCGGTCAGGAATCGCTCATGCTCGGTCTGCAGGTCGCTGCCCCATTGGACCTGGTAATCAAATTTCTTACCGCTTTTTGTGATAATGTCGATGGCGTCCGTGTACGGCAGACGGATGAACTCTTTGGTCCGGATGTTTTCCAGCTTGGCCAGCACGGTCTTGTCAATGCGATCATTGAAAAAGGCCATGTCGTCCGGACATTTCTCCAGAACGTCGTTTACCATCGTCTTGATAAACGCTTCTGCCAGATCCATGTTATCCGGCAACTCGTAGAACGGCATTTCCGGTTCGACCAACCAGAACTCCGCCAGATGCCGGGTTGTGTTGCTGTTTTCCGCGCGGAAAGTGGGACCGAAGGTATAGCAGTCGCCGACAGCGGTCGCATAGGTTTCGGCTTCCAGCTGGCCGCTGACTGTGAGCGAGGCTGGTTTTCCGAAGAAGTCCTGTTTCCAGTCGATGTTGTCAATTTGTTTCTTCGCGAGCATTGCCAGATCCAGCGTCGTCACCTGAAACATCTCACCGGCGCCTTCGCAGTCGCTGGTGGTCACGATCGGAGTGTTGAGATACAAAAAGCCTCGCTGCTGGAAGAAATTATGAATTGACCAACTGATGCAATTACGAACTCGTGCGACAGCTCCGAAAGTGTTGGTGCGAGGGCGAAGGTGAGCGATTTCACGCAGAAACTCCATGCTGTGTCCTTTCTTCTGCAGCGGGAACGTCGCTGGATCGGCGACTCCCAGAATTGTCAGCGAATTGGCATGGAGTTCGATTCGCTGGCCCTTTCCCGGAGATTCTTTCAGCGTGCCTTCAATCGACAAACTGGCTCCAGTGGTCACGTCCTTGATGGATTCCTCGTAGCCGGGCACCTTGCTTTCGACGACGACTTGCAGATTCTTCATGCAACTGCCGTCGTTAAGTTCAATGAACGAGAACCCATTTTTGGAGTCTCTCCGAGTTCTCACCCAGCCTTTGGCGATGATCGTGGATTCGGGCTGTCCGTCGCGAAGAATGGTCGCAATTCGTGTGACTGGCATAGTGAATTCGTTCAATGATCGAGGACTGAGTTACAGAGATTCGAGCATGGCATTTTAAGGAATGACAGGGCACGCACGGGAGGTTTTCAGCGGCAGTTTTTCGGAAGTATACGGCATTCGTTCGCCGTTCATTGGGTATTTAATGCGCTCGTTCTCAAGTATTGAGCCTCGGGGCGAAAACGACTTACCGTTTGCAGAGCGACCTGAAGGTAAGTGTGGGACTGTCGGGAAGAAAGCCGCCAGAATCAATCGCGTGGCGGCAGGATCCAGATTTCGTCGAAATCAATGGGTTGCTCGGAGCGATAGCCTTCGTGGCGAATGAGTTCCAGAATGGCGAGGAAAATCCCCACAATTCGCGACTGCACCTTTTCGCCTTCGAAGAACGAACTGAAAGCGACTCGCCCTGCGATCTGAATGCGATCGCGGATTCTTTCCTGGAAGACGGACATCGGCGTCTCGTCCATCCGAATGGCGATTTCCTTCTCCAGATTTGGAATGCGAACAATCCGCGACAACGCGCTGACCAGGTCCCAGAGTTCCACTTCACGAATGCGATCGTCGGAACGATCGCGACTCACGGTAGGACGGTCGTTGCTGAGGCGGGGAAAACGTTCAAGCCACTCGGAGGCTCGTTCATCCAGAAGCTTTGAGGCCTCCTTGTAACGACGATACTCCATCAGCCTTGCGATAAGGTCGCTGCCTGTGTCTTCTTCCGCAGTCTCCTGAGTGACCTCAACGACTGTCGGCAGAACTTCGCGGCTTTTGATTTCAAGCAAAGTGCTGGCGACCACAACGAAGTCGCCAATCAGGTCGAAATCCAGGAACTCCAGCACCTCAATGTAGTCGAGAAAATCAGTTGTAATTTTCGCCAGCGACATTGAGCAGACATCGACCTCCTGCTTACGCACCAGATACAGCAGCAGGTCCAGAGGTCCTGCGAAGAGTCCGTTGTCAATGCGATAGTCGGTCAGCGTCATGGAGTGGGCAACTTGATCGAGGTTCGACAGGCTGGCGGAGATCGGCAAAAACTGCCAGTTGCACCGCTGGATGACTTCTTATTCAGCATCGTCGTTGTGATCGGTGCATCTGGAACCTATTCTGGCTCAAATGCCTTCAAATTGCTGTCTTTCCCTGAAGTCTCCAGGACGACAGCTTTTCGTCCGTCTGAAGTTTAAGAAGGCTGTTGTTTGTGGAGCGAATTTCGGACAATGATTCAGCTCTGGAGAATTGTGTTGATGCCGACCTGGCAACCTGGAATCTGACTATGGCTATTGAATTCGACTGTCCGTATTGCACTGCCACGATTCGCGTCCCGGATGCTTATGGCGGTAAACAGGGGCGTTGTCCTAAGTGCGACACGCGACTGCTTGTTCCGATGGTCGTGCGACCCGGCAGCACAACAGTGCCAGATGCCTCCTCTTCGCCGGTGACCGCCAGCGATTCAAATCCGATAGGGGACGCACACTCCCCGACGGACATCTACTCTATTAAACCACCGGCATCGACAGCCAAACGGCGACCTGCTGCTCGACGAAGGCCGAGTCGAGCGTTGGTGATTGGAATGCCGGTCTTGTGTTTTCTCGTGTTATTGGCCGTGATCTTCTTCAGCGTGACAGGCAGTTTGCCAGAGCTCAATGGTGAGCTGGCAGCCAGGCGACTGGAAGAAACGACCTTGCCTGGTGTCACCATTCCCTGGTCAGAGACAGGTTTGTCACCGGAGGAACAGCAAACACTGCGTGCCTTCCTCGAAACAACTCCAGAGACTTTGGCGAGTGAAGTCATGACATGTCGATTGATCGGCACCGATCCAGGTATCGAAGTTCGCCTGACTGCAGGTTCTGGTAGTGATTGGTTTGTAGTGGACACAACCACGCACAAGGCATTGGCATTGTGGTTAAAAAAAGAGCGACCGATCCTGAACACAAATCGCCTCACACTCATGCGATCCAGTCTTGTCTCTTATTGCAGAGACAAGCTGGCTCAAATTGCCGGGGAGGCATTGAGGATCGACGCGATGTCCGTAAGAGACAATGTTGCGATCAATGCCTGTGGTGGAGCACTGAGCTTTGCCGTGCAGGGCGAAGATGGCGTTCGAAGAGTTTCATGCTCTTATGAAGACGACAAAGGAATGCTCTACTTCTGTTTTCCAAAGGAGACGCTCATCTTCAAGATCGTGGGGCGAACTCTTGCTGATGGCACAAAGCCGTTTGGTGGTGAGTTTACCGCGGTTTTCTCAGAAATCTCGCGACCGCAAGCGGATTCGGTCGGCACGTCGAAGGCAACGACTGAAGGAAAAACAATGCCACCGGCAGGCGATATAATGCCAGAACCTCATTCTGATTCGAGTGAGAAAAAGTCCGATAAAGCGATGGATTCTGAGGCTGATAGAAAAATGACAGAACCCTCCGAGCCTGAATCGGGGATGGACATGGATCCCGGAATGGGCTCAAAGAAGCCGAGTATGAAGTCAGATCAGCCAATGATGGACGGCGAAGCGAAGAATGGCGAATTGATGGACGAAGCCAGGAAGCCAACGGCACCGAAGAAGCTGATTTGACTCGTCAGGGTGTGATACCGCGGTGCCTTGAGCAGAGGCAGGTGGTGGTTCAGGAGTTGCCTCCCGTCTGGTTTCCGCAGGCACTCGGATTATTTCAGCAGCGTGCGTCGAGCGAACTCGATCGCACTCATCAGCCGATCGATGTCATCTGTGGTGTTGTACGCGGCCAAGCTGACTCGAGTTGTTGCGGAAACCCCGAGATAAGTATGCAGTGGCATGGTGCAATGATGGCCATGGCGTGTGAACACATCTTTCTGGTCAAGCAGGGCGGCAAGATCTTCGGGATGTATGCCGGCAATTCGAAAGCTTACAATTCCCCCGCGGTCAGCGAGGTCAGGCCCAAAGATGGTCATTCCTGGAACTTCTGCCAGGCGCTGCATGGCTACTTGCAGCAGCGATTGTTCGTGTTGATGAATGGCATTGATGCCGATCTCTTCGACCCAACGGATCGCTGAGCCCAGCGCAATGGCCTGAATGATCGGCATTGTGCCCGCTTCAAATTTTGCAGGAGCGGCCGACCAGGTGGATTCTTCGACTCGCACCTGGGAAATCATGTGCCCGCCAAAAATGATGGGATCCATCTCTTCCAGGCGTTCAGGTTTCCCATAGAGGATGCCAACACCAGTCGGCCCATAGACCTTGTGGCCGCTGAAGACCAGAAAGTCGACATCATCGGCAATCACATCGTTTGGCAAATGCGGAACACTCTGCGCGCCATCCACAACGACACATGCTCCAAACTCACGGGATCGGCGAACTAACTCACGAATAGGATTGATCGTTCCCAGCATGTTCGACATGCCGGTGACGGCAACAATCTTTGTTTTGCGAGACAGGACTTCTTCAAGCCTGTCCATGTCCAGTCGTCCATCGCATGTCAGAGGGATCAATCTCAGAGATGCTCCGCGCTCTTTGGCCAGTTGTTGCCAGGGCACAAAGTTGGCGTGATGCTCCATTACGGTCGTCAGGATCTCATCACCCGGTTGAACGAACTTTCGGCCCCAGCCAGAAGCAATCATATTCAGACCAACGGTCGTGCCCGGCGTGAAGACGATCGAAGAATCTGAAGACGCGTTGAGGAACCTCGCCACAGCCGAACGAGCGCCCTCGAATTCTTCGTCGATTCGAAGACCGAATTGATAGGTACCTCGATGAGCGTTGGCAAAGTATTGCTCTTCGACTTCGCGTTCTTTCTCGATCACAACGACAGGCTTCTGAGCAGAAGCACCGCTATCGAGGTAGACCGGAAGTTGTCCGCTCGCCAAAGGACGATTCAATACGGGAAACTGACTGCGAACAGCGGTCGCATCAAACGGCCTTCGCACATCCGGAGGCGGACTCAGCGGTGAGGAAAGACCTGCGTTTTGCTTTACTTCCGCTTTACTTCCGCCGTGGGAAATCAAATGACGCTGAGACAAAGCGAGGATTCTCTCTACCATTCCGCGCAGGCCATTGCGACGCTGTGGCGTGATGTGTTGCTGCAGATCAAGTCGCCGGAACACATCGAGAATGTCATAGTCGATGATTTCCCGAGCAGTCCTGCCGTTGTAGGCCGCCTGAAGAATTGCAATCAGCCCACGCACAATATTGGAATCACTATCCGCCCGGACCGTGAACTGTGCCTGCTCGCCTGCGCCGACAGATTCCGTGATCAGCCAGACCTGACTTTGACAGCCGTGAACTCTGTTCTGCTCAGTACGCGCTTCCGCGGGAAAGGAAGGTAAGTCGTCGCCCAGTTCAAGCAGGAACTGGGATTGATCTTCACGATCCAGATCGGCGAACTCTTCGAAGATTTCATTGAGTGTTGGAAGCATGGGACGGTGAACACAATTCCGAGGGCAAAAGCCGACAGGAGAATATTAAAATTCTAACACTCATCGGCGACCAGAGAATCAAAGGATTTCCAGAACCGGTCCCGCCGGGGATTTAATGATTTCTTTAAACACCTGCATCGCCACGTTCTGACAGACTTGGCGAAGAGCGTCACGTGATGGGCTGTCGTCCAGCATCATCTGCATAATTTGACCGCGATCACTATACTCGCGGATACTGGCATTAAGCGGGATTTCCCCAAGGAACGGAATCTTCAGTTCCTGCGACACTCGCTGAACTCCGCCGCGACCAAAGATCTCTCCAGTCATGTTTTCGACGAAGCCCAGAATCGGAACATTCACCTTCTGATACATATCGACAGCTTTGATCGCATCCAGAAGTGCCACCTGCTGAGGAGTGCAGACGACAACCGCTCCAGCCAGTCCCACCTGCTGCGCCAGTGTCAGCGAGACGTCACCGGTTCCAGGCGGAAGGTCGATGATCAAATAATCCAGTTCGCCCCATGCTGTGTCCTTCAGGAATTGCGTCAGGGCTTTATGCAACATGGGGCCGCGCCAGACGACGGACTGGCCCTGTTCGATGAAGAAGCCCATCGACATGAGTTTCACGCCACCTGCATCGATGGGCTCCATCCGCATAATCTTGTTGCCGTTTTCATCGGCGATCTCTGTGGCTGCCGGGCGACCATTCGCGTTCATCATGTGAGGAATGCTGGGTCCATAAACGTCGGCGTCCATCAAGCCGACGCGACAACCCAACGAATGCAGACCGCAGGCCAAAGCCGCTGCCACCGTGCTCTTGCCCACGCCACCTTTGCCGCTGCCCACTGCGATGATGTTGTGAACATTTAAGCCAATGCGTCCGCCGGCATCTTTGCCTCGAACGATCGACTGCATTTCAATTCGAGGCTCCAATTCAGGAGCGGCAAACTTGATGCGTTGACGAATAAGTTCTTCCAGTTTTTTTGATTCGGGATACGCGGGTGTTGGCAATTCAATACGGACTCGTGCGTCATTTCCGTTGACGAACGTGTCACGAATCATGCGGAGTTCGCCAAGTGGCTTTTCCGTCACGGGCTCAACAACGTTAGAAACAAGAATCTTCAACTGTTCAGCGGTTGGCATGGAATATCGTGAATCTGAAGGGTGTGTGCGAGTGAAAGCCCGAAAACGCGGGCCAGCCTTCGCATCCTACGTCCGCATCGCGACAGATCAACCGGCGGACGGGAGCAACTTCCGACGATTCGCAGAAACTGAAGCACTCGTCTCGCTCTGGTGAAAAAACGGAGTGAGGGGGGCTGCTTACCATGGCAATTCCCCCCGGAATTGCGAAAGACGGTCCCCGTCAATTCCCCCCCGGGCCTGGTGAATACCGACTTCTTTAGCAAATACGCCCGAGACCACGACGAAGCAGGCCACTTATTGTCGCAAAACAGGGAATTCGCGTTTTTCGAGCGCTCCCAAGCTTATCGACCGCGAATCAATACGAGGTATCTGACATTGGCCGCTTAGAAGGCTTCAGGGTCCAGAGTTGCAGCATTTCAACGAAAAACGAAAAGCACATGGCAAAGTAAACATATCCCTTTGGAATGTGGTGACCAAACCCTTCCGCCATCAGCAGCAGGCCGATCAGCATTAAGAATGACAAGGCAAGGATCTTGATAGTTGGATTGCGTTCGATGAACACGACGATGGCTTTCGAGAAGACCAACATTCCCATGACTGACAGAATAATGGCCGTCACCATGATGGGTATTGGATGCTTCAGGCCTTCAGTCATTCCGACGGCGGTTATTACTGAATCCAATGAGAATACGATATCGATTAGCAGCACCTGAAAAAGGACGGCTTTCAGCGTACTGGTCTTCGCGGGCTTCAACGCATCGTTCTGGGCGTCCTGCATCTTATGATGAATCTCGCGAGTTCCTTTAAAGAGCAGAAATAATCCACCAAAGATCAGAATCAAATCTTTGCCGGTGACTGCATGGCTGAGCATCATAAACAGGGGCTTTGTCAGCGTCATCACCCATCCGATCGCCAGCACAAGCAGAATGCGTGAAACAACAGCCAGTAGAAGTCCCATTGTGCGGGCTTTGTCGCGTTCTGCCTCGGGCAATTTGCCGCAGAGGATTGCAATGAAGATGACGTTGTCGATCCCCAATACCATTTCCAGCGACGTCAGTGTTAACAACGCCGCCAGTGCTTCCCCGTTCAAGTATTCGGACATCTGAATTATGTTCCTGAAGTTTCGGCCTGACATCAGTAGTCGCAGTCTCGCGACCGTCATCCAGCGGCAACAACGGTTTCCATACGAAACCGGTTCTTAGAGATGTTGCAATCGCGGCAGATTCCGACGAATATGGCTGAATCTCTGCATTCCATCAAGAGTGAAGGAATTTTCCGGAAACGATTCCACACTTCCTGCCAACGAGGGAATCAGTATGTTCCTGCCGGGAAGTCGCTCGAGAACTCTGGAAGAGTTGCGGACTATGCAAGATAGTGCAGCCATTCGAAAATGCCATATCGCCTGTCTCCCGTCGTTATTTCGCTTTGTTTTTTCAAGATTATCCCATGGCTGACCAATTCCTCAGGGACCTGCTGCTGACCCCAGGCACGTCCGGCGATGAACAGAATATCCAGAACGTGGTCCGTGCCTTTGCATCGACGTTTGCTGCGGAAGTCACCACCGATATCCATGGCAATCTCCTCGCCATAGTCCATCCCACTGGCCATCCGACGATTCTTCTGGATGCTCATTGCGACCAGATTGGACTGATCGTTCGACACATTGACAACTACGGATTCCTGCGGGTGAATCCTGTCGGCGGTTGGGACATGCAGATTCTCCTGGGTCAGAGGCTTGTCGTTCATACCGCGTCAGGCCCTGTGCCGGGCGTCATTGCTCGTAAGCCCATTCACCTGCTGGACCCGGATGAACGAAAGACCGTTCCGAAGATGAAAGAACTCTGGATCGACATTGGCTCGGTCTCCGAAGCGGAGACTCGATCCATTGTCAATATTGGCGATTTTGTGACGCCCGAACCGTGCCTTCGCGAACTCCGGAACGGTCGAATTGCCGGAGTCGCCATGGACGATCGAACCGGAATCTGGGTGATTATGAATGCCCTTAAAAAGGTTGCTCAACAGAATCCCTCGGCGCGTGTGGTTGCCGTGTCTGCGGTGCAGGAAGAAATCGGTCTGAGAGGTGCCACAACCAGCGCGTACAACGTCAATCCGGATATTGCGATTGCCGTTGATGTGACTCATGCGACAGACTGTCCGGGAATTGATCAGAACGAATTTGGACGAATTGAAATCGGCAAGGGGCCGGTCATCGTACGTGGGCCAAATGCAAATCCGCGAGTGTTCGAATTGCTGATCAGCAATGCCAAAGTCAACGCGATCCCATATCAGATCAATGCTTTGGGTTATCCTGCCAGCAATGATGGTGCAGCGATTCAGGTTTCTCGCGGCGGCTGCGCGGCTGGGTTGGTGACCATTCCGAATCGCTACATGCATAGTCCGGTGGAGTTGGTTGCGGAGTCGGATCTGGAAAATGCCGCTGAATTAATCGCCGAATTTTGCCTGTCGGTCAATGCTGCCACATCATTCATCCCATAACGTAAACCCCGAGTGTCCGGCCGAATCGCTCACCTCGCCCTTTCCCTGTTCGTCTCGTCGCCTGCTTGGCTTCTTCAGAGCACAACTATGTCAAACCTCCGCCGCCTTGAGCTTGTGATAGGCCAGATTCGATTTGCTCGCGAGTACACGCTGAGCCTGATGAATGATCTGGCCGCGGAAGATTGGTTTCAGCAGCCTTCCGAGGGCGTCTCGCACCTGGCCTGGCAGATTGGTCACCTTGCGATGGCTCAATATGGTTTGTGCCTGTTCCGTATGCGTGGGCGGGCTAGAATCGACACGGAACTGATGTCATCGTCATTTCGCAAGAAGTTCAGTAAAGGGACAACGCCGGATCCTGTTCCAGCCTCGAACCCGGCTGTGGAAGAAATCCTAGGCGTCTTTAATCGTGTCTTTGAACAGTCCATGCTGGAACTGTCGAGTGTGACGGAATTGCAGCTTGACGAACCCATCGACATGCCGTACGCCGCATTTCCGACAAAATTGGGTGGGTTGTTATTCTGCTCCCATCATGAGATGTTGCATGCAGGACAGATCGGCCTTCTGAGGCGACTGATTGGCAAAAATCCAGTCAGGTAGAAGATTGCTGAGCCAGGGTTTATTCAATGGTTTGCTTTTTTTTAGGTGACAGGTTACCGATGGATGCTCAATCCCCATTCAGTCTTCGAATGATGGTTGGCCAACTGTTGGCCGTTATCAGCATGAACCTGCTGTTGGTGAGCGCCATAGCTGGTGAGGGATTGTCAACTCTCATCATTCCAGCCGTCGGTTCAAAGTTCGCCGCGGAGGATACCCTTGGGCTTGATGACGAACCAATCGCCGATGCAAGAGAGTGTCTGGAGGGACTAAGATGGAAGCCCGGCAAGTTCGAGGCAACGTGTGAAGCAGCGGAGCCTGAACGGGGTGACCTCCTGGTACGGTTCCCGTCTGCAATGCCTTCCGGTGACGCCGTGAATGATAATGTGTCGCTCGAGTGGTACATCGCAAAGGACAAAGCAGGCCAGCCGATTCGAAGTCGAGCGGTCATTGTGGTGCATGAATCGGGTCGCGGAATGACAGTGGGACGTATCTTCGCACGGGGATTGGCCGCTCAGGGCTTGCATACCTTGATGGTGCAGATGCCCGGTTATGGTGTGCGAAAGTCCGAATACACAGGCAAACCGGAGATGATTTTGACCTCGATGAAACAGGCCGTTGCCGACGCTCGCCGTGCCCGCGATGTTGCCGTGTCTCTGCCGTTTGTCGATGGAAGCCGAATCGGGATTCAGGGAACCAGTCTTGGTGGATTCATCACTTCAACGACCGCTGGGTTGGACAAGGGTTTTGATCGAGTCTTCATTCTGCTGGCCGGTGGAAACCTCCATAACGTTGTGCTCAATGGAGCGAAGGATGCGGCAAAAGTCCGCGAGCGACTGGAATCGCTCGGCATCAATGGCGACAAAGTCAAAGAATTGGCTCGTCCAGTGGAGCCGTTGCGACTGGCTCATCGGCTAAACCCTGAGACGACATGGCTCTATAGTGGCAGATATGATGATGTCGTTCCGCCTGCCTGCAGTTTCGCCCTTGCAGAAGCAGCAAAATTGCCCGAAGGTCACCATATCCAGATGCCAGCGGATCACTATTCAGGAATCGTGTTTCTTCCGTCAGTGATGGTGGAGATTCGGAATCGCATGCTGGAGGATTAGGAGATTTGCGGTGTTAATCGATTGGTCGGGAGCATAATTTCCTGCGGAATCTTTAATCCCTGCCTCTGTATTTTGCCTGAATTACAATCTGAATCTCGCCCCTTGAGTTGATGCTGGTGGATGGATAGAGTTCCTGTTACAAGCCGCTGCATTCTCGTCTCTCTCAAAAAAAGCGGTCGTCTCAAAGTGATCACTGATCTGTCTCGGCATGGAATGTCGGGCGTTTAGGATTGCTTTGCAGTGCCCATCTTCGGACTCGTGCTTCAAGGAGGAAACACGCATGAACCGTATTCATCTGCGTCTATTTACGCCATCAGACGAAATCACAACCGAAGACATTTTGCCTTTGGTTTCCGAAGACTCGGTCGAAGACATTATTCCTATCGAGCGTGCCCGCCGATCGGTTATTTTCAGTGGTCGCTTCATGCCAGCTGTGGATCGCGCCCGTTTGATTCATCAAAACGGTATTTGCCCGGAATGTGGTCATCAGGATATTGAGCCGCTGGAATTGGCTGATTCTATTATCAGCCCCAAGAACCGACTTCCGATCCCTGGTACGGCCACAATCGTAGGTTTTCACTGCAACGATTGTGGAACCGAGTGGCCTGTTTATGAGCTTTCGTGTCGAAAGATTTGAGCACGGGAATTTGTTAGCGTCTCGTCATTAGACTGCTTTTCGACGACACCAATCAGCCATCCGACGCTGAGGATTCCGATGAGCAGAGCCCACACCGGCATTTCCTGCTTAAGGAGCGTGTCATACAATCCGTGCAGAATAATCGAGATCCCAAGTGTCATCGCCATGATTGTGATGACGTCGGTCCATTCCGCATGCAGTGACTCCTGATTGAAATACAGC
>JANPHT010000296.1:0-11187 GCA_031424595.1 Planctomycetota bacterium
CTTGAAAACAATTCTAAAACGGCGACTAATTCGCCTGAAGACGATTCGCTGGCGATTGAATTTGAGCCCGGAAATCTGCCGTCGCCAGCCGCATTCCGTTAAACGAGGAGAAGAGATCGGGGGAGTGTAATCAAACCGTCCTTTTTTCGTCAGGGAAAGATGATGGGCAAAACAGGTAAAAATTTACGGTCAGGAAGTGGTTTCCGATTGAGAAGACTCAGACGCAGAGCACTGTTCTGCTGCCCATTCCATTGATTCTACTGGCACTGAATGATTCATCCGCACGACCGTAACTGGCCGAACAACATGATTGTCGGGAACTTCCGTTACAGCGTGCGAAGCGGAGCGATTGGGCTTTGAATGGCGTGCTGATCGGAAGGGACGGGCAGAAAACAGTCGGAGTCATATTGAATCCGGTCTCTGTTTTCACACATCACTGAAAAATTCCGGCCGGGCCAGGTTCGCTGGGACCTGCCGCCGATGCGGAACACCGGACGATCCGCGGATTCCATGGAGGGGGCTCTAATGCTACGCAAGGGTTTAGTAGCGCTGATGATGGGCGTCATTTGCGCGGGCAGCGCGATCGCCGATCAGCCAGCGCCGAAGCGATCGACTCCGGCACCGACAGGACTCGTGGGCTGGTTTAAGAACAAGACAGCCGGCCTGCGATCCAGCACACCAGCGTCTAAAACGACAGCATCCAAAGCCGCTGGCTCAAAGGCTTCGGCAGCGAAACAAATGCCGCCAAAGCCTGGTGTTAAAAACGCCACGGCTTCGAATGCAGCCCCATCCAAAAGAGGAGGTCCAGCCAGATCGCTCTCCGTGCTGCCAAAGGCAAAAGCAAAAACAACCGCTCCGGGGATTGAGCACGCTGTCGTGCAGGACGCTGAGCGTCAGGACGCGTACGTGCGGCAGACGGCTGCCAGGCCGATGGACAGTGCTCCATCCGATTTGACATCGTCGTCACAGGAAACCGCTATGGCTCCAGCGCAATCCGATCTGCAGCCAGTGCCGATTCAGCAAGCACCCATACTGCCGAACACCAGCACCGACACCGGGCCGCAATACTTCAGTGCGTCGCCCGCAGGGATGTCAAATCCGATTCCTGTCCACCCGACCAATAACTGGCAGACTTATCAGGCCCCGCAGCCTGTCCAAATGGTGTCACGCGGGCAGTACTGGAACGCGTCTGACTTTCATGCCACGGGCCCGGTCTATTCCGGGCAGGCTCCGATGAGCGTGCATAATGGAACGTACCCGCAGAACGGAACTGGAATGTATCCTCAGACCGGAGCCGCACTCTATCCCGCACCGCGTCCAGGAATCCCTCAGCAAGTGGGCGGGATCGCCATCGAAAACCAGGCGTTTCACCCGCACGAAATGTTGCATGCTCATCGCTACCGCGCCGTCTATCCTCCATATTACTATCAGGTAAACGGCGGATGGATGGTCACGCCATTCGGAGTCTGGTCTCGAGAAGATTGGAAACTCAACGGGACAACAGTGGATGTGAATTACAAGTCTCACGTCAGTCCATTCACTCTCTTTCATGCCCCCGTGATTCGCTGATCACTGTCGTAGATGGCCGAGAGCCCGCATCTCTCGGCCTCCGAAGATTCGAATCCACTTCACATTTTCATCAGGTGCAAAAATGATTTCCTTGAAAACTCTCTTCCGCAACACTGCGGCCCTGTGCGCCATTTTGACCGCAGGTGTATCGCTGGCGGATGATGGCGTTGTGCGTATGTCTGATCGCAATCAGAATCCCTCCACTTCCGGCATTCAACTGGCAGGTTTCGTCGATACGGAACCTTGCGGGGAAAGCTGCTACACGCCGCAACCTTGCCCATCGCAGTGCTGCCCGGCTCCGTGTTACACAGCATGCGATCCCTGCAGTACCGTTCTCTGCTACTCAGGCGGATGCAATAACGGAGTTGGCATGTGCAACAGTGGCATGTGCAACAGTGGCATGTGCTATACGCCAATGGATTGCAACTCCTGCTTTGCCGGCGGCGGCAACTGCAACATGAACGGCGGCTGGGGCAACAACTGCGACATGAACGGCGGCTGGGGCAACAACCGCAACAACTATCGAGACGGTCGTGGTCGTGGCCGTGGTGGACGAAATAACCCATGTGACAATGGACGGCCACGAGGATTTGTCGACAAGTGCAAGAATGCAAACGCTCGCGCTTGCGATCGCCTGTTCGGATGGATGATTCCGGCGGGCAACGGTGGTCAGGGTAGCCCATGGCTTGGCAAGTATCACATGGCCTATGCCGACCAGCCTTCGTACATTGATCCTCGCGATACACATTTGTACGCCGCTCCGGGATATGGCATGCCAATGACGGTACCGCTGGCTCCCAACGTTAATCATGCCTACAACTACAGTTCTGGTCTGCCGGGCAGTCGAGTGACACATATCGGCAACTACAATCCTCTGACGTCGCCACGACCGTTGAAGTGCCAGACCTGGTAGTACCGTGGCTCATTGGGACTCTTGTCCGCACCGAAAGTCGATGCGTGTCTGCCCTCTCAGACTGTTGTCATCTCGCAGCAGTCTTTTGAAATCACAAATGCTCTCTGGAACGCTGGAGTAGGAACTCATGAAAATCTTGTCAGCCAGTCTCTTGGCGACTGTCGCCATTCTTCTCACCGGAGGCTCCGCCTTTGGTCAGATTCAGCAGGGTATCGGTTGGAACAATCAATGTCGCGATGCAGGCGACCGAAACGGCCGTCCAATCGCTCGCTTCATAAACGGCAAGGGATTCCCGGACAAGGGTTGGTCGCCACCGGTGCATTATCCGGTCAACTACAATGGGGCTTGGTATGCCGCCTATCATCCTCAAGCCTATTACGGCAATCCAGGCGGAGGATTTGTTGCCAGCTATCCTGCCGTCTATCAGCCAAACGACACGACTCAACTGGGGTATTCATACCTCAAGGTTCCAACCTGGCAGAGCCGCCCTGATCTGTTGCCTCCGGTTCCTTCTCCAAGCCGTTTTCATGAACGAGGCTATTCGAGTGGGTACTATGGAGTTGGACATTCTGGATTTCACAGCCAGTCATGCCAGCATTGCAACAACGGTTTGGTTGAACATCAGCACGTTGTGCATTCAAACTCTATGTCGCCTGCGGGAAATCAGATCGTGCGTCCTGCAACTAAGCAGCAAGGTGCTTTCGGAGACATCCGGTTTGCGTCGCTGACAGAGTTGTTCGACTAATCGTGTGACTCTGAGAGATCGCGTCGATGGACAGGATCGAATTGAGGAACTGATCGTTTCTCCTCCACGGACTCAGAGTGCCCCATGCTCTCTGGGTCTTTTTTTATGCACAAACATCGAAACAGAACCAGGCTGGACATCAGAGACCCGATGTCCAGCCTGACAGATTGAATTGGCTTTGACGCCGGCACATCGGTTTCGTTACTTGCCGACTTCTCGTGGCAGGGGAACCAGCATCTCTTCCTCACCATGAATGGCTGAGGCAGGAACTTCTTCACCACTGGTTGTGCCTGTTTCGGTCATTTGCTCTGACTGAGAAAATCGCGTTGCCCGGCGATCAAGAATCACTCGAGCAGCCTCGCGAACTTCTTCGTCGCCCAGTCGTCGCAGGTTTCCAATCTGGGTCAGTGGTTCGACCACATGAGCCACACGACCTAATGTTGACTCCATCATGGCAATCTCGGTCAGTGTTCGTCGAAGGGTCTCCAGCGACTTCACATGGGCTGCGACTTCGACGCGGAAGTCGTCCATGATCTCCAGATTCTGAATGGCAGCGGCGACGTTATCAGATTGACTGCCCAGGTTCGCCTGAAGGCTCAATAAAGCGTCCAGATTTTGATGAGCGGTCGTCAACTGCAGCGTTGTTCCATTGAGGCTGTCGTTCAGTGCCACCAGTGTGCGTGCGTTTTCCTGAGCGGACTCGAGTTTGTCAGCAGATGCCAGTACGTCGTCTTTGATCGCGATAAGTCCATGGATGCTGCTGCGAGCGGCATCCAGGTCAACGGCCGCAGTCTGTACGGCATCCTTGAGGCCCACGAAATCGTCAAACTTCCTGGCCGCAAGCTCCAGACCTTCAGACTGAACGACCATTCGTTGCGTCAGGTCTGTCAGATTCGCAACTCCTTCACTCGCCTTTTCGTAACCATTCGAAGCGGCGATCAGACGGTTCTGAAGTGCAACCAGTCCCTCAAGAGAGTTGTTGGCCACTTCCGTCGAATCCGATCCGGTCAGAATAGCCTTCTGCAGTTCGTGAATGGCGTTAAGCTGGTTCGAAGCCTGCAATGTCTCCTGCTGGCCTTCGATGATTCGCTTCTGCACGGCAGAAACTCGGTCCAGTGCAGCCATTGCGACTATTGACGCTTCGGCTTCCTGTTGAACGGCATTCCGGACTTCTTGAATATCCGTGATGCTCTTCTGAAGTGACTCCAGACGTGAAGACTGGTCTTCCAGACCTGTCAAAAGATCGTTGGTTCTGAATACCGATTCTCGGGCAGCGACCAGCTTGTTCATATTGTTTTCTGACGAGTCCATCCGGGCCTGGATCGTATCGAGCCGACCCTTCAGAGGACCGACCATCATCAATTGCATTCCAAAGAAAACGACACCGAGTGACATCAGCATCGACATCCATATAAAGCTACGGAATCCTTGCAACTCCTGGTTTGAAGACCGCCGGATTGTTGTCGTTGAGCCGTTCAAGTGACCTCCTCCAAATTGCATGCAGCGAAGTTCAATCTTCGCAGGGGAAACTACATGATTGTCAACTGCGAATTGCGTTGACACGTCGTGTTGCTGCGAAGCATTTCTCGAGGCTCGCCTGATCCCCGATTGGCAACAACAGCGGTTCTACACTTGTATCGCCGTCAGAGTCGCGTGCAGTTTGCCTCATTGGCCACAGTCGGCAGCTTTTGCCGAAACGCAAAACCAGCGAGAATGGGATACGCTGAACGTGCCGAATGAGCCAAACTGGTGGACTGTAACGGTCTTCGCCATCACTATTCGGAGGAAAGCCAATCGATCCGTCGCGATAGACTGGAGATTGCAGCATCGCGTGTCAGGTCACCAAAGATTTCACTAAGCTGGAGCGATCATTACCAGCTTGCACGTTGGTTCTCTACGAAACGTCTCACTTCGTGGTGCATTGTGGCGAGCCAGAATTCCCGGCTGTTGCTCAGCAGTGCACTTCAAGGCACGTCAACTCAGGTGAACATCTCCATCGCATTGGATCTTTGGCACCGATGCCGCGAGAAACGTGAAGTGTCAGTTCGCCCAGCTGAAAGAGTCCTGAAACAAAACTGACGCCGTAAATGCTTGGCGAATACACTGGACCAATCAATGGAAGTACAACCTGCCCACCATGAGTATGACCCGAAAGCATGAGGTCGTAACCACAACGCTGAGCATAGCGATACTGATCCGGCGAATGGCTCAGGAGAATGCGGAGATCACACCCGGCGTCTCGGACAACCGGTGGCGAATCACCCATCCACGGCTTTTCTGAGCCTGACAGCAGAACCTGACGACCCCCAATCCTCAGAATATCCGCACGCCCCGTGACGCATCTCCAGCCCGATGCCTCCAGTGCCTTGCGGATTGTCTCATGGTCGTATTTCCAATCGTGATTGCCAAGGATAAAAAAACAAGGTGCGATTATCGTCAGCGGACTCAGAATCTCGATGGCAGATTCGAGGAGCTCCATCTTATCGATCAGATCTCCGGTAAACACATAAACATCGGCTTTCAGGGAAGCCGCCTGCGTGACAAGAAATCGGTAATAGTCTTCGCCTGGGCAGCCAATGAAATGCAGATCTGAGAGATGAATGATTCGTAAGGGTGCTGCCGACAAATCTGCTGCCGCCGCACGCTTCGGAAGATTGACGATCTTCGTATTCACCTCCAGATGAAAGATCTCATTCCACGGCCAAAGCTGTGACGGATGTCGACGAGGCCCCCGGACACGATGCCGATCGGATTCAGTGACAGCCGCATCCAGAACATTATGCCGTTGTCTCGTCTCGACATGATCGAACTGATGTCGCCGAATCCATTGCCATCGCAAGACTCCGAAGATCAGGGGAATGCAGCCAGCAATTGTGACGCTCAATAGCAGTCGCATGGCGGGGGACTGATCGGAAAAATGACCTCCGCGCAATAGACTCGTGGAGCCGAGACCAGCGAGCCAAAGCAGCACAAACGGATAACACACTACAGCGATATCATGCAGCGTCCGGAATCTTCGGAGCTTTTTCGGACGAATGGGCAGAGCATGTGACCGGTTGATCGTTGTGACCCACAATTCCGTGTGACCGATGACGCTTAACAGCAATAATAACCAGCCTGTCAGCTGTTGCATGCAATAACCATCCTGTCATTTCTCGCAGTGATCAGCGCGCTTCTGTCAGAATTCATTCTGAATTTTCAACAGCAGCGGGACAAACCTGCTGAACGCACGGGCTCGATGACTGAGTCGATGTTTGACCACTGAACTCAGTTGTCCAAATGTCAGATGATACTCAGGAATCAGGAAGTATGGATCGTAGCCGAATCCACCTTCTCCATTGGCGCTGTGAAGGATGAGCCCGCGACAAGTCCCTTCACAAGCGATTCGAATTTCACCTGCTGGCGACGAAAGGGCAACACTGCAGAGATACCCAGCTCCTCGCTTTTCATTGGGAACATCTTTGAGTTCCGCGATGAGCTTCTGATTGTTGCGTTCGTCATCAGCATCCGGCCCGCTGTAGCGCGCCGAATAGATGCCCGGCGCGCCACCCAGCGCGTCGACCTGCAGGCCGCTGTCTTCGCCAATCACCCAACGATTCAACTTTCTCGCAACCTCCGAAGCCTTCTTCGCTGCATTCGCCGCAAACGTCAGACCATCTTCTTCGACTTCCGGGACGTCCGGAAACTCGGTAACAGGAATCACCTGAAATCCGGCCGGAGCCAGGATCTCGGCAACTTCACGCGCCTTCTTCCTGTTCCGGCTGGCGAGCACAATCGAGCGAGATTCAGTCATGCGATTTTTCATGGAGGAACAGGCGAGATGAAAGCGACCGAAACCACAAGCAAGCTTTCAGTCCAAAAAAAACAGTAACGGGAATGTGAAATCAGGGCCCGGTTGAAATCGACATTCTCATGGCTTCACGAAAATCTGTCGACGGTTTATAACCCAATTGCCGCTCCGCCTTGTCAATACTGTAGTCAAGATTGAGACCGAGAAACTTGATTCTGGCACTGTTCAACAAAGGGGCCTCCGTCTTACCGAGCATTCTCCAGACAGTTTCCATGCTCTTCGCAAGAAACTTTGCGATCGGAAGAGGGACAATTCTGGACGGGCGTTTCAGATTGGCTGCGTCACAAACAGTGTCGATGAATTCCCGTTTCGTAACAGCCCGTGGATCCCGAATATTGAAGACTTCGCCCACCGTACTATCATGCTCAATCGCCAGCCAGATCGCTTCGCAAAGATTACCCACAAACGTGTTATTCATCAACTTGTCCGGCGACCCGAGATATGCAAACTTCCCGGACTGCAGTCGGTCCAGAAGCCGTGGCAATACCGTGCGATCACGCGGCCCATAGATGAACCCTGGTCGAAGAACGACAGCGGGCAGTGCATGCGATCTGATGTAATCACACACCAGCAGTTCGGACTCCACTTTTGTTAAAGTATAGCCATCGATCCCTGTTGTGCTCGGTTGAGTAGTCTCGTCGGTGCCATAATGGTCTTTCCCCTCATAAACTCCCAGGGAACTGATCTGTACCCAACGCTTCAATTGACCGCCAGCCAACGCAGCGTCCACCAAGGCTCGGGTTCCATCGACATTGACGCGACGATAGTCTTCAGTCGGTCCCCAGTCTCCGACCTTGGCAGCGCAGTGAATCACAATGGTGGTATCCTGACAGGCCGCTTTCAGACTGTCAGGTTGATCGAGATCTCCCAGGACCAGCTCGCATCCCCACTGCTGCAGCAAGCTGGAGTTGGATGCCTCACGAACAAGAGTACGAACACGAAACCCCTTTGCTCGCGCTTGTTCGGCCACGTGACTCCCGACCAGACCCGTAGCTCCCGTGACTAGAATGATGTCCTGTAATGAGACTTGCACCAATAAAGGTCCCGTAAAAATGATCGGAGAAATCAGAGCTATTGTGGCGGGCAATTCGTAGTCGGACGGAAGTGTAGCCAATTTTATGACTTGCCAAAATCGAACCCCTAACGTCCAACACTTGCTTCGTCGTACTCGTTGCATTCAGAACCAGCAGTGCCCTTTTTGAACGACAGAATTCTTCCAATTCGCCGAGAAAAACCGCGTATCCGGCACCACTGCGTCCACGACGCGCAAATCTAACTGCGGCTGAGTCAGTAATTGCCCTGCGCAACTCCGGAGTAGCGTAGTGTTTACTCGAATATCGGAACAGGAACGGCCCAGTCATCCTGAGTGCTTGCAACGGGGTCTCTGCGGACAATTCACGGTTCTGCGACAACACTGCTCCACATACCCGACAGGTCACCCCACTGGGTGCTGTCAACGGAAGGGTGTACCATGGTAACTCAAGCGTCGATTACAATCAGCTGCCAAAAATGTGGCGGTGTCTCCAACGTGGTTGACGGACAGGAATATCATCGATGCCAATACTGTTCTTCGTTGATTCAGCTGAAGGAAGTATCAGTCGATCGAATCCTGCCAACCGGTCTGGCGTTGGATTGCTTCTGTCCCACCTGTTCTCAATCACTGCAGACAGGGCTTGTTGAGAACCGCCGCGTACTCTACTGTGCAGCGTGCTTTGGAGTTCTGGTGCGACATCAGGACTTTGGAAGCATCGTGCAGGAACGTCAGGCCAAGCGAGTGGGAATTGAGCCGGCAGAACCTCGGCCAATCGATCCTGCGGCTTACCAACGCAAGCTGGATTGCCCGTCATGCCGACAGCCGATGGAAGTCCATCCCTATTATGGTCCAGGAAACATCGTCGTAGATTCCTGTGCGGAATGTGGCTATATCTGGCTCGACCACGGCGAGATCACTCGCGTCGAGCAGGCTTCCGCATTACGACCGACGAATCCTGTCACGCGGAGCGGCGACGTCCGCACCACCGCTGACCTGCTATACGGCGATGCTTCTGCTGATTCGCAGGAAGCGACGCATGACAATCCGCTGAGATCTCTCGCCGATTTTTTATTCCTTGGCATTCATTAATGGGACGTTTGTGCTCCCTGTTCAAAGATGGTGTTAATGGGAGATGGTTCCGGAGGGCCAGGAGTAACCGTTGAGTTCATCGCCCATCGAACATCCCCTATTCTCGCGTCTTTCGACAATGGGTTGGCGGTGACATTTCGCAGTCTTCGCGACGGTCATCAACGTCGAAATAGAGATCGATCGCCCAGGACACAACGACGACAATGTTTTCAGCAGAGTTTGAGAAGGAAATTTCGATCTACCATCGACAGGAAAACCTATTCCAGAATGGTTTCACACGTCTGCAGTCCGCTTCGAATAGAAATCACACTCGCAGAACAAGTGACACACAAAACACCAAGCGATCCAGCCATTTGTCAGTGCCACCCTGCCTTAACAAATTCATGCCGACAATCTGAAAATCCTGGATCGGAAGGGGACTTGTACCCTGGTCTGAACACGAAGCCGGCGTGCACGATCAGCCCTGATTCGACGGCATCAACTTGCTACGAAAGTGACAAGTATGCTCCGAACAATCAACCTGAGGTGCCCGGCGAACACGGGTACCATGCTCTCGGGCAAACATTGCGAGTCAACTTAGCCTATGGAACGAGACCTCTCGCTGCCACAGCTGAGTCACATGCGATGCATTTTTGGTGATCGAGGATTCGGGGAGCAATTCAGTCTCCCAGAATCCCGTTTCGCTTAGAGTGGCTACTACTGAGGCGTCAAATAGTTTTTTTAAAAAATTACGCAGGGTCGAGTTGAATCGATGTTCGGCTGCATCTGCTCTAAGTTACGCAAACTACCTGAAAAGTGAAAACGTTCGATGCCGCATTATGATTTTAGCAATATTTGGCGACAACCTGCCCACCAAAGGCGAAGTCCATAGTTTCTTGAGTTGCAATTTTTAACATGGGAGTGGATTGTGAGTTCGAAAACCATCATCGCTGTTGCCTCAGTTTGGGGATTAGTGGCAATTTCGGTAGCTGAGGCAGGCCGGTCCAGCTGTCGGGTCAGTGCCTGCTGCGCGACTTCGGCAGGATCGTCGTGTCAGTCATCGTGTGGTGCCGGTCCCGGGTTTTCGGGTGCCTGCGCAGTCAACAATGCTGAGTCACAGGCCTGCGGGCATTGGGAAGACCGAGAGGTGACGGTTTATGTTCCTCAGCAGTCGATGGAAACTCGAACAGTCACTGCAACGGAATATCGAACTGAGCAACGAGAGGAAGCCTATACGACAGTGAAGCAGGTGCCGGTTCAGGAACAGAAGACGGTGACGCGCACTCTGATGGTATCCGAACCGCGAACTCGTGAAGAGTCCTATACCGTTTCGGTTCCCGTGTCGAAACAGCGAGTTGAGAACTATTCGGTGTCGGTTCCTTATCAGGAAGCAAAGACGGCGACCCGGACGGTTTCGAGGACTGTGACGGAAAACAAAGACATCACTTACCAAGTTAGCGTTCCATACCAGGAGCAGGTCGAAGCCACTCGCAAAGTCTGTCGCCCCGTAACGGAGCAGAAGGAAGAGACTTACACGGTAAATGTTCCATACACGGAACAGCGTGAAGCAACACGGACCACTTATAAGTCGGTCAGCGAGCCAGTTGAGCAGACGTACAGCGTTCAGGTTCCATACAGTGAAACGCG
Organism: Planctomycetota bacterium; assembly: GCA_031424595.1. GTDB lineage: Bacteria > Planctomycetota > Planctomycetia > Planctomycetales > Planctomycetaceae > SXXK01. The sequence continues at coordinate 10,826 of JANPHT010000296.1, forward strand.
TCAAGGCACTCGAACTGTGTACCAGACCGTGACGGAAGAGAAGCCGTTCAGCTACACAGTCATGGTGGCGTATCAGGAGCAGCGTGAAGGAAGCCGGACTGTCTGTGAACGCGTCCCTGTGACGCGTACGCGCACTGTCACTCAGGACCAGGGTTATTGGGCGACTCAGGAAGTGTCAGGTCCTGCCAGCAATTCTTGTGCGGATTCTGGAATCGAATCTCCCTGCAGCGGTAGTTCGACCTCCTGCGGCGGAGCGTGTGTTTGCGGTATCAGCAACGGATGTAACAATGCCACGGCGGGAGGATGTTCGTCTGGTTGTTCACACGCTGTTTCATCCTGCGGTGAAGGCCGTTGCTCATCCT
>JANPHT010000297.1:0-2826 GCA_031424595.1 Planctomycetota bacterium
AGACGAACCTCGTATGGTCGAACCTCGAATGGTCGAACACCGGCCATCGGTCTGGAAACCGGCGACGACGGGCAATCGCTCGTGGAAGGCAAGAGCGTTGGAATCTGACATGCATCTCATGGAGATATGAGCCTGCAACAAAAGGGATTTGGGAAGGCTGTGAGCCGGAGGGATTGGAGGAAAGCAGGAGCCTGAACGCTAAGCAGCAGTACCAAGCCATAGTTGAAGTCTAACAGAGTCCTTATCGGATTTGCGAACAGTTTTGTTCCAGGAAAACTGATTCGTGTAGGGTCTGAGACGACAAAATCAACGAAACCAGAGGCCAAATTTCCGTGTTCCAGGTTGTTATGGCCAGTAAGGGTCTTCTATTATTCTTGTCCACGGATTGGGATCGCGGCAGATTGCGGAGACTCTTCTACAAGACGCTGCAATGAATCCACGTTCCACGGTTGCGACAACGGAGTGAACGATGTTACGTTTTCTGATGGCAATATTCCTCTGCCTGCATGGCCAACCCATCTCGGCGTCTCCACAAGAGGCCTCCCCTGCCGTCAAAATCTCCGTTCAGGAGCTGGACAGTTCGCTGATTCTGGGGAATGACCGGAACTCCCGATTGCTCCGAATTGGCGTTCGCGTTTCGATCACAAATAACTCGGCCCAACCGATCGGCTTTGGGCAACGGCAGCTGCAACTGCTGTTGCAGGATCACATTATTCCTACGGTGCGGCCTGAAGGTGCTGGTTCGTCAGCGCCGGAAATTCTTCAGCCGATGCAAACGACCGAACGAATGATCTCCTATGGCCCTCTACCCTACAGCGGCGAAGAATCTCCTCTGATTCTCCGCTGGACAACGAGTGCCAACACCACGTCCGGGAACAAAACGCCAGAAGGCACTGATAGAGACTCCGACACTGGGAAAGGTAACGCACAAAAAGACTCGAAGCCTGTTGATCTCGATCTCAATCAGGAACTCCGCAGGCTGAACAAGGTCGAGCAACGTTCGATCGGCCCTGATAATCAATTAAGGATCATTTCCGTTCATCGCAATCTCGACGTGCTTGCCGCCTGGGCCCTCAGGGATAAATTGCGACAGGTCTTCACGGAAGGGACTCAAAGGATCTTGTTCGTCCCTGCGTCCGGAACAAAGCTGAGCGTTACGGAAGAATTTGGTGCCTGGCTGGGCTCGATGAACAAGATGACGACAGGAGACGATGCTGTTGCCGTCAACGTTCCAATGCCGAAAGTGGACTTTACTTTTCGACAAATTGCTCTTGCCGAATTCGCTGATTCCCCAAGCCGTTCGTCGCGAATCGGCCGTCAAAGCGTGCGCCAGTATCTCACGGTCGATGACGCCGTTTGCGCTGCACTGACACCGCTGTATCGATTTGTGCCAATTGAACAGGCCATCGCCGATTTAGAAAACGCAAACGCCGGAGTGCGCCGTGCGGCTCTTGCTGGTGCCGTGGATCGCCTCTCCGCAGATCAGGCTCGAGCGATTCTTAATCAGGCTCGCAGCGGTACTGAAGGCCTTCAGTTGGAAGTGGCTCCTTACCTTCACCTGATTCCGGGAAGTGCTTCCGTGGAAGCCCTTCGCGACTTATGTCTTTGCGATAACCCGACCGTGTCGGCCGTGGCACTGCGTTCGCTCGCCAAAAGCCGTGACGATTCTGCCGCAGCGGCGATGGCTGAAGTTTGGAAGGCGGGCGAAACAACGCCGCAATTGCAGTCCAATGCCGTCGAGGCGATTGTGGAAGTGTCTGACGATCGTTGGTTACCTCTCGTGAGCACCTATGTCTCCGACTTTCTGCGCCAGGCGGCATTGCCAAACTCTGCCACCATTCCTGCCGATTCCATTTCAGGAGCATTGCAGTTCCTGCAAAAGCGAGACGATTCAACGATTGTCTCCGATGTGCGCCGAGAACTCCTCAAAATCAATAATCCATCCATTCAGGATCTGTTTCTGCAATTTTTGACAGAGTCACCCTCGCCCGAAAATGAGCCGGTGATCCGCGAATGCATTTCGCTGCGAATTAACGACGGGGAAATCTCACACGTGGTTGCCAATGCCGCAGCCTACTATAGAGATTCTGCATGGACCGACGGACTGCTGGAGAGTGTGCCGAGTTCTGAAGATGATGGCCGACGAGCACAAACACCACAGTTTTTTTTCGCTGCGCTGGGATGCGCCTCAAACGAACAGCTCAATCAACTGATCGCGACCATTGACCAATATAACGCAAACCATCGTTCCGAATTGCTGCAGCACCTGGCCCGGATCAATTTTCCCCACTGGCAACAGATTGCGGCAGAGCAGTTGAAAACTCCCGATGAGAGATCGCCCCAGATTATTCAGCTGCTCGCTCAGGATGCTTCCGAAGAATCACTGACGATTCTCCGAGAGCGAATTGAATCGTATGCCGCCGCGCTCGAAAACACCCCGGATGCGTCCGTAAGTGGTCAGCGATTCTGCACGGCGCTAATGTCGCATCTCGCAATGTTTGTGCATCCGGAGTGTCGTCGCGTCATCAATCGTCTTGCTCGACACAACAATTCTTTTTTAAGTGATCGAGCCGCACGAATGAAAGAGGATCAGTTCCGAAGATCGCCTGCGTTTCGTCCTCTGTTTGAAGAAGACCAACTTCGGAAAAGCGGCAGTGTGCAGCAGGCAGATGCAAAGCTCGCCGAATGCCTCGAAGAAGACCCGCTGCTTCCTGAACTTTATGTGCGCAAGGCGTCCGTGGAAATGCACGCGGAGCGTTTTGCTGAGTCAATGATCCATTTGCAAGCCGCCGATCGGCTCTCCCCGGAAGACATTGAAGTGCAGAG
>JANPHT010000298.1:0-2082 GCA_031424595.1 Planctomycetota bacterium
CACCTTATCCAGCGCTGTTGCAAGGCCCCAACGACCACTTTTTACAAAATTGGAGTTGCTTACAACCTGGCGAGTCGACGCGAGCAGGAACGCCAGAGTGTGGTCGGCCACTTCGTCAATGCAATAGTCCGGAACGTTGCAAACCGGTATGCCGCATTCTCGCGCGACCGCAAGATCGACATTGTCGACGCCAATACCATACCGAACGATTACTTTTGCTCGCTGCATGGATCGGATGACATCCGCATTGACCGAGGCAAACTGTGTAATCACCGCATCGGCATCGGAGACAAGTGGCAGCAACTCCACTGCCGATTTCTTTTCTCTCCACCCAATCAACTGATGCCCACCAGTGGCAATAATTGATTCTTCGATACTGAGGTCAGGGAAAGTATAATCTGTAATGGCAATCTTCATGGAAATACAACTCTTTCTGCCTTAATGCATTTAGTTGGAAAACACGCGACTGAAGCGATCCCGCACTTTATCAAGTTGTAAGTGTGTCAGGCGAGTTCGTATGATGTGCGGCGTATCGAAAAGGTGGCACATTCGGGAGTCTGCCGACTTCGGGGCTTCAGTTGTGTGGACCACAGTGACCAAAATTGCAGTGATGCATTCTTCCTTTGTTTTTTGATGTTCAGGAGCGGTCAAATGAGAGTCCTGCTGGTAAAGAGTGTCGTGTTGTCCGTGATGGTGACGGTGATAGTCTCTGTTCTGATCGTCCCCGTGCGAGCGACACAGCCCACTGATGAAGCGGCGAAAGCCGAACAAGAGGCAGCATTCTCTAAGTCCATGGAGAACTGCACGCTTGTTGGGTCCTTTACAGTTGATGGCAAAGATGACGGCGAGCCTTTGAAGGCAGAACGATATGAGATCGAAAGTGTTACGAGGGCAAGCGATAATCTTTGGATCTTTACGGCTCGAGTAAAGTACGGAAAGCTGGATACAAAGCTTCCCATCACTGTTCCGATGGAATGGGCGGGCGATACACCGATGGTCACGCTGACTAACGCAACCCTTCCGGGACTGGGAGAGGGATTCTCTGCTCGCGTTCTCTTCTACGAAAACCGATACGCAGGCACCTGGCAACATGGCCCCGTCGGAGGCCACATGTTTGGGAAGATCGAAAGAAAGAAGTGATCCGCTGCTGTCGCATTGTATGGGTATTTAATATGGGGCAATCGTGGGATGCGGATGTCTGACGAATCCGGCATCCCCGAAAATCCGATAACCTCATGAATCCCCGGCTCCGAGCCTATCGGCAGATCGATGCATCGAACAGCGACTCTGTTTTTCTGCACGGGAGACTAACCGGCGGCTAACTCCATCACCTGCTCTTGCGTCACGGATGGGCCATTCGCAATTTCACCGGCAATCCGTCCGTGCCGCATCACCAGAATTCGATCCGAGAGGCTGAGCACCTCAGGCAACTCTGAACTGATTAGCAGGATGGCTTTGCCCTGATCGGCCAACTCAGCCATCAAATGATAGATTTCCTGTTTCGCTCCAATGTCGATTCCGCGTGTCGGCTCATCAAACAGAAAAACCTGAGTGTTTCGATACAACCAACGAGCCAGCAGAACTTTCTGTTGATTTCCCCCGGAGAGATTCCTGGCAAGTTGTTCCTGATTCGGAATTCGAATACGTAACCGATCCACATAAGTCCCAAAAGCCGTCCGTTCCAACTTTTCTTTTACGAATCCGAACCACTGAAGTACACGTAGACTGGCCAGTGAGAAATTCTCGCGAACGCTTCGTGCCGGGACTATACCCTGCGTTTTGCGGTCCTCTGTCAATAAACAAATGCCGGCTCGAATTGCATCCCGGGGCGATCGAACATTGACCTCGAGTCCATCGACGGAAATCCGCCCGTAATCCGCACGGTCGGCTCCAAAAATCAGCCTCGCCGTTTCTGTTCGTCCGGCGCCAACAAGCCCTGTCAGACCGACAATCTCCCCACGTCGAATGGTAAAACTGACATCCTGTACTGCCTTTCCTCGGGAAAGTCCCTTTACGTCCAGTGAAATTTTTCCGGAGGACATTCGCGTTCGTTGAAACTCCTGTTCCAGTACGCGGCCGACC
>JANPHT010000299.1:0-9288 GCA_031424595.1 Planctomycetota bacterium
CGGCTGGAATCTGCCGAAGATAAATATTGCGCCAACGAATTTCTCCACCGTGTGTTTGCAGGCAGATCGGGCCCTTTGCGAACAACGGTGACGGGCGGTCAAAATAGTTCTCCATAATCGCATTGTCGACGACATGTTTGCCATTCAACCAAACACTCGTGCGAGCGCCAATTTGACGAATTCGGAAACTGTTCCATTCGCCGAATGGCTTATCCGCCAGTTCTGACGGATCCTTCCCGGCGGCGCCCGGGCTATTATTCCAAAGTCCACCGCTGCCTTTGTTGGCACCGATAGCGAACTTTGATTCTTCTGTGTAATCCCAAATCTGAATCTGCGGATTTGCTTTCAAATAAATTCCGCTGTCAGCCAGGGGCACGGTCTTGTAATCAATCAATAATTCATAGTCCGTGAATTCACCGTCCGTGGTCAGATAGGCACCTTGTCCGTCGTTGACGAGTTCTTCGTTTTCAACAGACCAGTGCTTCTTAGCGTCTTCAGTCCATTCCGCAATCTGCTTCTCACGCATCTCGGCTGGCATTTTTGCGAGATCACGAGGATCAAAGTGAGGCATGCCGTGCCAGCCAGTCAGATCTTTCCCGTTAAACAGCGGCGTAAAGCCATCTGGAATCTCAGCAGCGAACAGGGAAGTAGAAAGCACACAGATCACACTGGCGAGATAAGCCAGCAGGGGCCTTCGAAGGGTCATCTACAATCTCCGGGCGGGGTGAGTATTGGCGGGGTCGTTGTTTCGTGATTGCATCGTTCACGAGCTGCACAGAATAGCGAAATCTCACGTTTCGGAAAACCCACTGCGGTCAGGACTTTGAAATAGATTCCAAACCCTGGAGCGAGATGGCCGTTACCTTGAGTCGTCGGCACGATTGCCTTGCGGGAGCTGGCAGCTCCCAAGGGGCCTGGCTCTTGTTCCGCCCGCTTAAGAATCACCCGGGGAACCCTGTTTCAACTACTAGCGCCGCGGTAGTGATTCAGCGACCACAGAAACACATACCGAGAAACGAAAAGACAAACACCAGCGGCCACCAGGGAAACGATGGCGAATCGCCAGTCCGTCAGTGTCCCTGTGATGATTTGTGCCGGCACAGTGACAACAAGCAAAATGGGAACGATCCACGAGAACGCGAACTGCAAAGCTTCACCGGTCTCAAGGCGATTGTTGTCGTGTCCGTCGTAAATGCTTCGCGGATACTGCGCAAAAATAGTGATGTAGAACCAGAAATCATAGAGCCCCTGATTTCGACCAAACCAAATACTCATGCAAGCGGTCGTGATCATCATCGAATAGAAGAACATCACGGCGATAACGACGTAGAAAAAATACATCGCAACCTGCGCGACCGAAATCGGCAGAGCGATTTGATACAACGACCACGCGAGCAGTGTTACTGAAAGCAGCAATTGACTGATCATGGCAAGACTGATCTTTTCCAGTGAAACAAGAAACTGTGAATCGACCGGCTTTGTCAGCGCGAAGTCCAATTTCCCTGTCCGAATATTTTCGCAGAACGCGGCGCAGTTGGGCATAAAGAATGCCTCCACAATGGAAGTGATCAGCATCCCCGTCGCCATGAAGGCAAAGTACTCATGTTTCGACCATTCCTGGATGTGATCAACCTCACTGTAGATCATCCCAAACAAAGCCAAACGTGCAAAGAACCAGAATAACCGCGTGACGACCTGGATAAGGAAGTTTGCCGGGAACATCATCTCCCGGATCAGCGAGTTTCGAAAGAAAGTAAGAAAGACTCGTCCGTAAAACAACATAGGTATGACGCTTCGGGATGGCTTGAGAAACCAATCAATGGCAGAGAATGGTGAACCGTTAGTATCGCGGCTCAATCAGGGAATACCAGCGCGTGAAGGTTGGGAAACGTCAGTTTACAATCCCGCCTCGTTCAGCAATTCTCAGCTCGCATCAGAGGCCCGCACTTCTCTCCACCGCATCGGAAAGCCCGACGGTGCAATCATCGAACTGAAACTCGACCGGAATCATCGACCGAAACCGGCTGACGACTCTTCGATTCCCACTGCTACGCCTTGTGCGAACGTCGGATGTGCCTGCTGCATCCGATGTGCCTGCTGCAATGGAGTCCGACATCGAGTCAGAAAACCTCGGCTCCGGTGCGGACACAAGTCGGGAAAGGACCGAGTAATACTCCCTTCGGGTCACGCTGTGCGCGGAAACCACATTGACGATTGAGCACTCTGCAAACGAAGATGCTGCCAGACATTCTATCATGCGAACGGCGTCGTCCACGTGGATCAGATTCAGCCAATCGTCAGACGCGGCGTTGATGGGCTGCCCGGTTCGCAATTCAGAGACACGACGAAGCAGGCGGTCAGGACCGTAGATTCCGGCCAGTCGCAGGATTATCGATGTGTGCCGGTAAGTATCTCCGAATTCACGCACGATCTGCTCCGCTTCAAGACAGGCCTTGCCTCCCTCGGAATCGGGGTTAGGCAACGTCAATTCATCGACCTCCAGACCGCCGCCGTCTCCATAAACACCCGTGCTCGACGTGTAAATGATTCGACGGGGCGTTGTGCGAACAGGCAAGCGACCCAGAAAACGCCGAAGCCCGTCAATCCAGATCGCGTTGCGATTTGACCCTGGGCGACGATCGAAGCCAACCGACCAAAGGACCACATCCGGGTCGGGCAGAATCAGAGCCGCCTCTGTGTCACTGAGGTTGTGAACGATGGGAATGATGCCGTCACTGCGGAATTCATCGCATCTGGCCGTATCTCGCGTCATTGCATACGTTGTGAATCCCTGGTTGGTCCAAAGCCGAGCCACTCGGCGGCCCAAATAGCCGCAGCCGGCGATCAACGCGGTGGTTTTCTGAAGCAAAGGAGTCTCCGGTGTCAGGTTGACTGGGGATTAATTCATGAGTTTGATGAGATCGCTGGCTGGAAATTGAGTCGCCGACCTCACACAGCTACACTAATGGCGAGCGCCTGCGACGTGTTGTTGTACGCTACCTGAGTCTGTCAGGTTTTCGACACCCCTGAAAATATCCCGTTCACACAAATTGAAAGACTCGCCCACTATGAGTACTCCCCAGTCTCGCCGATCCTTCCTCGCGACATCGCTCGCTGCTGCAGCTGCTGGCGCTGCCAGCAGTTCAGTATCAGCCGCTTTTACCAGGCCGGCCGCCAAGTTTGAGATTTCTCTGGCTGAATGGTCGCTCCATAAAACACTCTTCGAAAAGAAGTTGGATAATCTCGACTTTGCAATGACTGCAAAGAAAGAGTTTGGGATTGATGCGATTGAATACGTCAATCAGTTTTTCAAGGACAAAGCAAAAGACAAGGCTTACCTGGCCGAGCTTAACAAACGAGCGGCCGACCAGGGCGTGAAGCAATTGTTGATTATGATAGACGGCGAAGGAAACCTTGGGGATCCTAATCTCAAAAAGCGCATGCAGGCTGTTGAGAATCATTTCCAGTGGGTCGAAGCAGGTAAGACGTTGGGATGTCATTCTATCCGCGTTAACGCGGGCAGTGCGGGAAGCTATGAAGATCAGATGTATCGCGCGGCTGATGGATTGCGTGCTTTGTCTGAATTTGCCGCCGAGCATGGCCTGAATGTCATTGTCGAAAACCATGGTGGCCTTTCGTCAAATGGCGAATGGCTGGCTGGCGTTATGAAACATGTCGACTTAAAAAACTGTGGGACCCTTCCGGATTTTGGAAATTTCCGCCTTAAAGACAACGAGTGGTACGACCGCTACAAGGGCGTGACAGAACTGATGCCATTTGCCAAAGCTGTCAGCGCGAAGTCTCATGACTTCGACGACAAGGGCAATGAGACTAAAACCGATTACCTGAAGATGATGAAGATCGTTCTGGATGCCGGATACCACGGATATGTTGGCATTGAATACGAAGGCAGCATGCTGGATGAATTCGCAGGGATCAAGGCCACGAAAGCTCTGCTCGAACGCGTCCGAAGTGAGCTGGGCTAATCCCCGTCCCGCCTGAATGGGAATTGATCCCACTCGTTGATGGGGGAGAATTCCCGGCCTCAGATGAAAGCCCAGTGTGAGAATCGGCCGATGCCCATCGGCGATTCGGCACTGGGCTTCTCTATTTTAATCGGTGACAGTATCACGACGGCCAGATCTGAGATCCGCCATCAACTCGTAGTACCTGCCCTGTCACAAACGCCCCCAGTGGGCCGGCAAAGAATTCGACAACACGAGTGACTTCATCAACCATACCGATCCGGTCAAGTGTCCCGTCGGTGACCAGTCTGGACTCATCGACAGCACGAGTACCGAGGAAGCGGCCAGTTCGCGTATCGCCAGGGGCCAGGCTGTTGACATTGATGTTGTGTGATCGAAGTTGCTCTGCGAGGCACCGAGTGTACTCAACGACGCCCGCCTTGGCCGTTGCGTAAATCGAGCTGTTGGCAATGCCGCGGAAGGCGGAGATCGAACTGAGAGTGAGAATGCGGCCGGACTTGCGCGGCATCATCACTTTGGCACATTCCTGACAAACAAGGATTGTACTCAACAAATTGCGATCGAGCACTGACCGAACATCTTCAAGCTTGACATGAACCGCGTCGTTGGGATTTGGCTTGCCACCCGCGGCGGCGATGTCTCCACCGGCATTGTGGACCAGAATATCAACGGGGCCAAGTTGGCTGCAGACTTCCGCTACAACTCGCTTCACATCTTCAGCGTTTGTTAAATCGCCCAGCACGCGGCAGGTCTGAACGTTATGAGCCTCTCCGATCTCGCGAGCGGTCTCTGTCAGCGTTGTGCCTTCACCAAATTCCGCAGGACCGTTTTCTCGCATTCCATGAACACCGACGCGACAGCCGAGTGATGCCATGTGCTCGGCAAATGCTCGGCCCAGGCCTCGCCCCGCGCCAGTGACCAAAGCAACTTTGCCGTCCAACATTCGCGATGACATATCGTTTTATTTCCAAAAATAAATGAAAGCCGCTGACTTCCGTCCGACCAGGAACCGCCGACGCAGAATTCCACTAATCATCACTGTTGATCATTCGTGATCAAGGCTGGTGACGACGAAATCGACCATGGTTTTCACAATTCTCTCACAAGCTTCGAAGATTATGGATGCAGGCCTTCATGCTTTTTAATCAGCGTGCCTTTGCGTCGAAGGAAGCATTGGCTGCTGGAGGCACTGAGACGATTGTCTGGGCGACGCGTAAGCCGAGGGTGTTGAAACGGAGTGTCGGCGGGCCATCGCCGCGGAATGCGCTGCGACCGAACGCCGCACTGTGATACCAGTGGCCTCCGCGAACGGCATACATCGCAGTGCTTGCTTCTGCGGGGAGTGCGTCCGACGATTTCTTCGAGTAAGCGGCTTCGTCGAACTTGGTGCCGCACCACTCTTCGAGATTGCCGTGCATGTCGAACAAACCCAGAGCGTTTGGTTTCTTCGTGCCAACCTGATGGCAGTTGAAATTGGAGTTCCCCAGATGCCATCCATGCTGATCGAACTCAGCCACGTCATCGCCGAACGAGTACCGCGTTGTCGTCCCCGCGCGGCAGGCAAATTCCCTTTCTGTTTCCGTGGGGAGCCGATATGTCGCCTTGTCCTGTTGTGACAACCATTGGCAATAAGCCTGGGCATCAAGCCACGAGACCTGAGTGACAGGAAACGTCTCTTTGACCGAATAGCCGGGGTCCTTCCAGGTCGGTTGTTTCTTCGCGTCAGTTTTATCGCTGGCGGCGGTTTGGTCGGCGGAGTTCCCCGTCCCGAATCGTTCGGCGTCGGTGACGTAGCCAGTGCCGGTCACGAAAGCTCGAAATTCAGCGACCGTCACTTCGGTACTTCCCAATCGGAACGGGTACTCGACGACAGCGCGGTGCTGAGGCCGTTCGGCTTTCCGAATCCGGACAATTGGATTCGGCTCTGCTCCCGCCGCTTCGGCGAGCTTCACGGCAGCATCGACTTGCTCGTCGGTGCTGCCCATCAGGAACTCACCGGGGGGGATGAGGATCATCTTCGCACCGACCGAGTTGGTCGTCTCGACCGTCGTGCCGAGATGCCTGGCCCACACGGCTTGATGGGCTTTGGCTTCGGTGACCGTGAAGGGAACGACGGCGGGGGGCGGAGCCACCTTTACAACATCGACGGGCTTTAGTTCGCGGATTTCGATCTTGCGGAAGTGAACTTTGCCGCCGTTCTGTTGGAGACCGATACGTCCCCTGGCATTGCGGTTGGGTCGCGTCTCTGTGTAATCGACGGTCAATATGCCGTTGACATACAGGCGGATATGTTTGCCCTCGGCAATGATATCGTAGGTGAACCACGTTTCGGCGGGAACGAGTTTGTCCGCGACATTCACCACCTTGTACAGGTTCCCGGTGCGAATGTGATCGGTGCCGGTGCTATTGATCTGGGCTTCGTAATCGCCCGGGATATCGAAGGGTTTGCTCGCACGAAAGTAGAGGCCACTGTTGCCACCATCGCTGATCCTTGCCTCAGCGCGGAGGTGGAAGTCCCCGTAGTCGTCGCGTTCGGTGAGGAGATAGTCCTGGGTGCCTGAACAGGTAATCGCGTTGTTTTCAACCTTCCAATCGCCGAAACCCGCCCTGTCGCGTTTCCAATGGGTGAGGTCGTTGCCGTTGAAGAGCGGGACGAATTGGGACGCGGGCGATGCGTCAACCGTCGCCGCGCGGGCGATGCGGAGGCCTGCATTTGGGTAGCGACCTGACGGAGGTGCCGTGCGCCTGTTGCTCACCAGACAAAACGCCGCGGGATGGTTCCAGGCTCCGCCGCGGTTGACTGGCGCCGAGACCAGTGGAGCCGTATTTGTCAACCGTTCGTTCGGCTCGCGCACGTTCCCGTGAGTGTCATGCAACCCAAACGCATTCGGCTTCTTCTCCCCCACGTTATGCGGCCGACCAGTACTGCTATTTTCCCCGTACCACGCGTGTTCCGACAGACCTTCGTCCCGATCGCCAAAGTGATACTTCGTTGTCGAGCCCGCGGCGCAACCATGCGTCCATTCCACGTCTGTCGGGATGTGGTAGCCGGTACCACCAGGGATTTTGACCTCGGCCTCTTCGATCGACGAACCATTCCGCTTCTTGACCGTTAGTTGGTAATACGGTTTCAGACCCTCTTGCTCACTCAATTTATTGCAAAACTCTACGCCATCGAACCAGTTCACCTGCTCCACCGGGAACTTGCTCGTGTCCATTCCCGTGACCTTCGGGTTCTTTGGGCCAAAGTCACTCGGGTTATAGCCCATCACCTTTTCCCATTCTGCTTGCGTGACCTCGTATTTACCGAGAAGGTAGGGCTTGAGAATGGTGTCGCTCGGCGGGATCAGCACCATCCTGCTGCCCGCACTCGTGGTCGTCTCGACCTCCGTGCCGAGATGCTTAGCCCAGGCTTTCTGATGAGCACTGGCCTGTGCCGCATCGAACGGTGCAACCGCCGGCACGGGGGCACCGATTGCTCCGCCGTTGGCGGGTTTGGGTTTGAGTTCGCGGATCAGCACGTTTCGAAATTGCAGCGGCGAGCCGAATTTCTGTAGCTCGATCGGACCACTGGCAAAGATCGGCTGATTGGGCTCGAAAAAATTTTCGAAAACCACGTTATCGACGACGAGCTGACCATTGAGACTCACAGTCACTTTGTCGCCCACCATGCGGATCAGCATCGCATTCCACTCGCCAATCGGCTTATCGGCGTTTACGAGCGGACGAGCGGGATTCCTGCGATTGTTGTACAACCCGCCGGAACCCACGTTCGCGCCGTTTTGCTTGACGGCACTATCCCAAATTTGCACCTGTGGCGCGCCGCGGAGATAAACGCCGCTGTCTCCGCCGACGGTAATGTTCCACTCAAGATACAGTTCAAAATCGGTGTATTCCCGGACAGTACACAGGTTGTCTCCCTTGCCATCAAAGAGGAGAACTCCATTCTCTGATCGCCAATGAGTCCGCATGCGATCGTCTGCCGCAACCTGGGCCGAGGCGAGTTCTGAAGGTGACATCAGCACACGCTTTTTGGGATCGCCTACTTCCCCCTTCCAGCCGGTCAGGTCTTTCCCGTTGAAAAGAGGGACGAAACCGGGCGGCAGATCTTCTGGCATCCGTGGCAAAAGTGGTTTGACGTTCGGCGGGGCCGCTTTGTTTTGGGTCGGCGGGGCCGCATTGTTTTGGGTCGGCGGAGTGGTATTGTTTTGGGATTGTGATGTCGAGGTAACAGGGTTGGTGCCCGTAGTCGACGAGGTGACCATCCTTGGCGGGACCGGTTTTTCGGCAAGGATTTGACCATCCGCATTGACGACCAGCTGAATGCCGATCAACTCGACTTTGACTCGTGTCTCCAGTCCCTTTTTCAGGAGGAATGTCTCTGTCTCAAAGGACAGGTCACCGCGAGTAATAATCAGTTTCTTTTCTCCGGTCTTCAGGGACACGGGTTCAATGTCAGCACTGCGAAGCGTCAGCTCCGTGCCTTTGATGGTCAACTCGACTTCCGGGTCGAGGATTTCCACTCGCAGAGTTCCATACGGTGTCTGTACGAAGAACACTATAGCCAGCAGCATCAGTACCGAGGCCGCTCCTCCGCCGATCAACACGCGCGGGTCACGATACCACTTCGGCGAAGGAGTTGGGGGCAAAGTCCGCTGTTTCTTCAGACCCGTTTGCCCGCGAACTGTAACTTTGGTCTGGGGATCCGTATCGACGCCGACGTTTCCGGTGAGAATGGTAGCTTCTGCTGCCGGGGCGACATTGACATGGGTCACCGGAGCCTTCACGTTCCGGGTCGCAGTGCTGGCCGCAGCCGGAGTGGAAAGATGGCTGAGAAACGACTGCAGGCTGGGATCTTCGGGCATCCTGGGGATCGCAGGATTTGAAGTGGAGCTGGATGAGCCATGCTGCCATGCTTCCAGATCACGGATCACCTCGGTCATTGTCTGATAGCGATCCTTCGCCTGCTTGGCGACCATCTTCTGAAAGACGGCCTCTACCGCGTTTGGAACGTCTCTGTTCATAGTGCATAGTGAAGGAATCGGCGCGTCACGATGCGCCAGCAGTTTTGCCATCAACGAGTCTCCGTCATAGGCGGATTTCCCGGTGAGCAGATACCACAGTGTGATCCCCAGACTGTAAATGTCGCTGCGTGCATCGGCATGCTTGGTGCTGAGTGCCTGCTCCGGAGCCATGTAGTCAACGGTTCCCATGACCGCTCCGGTGCTGGTCAATTCAGCCTTGCCTGCCGACTCGCCTTCGATGCGTGCCAGTCCCATGTCGAGAATCTTGACGGTTCCCT
>JANPHT010000300.1:0-3706 GCA_031424595.1 Planctomycetota bacterium
CAGGGGAAAGATTTTGTCTCCGGATTGAACCTTGCGACAGGCTTGGCATTCGGCCATGGCGGAGTCTTTGTGCTTAACGTTCCGTATCTGCTTTTCTATCCCGACCACAATCGAGATGACGTTCCAGACGCCGATCCCGAAGTCCTGCTTACGGGATTTGGAATGGAGGATGCTCACAGCGTTGCCAATTCGTTAACCTGGGGGCCTGACGGATGGCTGTACGGATGCCAGGGCAGTACCGTCACAGCCAATATTCGCGGCCATGAGTTTCAGCAGGGAGTCTGGCGATACCATCCGATTTTAAAAGAGTTTGAGCTGTTCTGTGAAGGCGGTGGTAACTCCTGGGGGCTTGATTTTGACGAGATTGGTCGATTGTACTACAGCACCAACTACGGGGGCCATGTGCTTCTTCACGGAGTTCAGGGAGGTAACTTCGTCAAGTCGTTTGCCAAGCACGGCGAACTGCATAACCCTCATGCCTATGGTTATTTTGACCATGCACCTCATGCTGGCTTTAAGGGCGGTCATGTGACCGTTGGCGGAATTGTCTATCAGGGTGACGGGCTTCCGGAATTCCTGAAAGGCAAATACATCGCGGGAGATTTGCTGGGACACGGAGTTTACTGGCATCACATAGAGGCGCGAGGATCTACGGTTCAGACAAGCCATGGCGGAGAGTTGCTGACATCCAGCGACACGTGGTTCGCACCTACGGACGTGACCATGGGGCCCGATGGAGCCGTTTATGTCGCCGACTGGCACGATGCGAGGATGGCCCATCCGGACCCGGATGCGGATTGGGATCTTTCAAACGGTCGCATTTTCCGTATGGCAAAGCACGGCACCTTGACACCGAATGTCGGGGACTTCGCGACGCTGTCGACCGAAGAATTAGTACAGCTTCATGATCATCGCAGTCAGTGGTTTGTCCGACATGCGCGGCAGGAACTGGTGCGGCGCAAGGATCGATCCTCGTTGAGTTCACTGCAGGATCGGTTGGAGGAATCCACCAACGAACACCGAGCGCTGGAGGCCTTGTGGACGATTGCCTCGCTGGGCGAATATAATGAACGCCTTGCGGGGAAACTACTGAAGAGTCCACACCCTGCTGTGCGAACATGGGCAATTCGATTGCTCGGAGACTCACGCAGTTTGACGACGGAAATGGCAAGTCAGCTGGATGAATTGGCCGAGCAGGAAACATCCCTTGAAGTACGCCAGCAATTGGCATGCTCGGCAGCCAGATGGCCGGCGGCTCAGGCCATGCCCATCATCAATGCCAACATCAACCGAAACATTGATAGCGATGATCCCTACGTGCCGCTTCTCTGGTGGTGGGCGGTTGAGAAACATAGTGTCATCGGGCGTCAGGAAGTCATGAAGCGATTCGTGCGGCCGTCCCTGTGGAGTTCGCAACTTGGCAGCAGAATTCTCCTGCCGCGACTCGTCCGCCGCTACGCGTCTGAGGCATCTCCGGATGGCCTGAACTGCGTCACGGAGCTGTTAGCAGCGGCTCCCACCGATGAACTTCGTATGCCATTGTGGGATGCCGTGTTGCTGGGATGGCAGGAATCCGCTGAGACCGAAAGCCTGTCGATGCGCCGAGAACTCCTGCGTCACCATCCATTAAGAGACTCCATTCTGGCCGCATGGCGAGTGAACGGCAATGACCTCACGCTTTTGCAACTGGCGATTCTCCTTGGCGATACCGATGCAACCGATGCCGCATTCCGTCAGGCACTCCACGAATCGACAGCAGCAGATCGGCGAGTGGACGTACTAGGTCTGATTAATGGACCAATCGACCAGGAAAAGATCATATCTCTTCTGCAATTGTGCGAAGTCGAATCGGCCGACCGTGTTCGCATCGCCGCCTTGCGAATTTTGAGTGACCAGGAAGACCCCGCAATCATCGATCGATTGATTTCGATTCATCAGAAATCTGAATCCGAAGAGTTTCGATCTCAGATTCGCAGTACACTGCTGAGTCGTCGTGGGTCTGCTTCTGCGTGGCTTAATGCGGTGGAGAAAGGTGAGATTTCAGCTACAGCGACACCGCTGGACCAGATTCGACAGGTTACGTTGTTCAACGATGAACAATTGAATGCCCTTGTGACAAAACACTGGGGCCGCCTGCAGGGTTACACGGCCGAAGAAAAGCTCGCGGAAGTCAGAAGACTCAACAACGACTTGAGAGCCGCTCCGGGAAATCCGCAGGCAGGTCGCCTGTTATTTAATAAGCACTGCTCAGCCTGTCATCAGTTATTTGGCGAAGGGACAAAGTTAGGACCGGATCTGACATCGGCCAATCGCACTGATCGAGATTTTCTCTTAATCAGCATGGTGGACCCGAGTAGTGTGATCCGCAAGGAGTTCATCAGTGTGATCTTGCAAACGACAGACGGGCGAATTGACACAGGTCTTGCTGTCAGACGCGACGAATCCGGAATCACAATCATCACGCCAAAGAATGAACGAAAAGTCTTTGCGGCCAGTGAAATTGAAGAACTCACAGAATCAGCCGTCTCTCACATGCCGGATACGCTTTATCGGCAATTCACACCGCAACAACTTCGAGATTTGTTTGCCTGGCTGCAATCGGATGGTCAGTCTTTGCATAAGTAAATAAGGTTACGCGGAATGAAACGGCCAGCTCAAGGAATCATTTTGGCATGAAATGTGCGATCGTCAGACAAAGAGGACCGCTAATTCGGAAAACACTAGGGACGGGGAGTGATGCAGCAAATGGCCTAGGGGCAATTCTGATGCCGTAACCGCTTTGCTGATTGATCATTCATTTATTCTTAACAATGTTTTCTGACCTTTTGTTGACATTTGAATCGTATGGATCGTAATGTCTATACGCCTGTGATCTTCCTGTTTTTTGAACTTTGGTTCTAATCTTTGGTGAGGGGTGATCTGTGAAAAACTTGTCTGGTCGCTTGTTGCGTTCTCGGGGTTTTACTTTGATTGAACTGCTTGTCGTCATAGCGATTATCGCCATTTTGATCGCTCTGTTACTTCCCGCCGTGCAGCAGGCTCGCGAAGCCGCACGCCGGACTCAGTGCAAGAACAATCTGAAACAGATTGGACTGGCGATGCACAACTACCACGACATTTACAACACATTTCCACCTGGCTACATCACACGATTTCCGAATGTGGTTGTTTCCGGCGAACCGGGATTGTACAGCTGGGGAGCGTTCATTTTGCCACAGGTGGAGCAGGCGAATCTGTTCACCACATTGAACGTTGGCAATGTGCCGCTGGAGAGGACTTTGGCGACTGCTGCCGGGCTTACCGCACTTCAGACTCCTCAGCCAAACTTTCGCTGTCCGTCAGATATTGGCCCAGCACTGAATAACTTCAAGTCGACTCTGGCTGGTGCTCCAAACTGGTACAACCGCAATGCCACATCGACAGGCACCAACGAAATCCCGATTGCCACATCGAACTACGTCATGGTCGCGGGAACCGGATTCAGCACGTCACCACCTGCATCTCCGGGCACAACAACCACACCTCCGCTTGGAGTGGGCTTCTCGAATTCTAAAATCAACTTCCGAGACATCACCGATGGCACCAGTAACACGTTGCTCGTTGGCGAACGTGCATGGAAGTATGGTTCAGTTATGGGAGGAGCTGCGACTGCAGTTGGGTTCAGTGCATCTGTGGACTTTCAGAATTCCGTGGCCGCAGTCAAAGG
>JANPHT010000301.1:0-3710 GCA_031424595.1 Planctomycetota bacterium
GCGGCTGTGGTGTAGTGGCAACACATCAGCTTCCCAAGCTTAGGATGAGGGTTCGATTCCCTTCAGCCGCTCTTGTTCGTGCCCCGATGCATTTAGTCGCCCCGGATTTTTGAACTGCTGATTGAGATTTGCCCGAAAAAGCCTCGGCAGCTAACTGCGGTCGCTTTTTTGGTGAAAGGAATCGTCGCTGCAACAGTGGCAAATCTCTCAGCCCGGAAGAGTGTCGCGTGGAATCCGCTTGGGTGTCTGCGGTAAATGTGTCGGTTTTTGATCGGTTCGGCAGATTTGTGCGATTCAGTCCCAGAAACTTCAACGGAATCAGGGCTCGCAGTCGCCGAAAATAGCATCAGTTGAATCGATTCTGCGTCTTGCAAGGGCGGCCGAGTGGGATGCACAGGTGATCCTGAAGGAAGTTCGAAGAGGAATTCGCTGCGCAAAGTATTCACTGCTTTGGATTTAAGGGTTTTGGAAGCCAAGTCGGTTCAGCTAGTTACGGCTGGACTTTTCGATGGCATTCCCTTAATATCCCGCCCTTCCCGCGGAATTTGCCAACGGTGCCGTGAATTGTTTTCATGGCGGCAGTTCGCATGGCTCTTTTATTTGTTCGGATGCAAGCTTCAGGTTCGCCCGGAGAGTGCCCGTGTCAGGTGGTTTTCAGAATGGTCGATCGCAATCTTTTGAGGGAATTTAATGTTGATGAGGCGGAGCTGGATGCGGTGATTGCCGCGTCGTTCCCCGACTTTGCAGAAGAAGACATTTATCACGAACAGGCGCAGACCTACGACCTGAACCAAATCCTAACAGGGACTATCGTCCGCGTTGACGACGAAGAAGTTGTCGTCGACATCGGTTACAAGAGCGAAGGCGTTGTTCAGAGAGACGAATGGGACGATGCCGATGTTCAGCCACAGGTTGGTGAACGCATCGAAGTGTTGCTCGAAGAATTCGAAGATTCCATTGGTCTGATTGTTCTCTCCAAGCGAAAAGCCGATCGCGTTCGCGAGTGGGAAAAAATCATCAGCACTCACAAAGAGGGCGATGTTGTTAAGGGTCAGGTCATCCGCAAGATTAAGGGCGGCCTGCTTATCAATATTGGCGTCAATGTGTTTCTGCCAGCCAGTCAGGTCGATATTCGACGACCTAACGACATCGCAGAATACATCGGACACGAAATTGAGTGCATGATTCTGAAGATTGACGAAGCGCGTAGAAACATCGTTGTTTCTCGCCGCCGTCTGATCGAAGAAGAACGCGAAAAGATGAAGAAGACGCTGCTCTCCAATCTGCAGATTGGCCAGCTGCGAAAAGGGACCGTCAAGAATATTGCCGACTTCGGAGCCTTTGTGGATCTAGGCGGTATCGACGGCCTGCTGCACATCACTGATATGAGCTGGGGGCGTATCAGCCATCCAACAGAGATGGTCAAGATCGACGACGAAATCGAAGTGATGGTTCTGAACATCGACTACGACAAAGAGAAGATTGCCCTGGGTCTGAAGCAGAAGTCTGCCAGCCCATGGGCGAACATCGGGACCAAGTACCCGGTCAACTCTCGCGTCAACGGCGAAGTGGTGAACGTGCTGTCTTATGGTGCTTTTGTAAAGCTGGAAGACGGCATCGAAGGTCTCGTTCACATCAGCGAAATGTCGTGGACACGTCGCGTCAATCACCCAAGCGAACTTGTGGCCATCGGCGACAAAGTCGATGTCATGGTTTTGGGGATCAACGAAGACAAACAGGAAATTTCACTGGGAATGAAGCAGACTCAGCCCAATCCCTGGGACGAAGTTACTGCCAAGTACCCACCGGGAACGATCGTCAAAGGCACGGTTCGCAACCTCACCAATTATGGTGCGTTTGTTGAGCTGCAGGAAGGCGTCGATGGACTTCTGCACATCAGCGATATGTCATGGACCCGCAAGGTGTCTCATGCCAACGAAATCCTGAAGAAGGGCGATCCGATCGAGTGCCAGATCCTAAGCGTTGACGAAGATCGTCGCCGTATTGCCCTGGGCTTGAAGCAGCTTGCTGAAGATCCATGGGAAACGCGGATTCCAGAAAAATATGCCCCTGGCAAGACTGTCACGGGCAAGGTTACGAAGATCACCAACTTTGGTGTGTTCGTGCAACTGGAAGACGACCTCGAAGGACTCCTGCATGTTTCTGAATTGGCCGACCATAAGGTTGACCATCCGGAAAACATGGTGCAGGTTGGACAGGATCTGGAAGTTCGCATTCTGAGAGTCGATACGGGCGAGCGTAAGATTGGTCTGAGCCGCAAGTCCGAGGCCAAGGAAGCGGAAGCAGCGCCAGCAGGAGCAATTGAAGGCGATGCCGCCTCAGCGACTCCAGCAAAGCCTCGCGAAGAACTGAAGGGTGGTACCGGTTCCGGTGCTGGTCCCTTGTTCTCACTGGGTGGCGGTGACGAGAAGGAATAGTGATCGCTTAAAAGCGATTTATGATTGAGTTTTTAGAGCCCTTCGATCGAAATGGTCGAAGGGCTTTTTGCATTTCCGGTCCCGTGCGGGCAACTGTTGATTTTGTGTTGCAATCGAAGCTGGATCAAAGGCAAACAGGGCCTCGTTCGCTAATAATGGTCGAGAGCGAATCGCCAGCGGGGAATTCGGCAAGTAGATAAGACCTTTTTTTCTCGGCATTCGATATTTGGACCAGGGCGAGCTATGCGAAGATTTGATAGACTGCTAAGCGGGTTCCGGCTTTTTTCAATAGTGCGGGACAAGCATGATTGTTTTGAATTCAGATTCTCCACCAGGACTGCGACGAATGATTACTGTCGGAATGAATTATCATGTTATCCCGGGTATGCAGAAGAGCTTTGAGGACAAGTTTGCCGGGGTGATAGACGCATTAAAGGCGGCAGCAGGGCATACGAATTCGACTCTGTGGAAAGACGTTGCAGATGATGCATCTTATCTGATCACCAGTGAATGGTCGGATGAGGCAGCGTTCCAGGAATTCATTCGAAGTGAAGCCTTCCGTGCGGTCACCAACTGGGGTAAGGAGCAGATTCTTTCCGGCCGTCCACAGCACAAGGTTTACAAACACTGATCAATCCAGTCAGTGGAACAGGCGATCGCGGTTTGTGATCCAATCTATTTGGGATGTGGGCGGCAGTGGTAAAGAACGACTGCCGACTCACTGATTGAAATGTTGGCCAGTTCGCATAAGAGTCCCAGGTCACTCACAGAACTGCTGTCTGGCAATTCGTGGAGAATGGTTGCTGATGCCAGCATCTCTCCGGGGGGCGCGGACTGCAGCATGGATCGAATCGTATGAACGGACTCTCCAAAATAGTCGAGCCGATCATTCAGTGTTGTGACCAAGGCGGAACCGCGATGCAAAGCCAGACGCATCGGCATCGTGTTTGACTCCCTGTCATTGAGAATTGAGGATGCTGCCTGAAGAGCAGAAAAAGCGTCTGTGTACGTTGCAAGAAACCCTTCACCGACGATTTTCACAATCGCTCCACCAGACGAACGTACCACATCCTCACTTCGCTGCAGTGCCGCACGGACTTTTCCAAAAGCTGGTCCGTCGCCGAGATCTCGATAAAGCCTGGCTGTCGAGCATAGTTCGATCATCAGTAAAGTCACGCTGGTGACCGACACAATCTGGCCGGGGGCGAGGACTTCGTCGGGAAAAATCTCGCGGAATAGAGGAAGTGATGCAGCGGCAGCAGCCGTTAGTGC
>JANPHT010000302.1:0-6026 GCA_031424595.1 Planctomycetota bacterium
CTTCGAACCTCGGGGGGCCGGTCACCTGCAGGGATCCAGTCCTTCGCCCTGGCCGGAATCCTGCGATTGCTGCATGATGTGCTTCGGCCAGAAACTTCGTCCTCATCTTCCGCAAGTGTCACGCTGGACCTGCAAACAGCCGACTCGTCATACGAACCAAGTCAGGACATGACTATTGACCGCTCGGTCAATGGAGTCGTTCTGCCTTTGCGTTTTCAAGCTCAACGCCTGCTGGGTAAGGGAGGATTTGGATCCGTCTACCTGGCAAACGACAGCCTGTTGCAGCGGAATGTCGCGATCAAAGTGCCGCATCGATCGGCCCTGGAGAACGACGAGTTGAGGATTCGATTTCTCAGAGAATCACAGGCTCTGGCCCGACTCAATCATCCCAGTATTGTTCGAGTTCTCGATTCGGGCTCAAGCGACGGCTCCGCGTGGCAGGTGACCGAATATGTTGACGGTCCACGTCTCAGTGACTTTCGTCGAGAGCACGGCAATGCACTTTCCGCTGTCCTGGCGGCCAGAATTCTGTCGCAGCTTGCCG
This sequence comes from Planctomycetota bacterium, assembly GCA_031424595.1. Lineage (GTDB taxonomy): Bacteria > Planctomycetota > Planctomycetia > Planctomycetales > Planctomycetaceae > SXXK01. The sequence continues at coordinate 545 of JANPHT010000302.1, forward strand.
ATGCAGTGCAGCATGCACATGATCAGGGAGTTTTGCACCGCGATATCAAGCCGGACAATATCCTGATGGAACGGATCTCGGTTGGCTCCGAGATCGACGACGCTGCAGTGCGAATCGTTCCAAGATTGACGGACTTTGGGCTTGCCAGACTTGTCGATGAAGAGACGACCCTCAGTCGCTCTGGCTTGTTGATCGGCACGCCGATGTATATGGCTCCCGAGCAGTTGAAAGGCCAGCCATCGCAGCAAGGGCCCTGGACTGATGTCTATTCCCTCGGTGTTGTGCTGTATGAGTTGCTGAGTGGTACGATTCCATTTCCTGAAGCGACGAGTCTTCATGCTCGAATGTCGGTGGCTGATCGGCCTGTCGTCGCCATTCGAAAGTATCATCCCGAAATATCAAAAGATGTTGAAACCATCTGTCTGAAGTGTCTGAGCATTCAACCGAGGGAGCGTTACGCGACGGCAGCTCTATTGCGAGATGATCTCCTGAGATTTCTTGACGGCCGGCCCACTCTTGCCCGCCCGCTTCCTGCGTACGAACGAATTTCACGGTGGGCTCAACGCAATCGGTCGCTCGCTGTATCGTTGTCTGTTGTGATCACATCGGTGTTGATTATTCTGACTCAGACGATTATCAGAGATCGAGCGAGCCGCGTGCAAAACCTTCATTTGACTCAGATATTAAGTCAGTTGAAACAGGAGAAGAATCGTTCTGATTTGTTGCGTGATCTTGCAGAGAAAGCTCGCGGAGAAGCTGAGAACAACGAATCAAAGTTCCGTTCTTTGGCGTGGAACAGTTCCATGCGGGAAGCTCTGGCAGGGCTGCTGGATCAGCAGTTCTTTTCGGTCAGAAAGATCCTGAGCAAGCTCCAGGTCAGCCACCCGGAGAATCTCCAAAGGCCTGAGTGGCAATTGGCAGCGGCGGAACTCAATCGTTCCTATAACGTGTTGTTCCAGGTGAACTATTCACTCAATGAATTGCGAATCGTTCCAGAAACAGATTTGTTGGCGGTCGCCGGTAGTTCACCGCTCGTATCTCTGATTGATTCCCGGACTCATCACTTTGTCCGATCGATATTGACCGATGTGGCCGAAATCCATGCGATGGCAGTTTCGGCTGACGGTAGGTTGATTGCCGTCGGTGGTTCTGTGAATGCCGACGACGTGTCGATTCCTTCCATCTATTCCGTAGAAACCGGGATGCTCGTCCGTGCATTATCTCCACAGGCTACAACGATTGAATCATTGCTGTTTACCGCAGATGGAAAGTTCCTGATTTGTGGTAGTCGCTATGAATCCGTCCGGATCTTTGATCTGGAGCTGGACACAGAGTCATCGCTTCCAACGACTCGCAGGAATCAATGGCTCATCGAGAATCATGATGCAACACGAGTTATTGCTCACAAAGAAAAGGACTCAATCCTCGTCGTCGATCCGAGATCTCCATCGGTCCAGCGAACGCTGACTCTGTCTTCCGATATTGAACACAGCACGCTGCTTCCGGGATCTGGTCTTCTCGCCTGCAGTAGCTATCAAAGCAAGTTTATTGACCTCTTCGATTTAGAAACCGGTCGAGTTTGCGGCCGACTACAACACTCGGGCAAAGCGCTAACGTCGATCGCTTGTTCCAGTCTTCACAGAAGGCTGGTTGCCGGGCGAGAAGATGGCAGCATCGTTTCGTGGGACATCCCAGCAGAATGGACGCATCCGACCGCAATGACTTCCGACATTCAACAGCACAGGCCCGGGATTCAGGAGGTTGAAGAGAGTCGGAGTCAATTAATGGACGATCAGCCCGTGACGTGTGTCGTGGCTGTTGACGATGCCTTGTATTGCACCACTGCCGGCGGGAGTTTGGCAGTCTATCGCTTTCCGAATAAAGATGCCGGAGTGACCGAACGCGTGATCGACAAATCGCCGTGGCGATCCGCGTCAATTAACGCAAAGAATGGCGATCTGCTGATCGGGACCACTGCTGGCGAAATTCTTTTTCTCGGCTGCTCAGCGCTGACTTCCACGAACGATAACTCACAAAGGTCGATCGCCGCACTGAAGAACGCGGGAATGATGGAAGTGCTGTTCAAGGATGAATACGCTGTTGACTGTCTTGCGGTAGATCGGGACAGTGGTCTGGTCGCGTGGTCAAATTGGACCCAACAGGTTCATTGTACGGGTTTGAAGTCCATGAGTGTTCGGCAGTTGTCTCCTTCCGCAGGCAATCATAATGGTGGGGTCGATGCCGTTTGTTTTTCCAATGACGGTCGATTTGTTGCGTGGACCGGAAGCGAGAAACGAATCTCAATCCAAGGGACTGACGGTCTGTCTGCCACACGCGAGTATATCCTTCCAGGGTATGGAAATGCTCTTTGCTTCTCTCCGGATTCCAGACTCCTGGCGTGTGGCGGGAGTTTCGATGGTCTCGTACTTATTGAATGCGAGACTCAGTCAGCGACTAAGGTCCTGAATAAATCATCCCGTTGTACCGCAATCACCTGGTGTAAGTCACGAGATTCGCTTTTGCTGGGTTTCTCAAACGGGTCGGCGTCAATTCGCTCGTTGACGGATTCCACCTCGTCGGGATTCTCACTGCATCGAAATGAAGTGCGACAGATCGTGTTACATCCCGAGTTTGACTTCGCTGCCAGCGTTGATCAATCCGGGCAGGTTGCTCTGTGGAATCCAATTTCGGGCGAGGTAATCGGCATGTTGTTCGAACCCGACTCAGTAACGGCCGGAATTGTCAGCATGGCTCCCGCCATTGAATTCATTGGAGCAAATGAATTGATGCTCGTTTACGATAATGGTGAATCCGGACCGCAAGTGCTGCGGTGGCGATTGAACTTCGGCCCGGCGGGATCCAGCCTCCAAAGTCCTGTCAAGATTTCAAGGGACGCAACATTTATGCAGTAGTGGACTCGGGAACGGTGCCGCAGTTCTTAATCAGACGCGCTCGGATCTGGTTCAACGACAACTGAACCCAGTGTTTTGAACACGTAGAGCTGACGCTCAACTGCTCGCACCTAAATGACGTCGCCACGCTTCGCCGTTCCATGAACGGTTAAACGATGATCTGGTCAAACGCTGATCACCTGTTCTCCGCCGTTGGCGAAGAGGTCAGTGATCACATCGTCCAGATCTTTGAAGAACAGATCGAGGCTGGTTCCTCCCGTCATCGTGTCGATGGCACCGGATTGGCCAGTGACGCTCACTCCGTTTTGAAGAGCTCGGGCAAGGACCGCCTGAACCCGCTCAGCATAGGCCTGTGTAGAATTCCAGTCGTCCCGGATCTGGATCAAAACGGTGATCTGGCCAGTCAGCGTGCTGCCGCTCAGGATGTCGTCCTGAGCCCCGCCGTTCAATGTGTCGACTCCCAGTCCACCGATCAGCACGTCTCGGCCATCGCCGCCGAGCAACGTGTCGGTTCCACCGTTGCCGACCAGCACGTTGGCGACAGAGTTTCCCGTGAGCGTGTCGTTTCCGGAGCCGCCGATCGCGTTTTCAAGGTTGGTGGGTATCAGCACTGAAAGCTGAAGAGAGCCGTTGACGTCTTGCTGAGATATCAGAGAAAGATTGACCGTCACATTTGCGGACGTCTGGTTGAAGTCCAGAGTGTCGTTACCCTGGCTGTTCAATTCCTGAATCGTGTCCGAGCCCAACGTGGAATCCGCATCAAACACATAGACGTCGTCGCCTGTTCCGCCTCCCAGCGAATCGTTGCCCGCAGCCCCGGTCAGCGTGTCGTTCCCACCGTTGCCAGCCAGTTGATTGGCCAGACTGTTCCCGGCCAGCACATCGTTGCCGCTGCCGCCGACCATGTCTTCAATGACCGCGATGTCGTTCAATTGCAGTCTGTGATTAGCGTTTACGATTCTGACCGTGTTCGACGCGAGACTCATCGTGATACCGGCCGTCGTCGACGAGTAATCCAACTGGTCCATCCCGGCGTCCGGAGTTGTCAGTTCGACGATGCGGTCAAAGCCCAGGTTCGAGTCTGCGTCGAACACATAAACGTCGCCGCCAGCCCGACCTTCAAGGATGTTGTTCAGACTATTTCCGGTCAGTCGGTCGTTTCCGGAACTGCCGATTACGTTCTCGATCACATTGCCAGCCGTGAGCGTCAGCTTCTGGCGGGCGTTGATCGTCTGCTGCGCGATGGAACTGAGATCGACCGTAGCCGCCAGCGTCGACGCGCTATAGTCCAGCGTGTCAATTCCTCCGTTCACAACCTCCACGATTCTGTCTTCGTGCTGCACCTGATCGGTGTCAAACACATAGCGATCGTTGCCAGGTCCGCCCGTAAGCTGATCGTTGCCGAGCAACCCGATCAGCACATCGTTGCCGCCGAATCCATCGAAGAAGTTGGCCTGACTATTGCCCGTCAGGCTGTCGTTTCCAGAGCCACCTTCGATGTCTTCAAACGTGTTGTCTGCACTCAGAATCAACCTCAGGTTGGTGTTGATGATCTGCTCGGTCGTGAGTCCCAGGTTGACGTTGACCGCCAGAGCCGTTGATTCGAACGTGAGTTTGTCGAAGCCGCCGCTGGGGTCTTCCAACAGTGTGTCCGTTCCAAGAGAGGTGTCCGCATCAAAAATGTACAAGTCCGACTTCAAGTCGCCTTGAAGAATGTCGTTGCCGCCGCGACCGGTAAGATCGTCTGCACCATCTCCGCCAAACAGGAGGTTGCTCTTTGAGTTCCCGCTGAGTTTGTCCGGGCCTGCACCGCCTATGATGTTGTCAAACACGCTGCCGCTGTTCAGCATCAGCTTCAGGAAGCCGGCTCGCACGATTTGTTCGGTCGCCAGACTCAGATCAAGCGTCAGACCAGCAGCGTCTGCGGTCGACGTCGTGTCGTCAAAGTCGATCGTGTCGAAACCGGTGCCCGATTCTTCCAGGAGATACGTCCCGGAGATGGCCACATCGGCATCAAACGAATAAAAATCATTGCCTGCCAGTCCGGCCACCGTTCGCGCTTCGATACTTGTCAATGTCAGGACCGTGCCATTGAAGTTCAGCTCCGTGGCCGATGCGTTCCAGGAATCCGCTCCTGTCGTGCCCTGAATCCTCAGCGAATCCGTGCCCGCTCCGCCTCCGATTGTGAGCGGAGTGTTCAGCGGCCAGGTTCCCAGATTCACCACCGCTCCGCCATTGGTTGATCGAGTGATGCCAATGCCAGAACCAGAATAATTCAGCACAATCGCATCGTTACCGCCAGTCCCGATCTGCTTCAGCTTGCTGCCGAAATCCACGTCGGTCTTCACTTCATCCGGAGCGAGGTCGATGGAATTCAGGCCGGAAAGCGGAACGGTGCGTTCTCGAATGTCGGGGAGTATGTCACGAATCTGGTACTGACGTGGGTCAAGGCCAGTGAACTGATAGTTTCCGTTGGCATCGGTCTGGGTGGACGTTTCATCAACGTCCGCCGTCTTGTCGAGAATGCCATTGTCGTTGTCGTCGATGTACACCGTGGCACCCGATCGACC
>JANPHT010000303.1:0-3520 GCA_031424595.1 Planctomycetota bacterium
AGCAACTCCAGTGAGTTTCCGCCGATTGCCTTGGCGGAGATGGCGGCAATCTCTTCTTGACCGGCAATCGTCTCTGCAGAAACGGCGGAAACAAATACCGCGTTCAATAGCACATACAGGATCGTCACAAGCAATGTGCCAAGCCAAAGCGATCGCGGAACAACGTGTTCGGCGTCTCTGACTTCGGAGGCCACGTACACGGCCGCATTGAATCCGGCATAACTCAGCGAAATCCACATCACCGAGCCGGCCATCGCGGTGATGGACGCCCACGACCAAATCGCAGGGAGATCGGCAGTCATTGGATTCCAATACCAGACTCTTGACGAAATCTGTGTCGCCGCGGCCATCAGAAAAGTGGTCAGCGCCACCAGCTTTATTCCTACGATGGCATTTTGGATACCAGCAAACACCTTCACCAGAAACGCATGCCCCATTCCGCACAGTACAATCGCAGCAATGGCTGCAGAGTTTGGCAAAAGCCAGTCGGGACGAACGGTATCCGGTAAGGCATAAGCTTCAAAGGTGATCGCTGCCATCGCAATCGCGCCACTGAACCCGGCTGTCAAAGACACCCAGCCTGCCAGAAATCCGACAAACGGATGCAGCTGCCGGCTGAGATAGAGGTACTCGCCACCAGAGACGGGCAAGCGGCGAGCTAATTCGCCGTAAGCAATCGCGCCGCAAATCGCGATCAAGCCACCGATGCACCACGCCATTAGTACTCGGACCGGTGATCCCAGCGCGCTCATCGAGAATCCGGATGTCGTGAAAACTCCTGACCCAATCATACTGGCGATAACAACGCAGGTCAGCGTCGTCAGTCCAAACCGAGCTTCCTTGTTCATTTGTCAATTTCAATTCGGCTGAGGAATGGATTGTCACCCTGTGAGCCCGCAGCTTCCGGATGCACGTCCGATTTTAGTGGGATCGTCAGGAATTGACAGTATTTCAGAGCAAGTCCCGGCATGCGTGGGCGATAACTTGAATGGAAATTGCAATTTTGAAGGGGAATGGTGCGCGCATGGCTCAGAGTGTCGTCGATCTGTTTCAACAATTGGCACGGAATGAGTTTGGTTTTTTTGCGAGACTGCGATCCGTCAGCGAGCTGATGTCAACGCATGTCCCTTCTGTAAGTTCCGAACTGAACCTCGGTGACGTCATCGGCCGCCGCGATCCGGCGACGCTTGGTTCTTTAGCTGTCGTCGATTCGGCGAAAGGCGATCTGATTGGTCTGCTGAAGCATTCAACAATTCTTCGATGCATGCCACGCTACCTCAATACTCTGAAAGAAAGCGATCGCGATCGGGGTATCCTGTCCACAAATGTCTGTGATCTGGTCACCCGGAAGGCACCCTGTCTGGCACCTACGGCCACTCCGCTGGATGCTCTTGAAATCTTTGTCAAGCAGGACTGCGATTGCATTCTGGTCTACAACGACCCTTCGCAGCTGCTGGGAGTCATCACTCCTGCAAATTTTGCATGCACCATGTTACTGTATTATCGCGTCTTTCAGCAGATGCAACCACTGCAGAGGCTGCGACTGGTTGACCTCGACAGTGAATTGTCTCTTGATGAAATCTTTTGCCGCGGCGCGCAGACGGCACGAGACGTGATGAGTGCGCCCGTGGCGATTGCGTTTCGGGAGCCGGTCGCGATGGCGATCACACTGATGCGAGACAATCGAATTCAATTCCTGCCGATCGTGGATGACAACGGTCAAGTCATTGGAGTTGTCAGCCAAAACGACATTCTGACGGCTTTACAACCGCCATCCAGACCGGCTATCATCGATCACGCAGAAAGTCTTCCGACCATGATTGATCTGCTGGCGTCTGGACAGGAGCCAGCGCTGTGCGAGCCAGTGACCAGTGTGGCTAAGAGTCGCCTGGTAACCGTCGCACCGACGTCAAGACTGGCCGATACACTCAGCAAGCTCGACGAAACAGGCAGAGACGTCGTTATTGTTCAGGACAACGGCACTTTGCAAGGCACCATCTGCCTAATGGATGTCGTTCGCGTTTTTCGGACACTGATGCGTTTGCAGTCAATCAAAGACAAATAGTCATTTCTCTCATTCATGCAGAGAGAATGTCGTTCAATTCTTCACCGGAAGTGGCCGATGCGTCCGACAGCGGAACTGCTGATTTGTGCCGTACTCTTGTGTCTTTCCCTCGGCTGTTCTGACCGAGGATCCGCCAGAATTCCGTCGAAATCGGAGGCCACGAATCACACTCCGAATGCCGACTCGAAAAAGCAGACGAGCGAGATCGACAGGTTGGGCGAGCAGTTAAAGCTGGCAAAAAATGCAGACAGGAAAGGCAAATCAGAGGAGGCGCTAAAGCTGTACCTTTCAATACCGCGAGATGGCAGCAGTGTGTCTGTCCAGGCGGCTCTCGCAGCGGCGGTGATTCAGTACGCTCAAGGGCAGATTTACAACGCCATCGTTTCCAACGAATACGTGCTGCTTCATGAGCCGGTCAACAGAACATCATCAGTCAACCTGGCGGAGTTGTATGCAGTCACTGGGCAGCGATCAAAGGCAGACGATCTCCTCCTGAAGCTTTCACGCACGGGGAGATTGACGTTCGAACAACTGGTGTTGTTGACGGATTTTGATCGAAGGCATCCGAGTTATGCGGACCTCCTTGCAGAATACTCTGATACGCAACCTGATGATCCCGCCGTCAACCTTGGTCTTGCGACTGAGGAATTCAGCCAGAAGCAGTTGCCGCCGGCTCGGACGAGGCTTGACTCAATTGTCGGCGTTTACCCGCAACTCGCTGCCGCTCAGGGCCTGCTGGGAGAAATCCTGGTGGACACCAGTCCGGGGGATCTACCAAGCTGGTTTGCGCGAGTGCCGGCGGAAATTCGAGATTCAGCGGAAGTCATGTACGCCTGCGGCATGTGGTGTCGGTCCATCAAAAACGACAGGATGGCAGCGCGGTGCTTCTGGGAGTCCCTTCGCCTCACACCAGCGTCGTACCGAACGATGTACATGTTGGGAAGCGTATTGACGGAGATGGAGGTGGACGTCGCGCAGCCTTATCGCGCACAGTCTGAGGCGATGTTCAGCATTCGCCAGAATCTATCTCGTGTGCTGAACACTGGCGGAGGTGATACCGTGTCACTGAAGGCCATGATTGAGCAACTGATTGCCTCGGGCCGCCAACATGAGGCAAGATGCTGGCTTGAGGTCGCAAAACAAAAACACCCGAATCTGGATTGGGTTCCCACTCTTCTGAAATCGATCCCGGATCGATCGACTACGATGTCCCGATTCACGCCAGGGAATGATTTGACGGAAAAACACCGCCTCGATCACTTTCCGAAGTTTGATCTGACTGCGGTCTCCACGCTGCCCACCGAAGTCAATATTGCACACACAGAAATCCAGTTTGCTGAGCAATCAAAGGAATTGGGGATTCACTTTCAGTATCAATTCGGGCGCCCTGAAAACTCAAAAGCCGTGCGGATGTTTGAGTCTACCGGAGGGGGGATTGGTGTGCTTGATGTGGAT
>JANPHT010000304.1:0-3126 GCA_031424595.1 Planctomycetota bacterium
GCAAATCGGTCCCGGCATCCCTCCCAATGGTCGTCTTTCCGCTCCACGTCGCTTGGCGAGGCGGCTTGTGCGATTCCACGTGCGTCTGCCACGAGCTACCGCGTTTCTACCGCGTTTCTACCGCATTCGTACACAAATCACACACAATCCCCATACTTGGCACCACAGAAATAAATCAGGCGAAAACATTGGGGTTTTAATGACGTCGAACAATCGTTGTAAATCTATCCTGCTCTACTTTATCTATCCCGGTACTCCTATAGATTTGAATGCAGTAGTTAATACCACAAGAACTCGATTCCACCAATGAAAACACTGAATTTTGAATACTTTCAACAAGATCTCCTGATTTCCTGCAATGGGTGTTTAGAGCCACAGACGGATCAGCTTCAAAATCCTTCAGTTTCTCAGGCTGCTTCGCGTGAAGTCGTAATAGTGAAATCGCAGAATCGACCCTTGGACGCTCTTCATTCGTCGTTACAAGGGTGTTTACGATTTCCCGTGCATCCGCCACATCTTGTGCATTTAACGTGTTGCCGTGAATACCCAGGATCAGTCCGAACCACGAGACGCAATACTTCAACGCGGTGAGGGTATTACGGTTATTGCGACGTAGATTGGAAGAGCCTATTGTTTGATTAGAAAGAGCAACATTTATCGGAACTTCTTCCATTGACTACACCCTTCAGGCAACTACCTGTCTTTCTTGGCATTTGGTCGAAACGTCTGCTCTACCCAGCACGAGCGATCACATCGGCAGCAATGAAAACCCAGTGACCAGTTTGCGATGCCAACCGGCAAATCGTAACCAGTCGATCGGGACCAATGCGCCGGTACTTGCGGCCCCAGGAATCCGATTTCCACCTTCGTTTCCAAGCAGCCTCCACCGTCCACCACAGGTTCAACCGTAGGAACCTCGTTTGGCAGCATGTCCTTCTTTGCTGGTCTTTGCCCTCGTCCTGTGGGGGCCATACAGTAGAAGCGAACTTCGCGACTGTGGTTGATATATCCTCGAAAGCCAAGGAAACTACCACCGGGAGGGCCAAATAACGAATGATCATCAATAGAGTAGATTGGCTTCAATGGCCCATTTGCGTCGATCTTTGACACGTTGAAGTATTCGTAAACGATTGCGGAACCCTTGCACCGCCGATTGCCTAAACAGGAATCCCAATCCCATTCCATTTCCAGTTTCTGAACAAAATATGCTTCTGTGACGCCCCTTTGACATGGCCACCCGTCAACGGAAAATCTAAACGCAACGCCACCTTCTTTGGAGCGGCAATTCAACCTGTTGTTCTCTGCCGCATCGAAAAAGGTAATCCCAACCAATCCTGTCGGATCAAGAATGTTTACTGGATTCGACTCACAGAAGACGTAAGCATCTCGCGTATTTCGATGCAAAAGCGGATCGACACTCAACCAGCGAAATTCGTGGAAAACCCTGTTGCGAACGAATGTTGCCTCATCCCGCTGGTAGCCATATTCACCTCCAAACAGATACGGCGTTACGGTACTTCCCGTTGACGCGATGACGTTTCCCCAGGCATCGTATTCCTTGGTGTCCGTGACGTTGCCAGAGTCATCCGTGAGCGCGACGGTGTCGCCACGTCCGTCATAGTGGTAGTAGCTGGTGACGCCGTTGCGGTTTTGGGACAGCAGGTTGCCGTAGAGGCCTGGCTCGTGAGCGTACGACGCAGACAGCACGCCGTCTTCGTACTCTTCAATCACGTTGTCACTCAGTTCGTCCCAGACATATGTTGTTTTCGGCATTAGATCACTCCCGATCAACTCGACGATTGTTGGCGTTGTACGTCATGGTCACTCGGCTGCCGTCCGGCATCCGCAACAAAGTCGGCTGGTTCTCGAAGTTCCATGTTGTCGTGGTTCGAGCTCCTGCAGGTTCTCGAACGATCTGCTGGTTGCCGTTCGCATCGAACGTGTACGTCGCTAATCAATGTTTTGTCTTAGCACGTAAACGTCTGTGCAACGCTTCCGATTCGCGGAGTTCAACCCTCCCGGAGAGTGCTTCGACCAACTGCCACGGCAAGTCCCTATTACACTTCCTTAAATAAATGTCCCTGAGAAACTCAGTAAAGCTGGCGGAGAAAAAGACATTACTGAAATCCGCATTCCGAGATTCGAGGGCAAATCCTCGCAGGGTCAGCCCTATCAGAAACGACTCATTACTCGTCTTTATATGGATCTCCCCGACTGGTAACCCGCCGCCGGACGAGCCGCCTCGAACTCCACGTGCCATAATCGGTCTAAGGCAGTGTTCCCCGTCCAAGCACGTTTCCGCTATACTTAATTCCTCGCGGTCCATTATGGAAATATCGACAGGCGTAAGATTCGCAAGAACTCCATGGAACCGGTGTAGCGTCTTTCTGTCCTCCCCAGTAAAGACAAGTTCAACTGATTCGATCTGACGATCGGTAAATGCCTCGAAGTTCAATAAGTCCCAGTTGGGATCATGAAACTCATCGTCGGATTCCTGACGGTCAGCGAGTGTTTCATTGGCAGCGCTCGCGAAATCGGCCGCCGACACATTGATATATAGATCAGATTGGGAACGGCCAATAGATTTCCACGCAGTAGCGGCTCCAATTATGGTGACTAATACGATGTTCCTCATTGTTACTGCCTCCCGGAAGAGTGAACCCAGTAAGGCGATGCGAGGAACTGGGTTGCTGAGCCGTATGTATCCTCTTCGGACTCTTGAAACCAAACCCTGGCATTTGATCTGTTTCCGGGATATTCTCCCTCCAGAAGCCCGTTAGCGCCATTTACCGTAACACCTATCCGAGCGATTTGGTCGGCCCATTCGGGAGCCCACGTCGCTGCAGAAGTACACGCAACGCCAAAAACATTTGCGCTACGTGTCAGCCAACATTTCGGCGGGCCGATCCGTTTACGAGCGTTAGAAAAGCTATTTCGCTCATTCGATTTCTCCTTGGCAACCGCAAAGATATCGTTTGTAGTATAACAGTGATCTCCGTTTTGGTCACATATTCGCTCATCGCCGGCCCCATGACCAATCACACCATAAAGTTTCAGTGGTGTCGCCCCTTGACCGCTCTGCTGAGCAAACTGCTTTGCGGCTTCATTGCCATCGCGCCAAGTTCT
>JANPHT010000305.1:0-2656 GCA_031424595.1 Planctomycetota bacterium
AATGCGTCGAATCTGGTCACCGGCGACACCAATGGGAGAACGGATATCTTTGTGAAGAATCTGTCGACGGGCGTGATCACGCTGGTCTCTTCCGGGGCGGCCGGAATTGGGAACGGCCCATCGTTTCAACCCTCGATTAGCAGCGACGGGCAGTTTGTCGCGTTTTCCAGCTCTGCGTCGAATCTGGTCACCGGCGACACCAATGGGAGAACGGATATCTTTGTGAAGAATCTGTCGACGGGCGTGATTACGCTGGGTTCTTCCGGGGCTTCCGGAATTGGGAATTACGCGTCGGATTCTCCCTCGATTAGCAGCGACGGACAGTATGTCGCGTTTGAGAGCGAGGCGTCTAATCTGGTGACGGCCGACACCAATGGGATCTATGACGTCTTTGTGAAGAATCTGAAGGGCGATCAGACTCCGCTGGTTTTCCTCACCTCGGCCTCGCTAAGTCTCTTGATCGACCGATCGGGGTCAGGGACTGGTCAATTGCTCGGCGGCTACGGAGGCGTGTTCGATGGGCTGAATCGCCTGCGAGTCAACGGTGTGGAGTATGCTCCGACGCCGTCAGCAACGACGGTTGATAATGGTCGAACGGTAGTGACGGGCATCGCAACGATGAGTGGCCTGTCGGTGTCTCGCGAAGTGACAGTGCCGAATTTGGGGGCTCATGACTTTGCCCGAACGATGGATGTTTTCTCGAACAGCACGGGGAGTGCAATCACCGTTCCCGTGAACACGGTGGGCAATCTGGGCTCGGATGCCGCAACAACAGTCTTCGCCACTTCCGATGGAGACTTGATTGTCGAACCAACCGACTGGTGGTTTGGCACGGATGATGGCAATCCCACGGGCGGGACTCCGGCTGTGATTCATCTGTTGCACGGACCTTCGGGTTTGCAACCTTCCGCAGTGTCTGTCCAGGAAGACAATGTGACATGGACATACAGCCTGACCGTCGGTGCGGGCGAAACGAAACGTCTGGCGACGTTCACCGTGCTGGGGAATACTCGACAGCAGGCGATTGATGCGGCCAATGCTCTGGTCACTTCGTCAGGATTCGGCGGACAGGCGACCGCGTTTCTGGATGCCGGAGAAATCGCGTCTCTGGCCAACTTCCAGTTCAACGCGGCCCCGACGAATATCACGCTCAGCAACAATGCAGTTCTTGAAAATCGGCCCGTCGCGACGACCGTGGGAACATTGAGTACCACCGATCCCGACACGGGCAACACATTCACATATTCCCTTGTGCCCGGAACTGGAGGCGACGACAACACCAGCTTCACGATGGACGGGGACACGCTGAAGACGAACGCAGTGTTCAATCAAGCGACTAAGGCGAGCTACTCTGTTCGGATTCAGACGCGTGATCAGAGTGGTGCCACCTTTGAAAAGGCATTTACGATTTCCGTTCAAAAGGTGCCTGTCGTTTCCACAACATCGTTTCTGACGAGTGGCACCGTGCTGGCCGGAACAACGACGCTGACCGTCACCTTCAGTAAGCCCGTTCTGAATGCTACTGTGCTGTCCAACTACCAATTGCAGCGAGCGGGTGCAGACGGCCTGTTGCTGAACAGTGATGCGGCCTCAACGCCGACGTCGGTCACTCTGTCCGGCAACACGGCGACACTGACGTTCCCGGCGTTTGTCGAAGACGTTTATCGCCTGACGATCCGGGACGGGATCACTGACGCCTATGGAAATGCGTTGGATGGCGACTCCAACGGATTGGTGGGCGGTCATCGGCAGATCGATTTCGTCGGCGATGGGGGCGGCAATAGTATTGCAGCAGCATCCAGCTCCGACCTGCAGGGCACACAATTGGGGAATTCGGCGTCGATACTTTGGGGTACTGGTGTTCGACAAATCAGTGATGACGGCCGTTACGTCGTATTTTTCAGCGATGCCAGTAATCTCGTACTGGGCGATTCCAACGGAAAGCCTGACATTTTCGTAAAAGATCTTCAGACCGGAACGATTCGTCGCATCTCCACAGACAGTGACGGAGTGCAAGGCAACAGTGATTCCTACAGTCCGACGATCAGCGGAAATGGGCGGTACGTGGCCTTTTACAGCCGGTCAACCAATCTGGTGTCATTGGACACGAATAACGTGGTCGACATCTTCCTGAAAGATCTCCTGACTGGAGCTACAACGCGAATTTCCACAGCTGCCAATGGGACGCAGGCTAACAATGAGTCGAGTAGTCCTTCCATTAATGGGGACGGTCGATATGTGGCATTTGTTAGTTTTGCGAGTAATCTTGTTGGGAATGCGGCGGGGCGTCGCCAGATCTTTGTCAAAGATGTGCAGACTGGTGGAATCGTTCTGGTTTCGAGTTCGGCCAGCAGCGTGGAAGGGGATGATGATTCTCAGTTTCCGTCGATCAGTGCGGACGGTCACTCTCTGGCATTTACCAGTCATGCGACCAATCTGAGCAGTCTGGTGGACGACAATGCCACGACTGATATCTTTGTGAAGAACCTGGAGTCCAACGCGATTACGCTGGTGTCGAAAAACAGCCTCAATCAGCTGGGAAATAGCTATTCACAGCTCCCGTGCATCAGCGGTGATGGTGCGTCTGTGGTCTTTGAAAGCAATGCCAGTAATCTGGTCGACGGCGATACGAATGGAGTCCGCGATGTCTTTGTCG
>JANPHT010000306.1:0-1711 GCA_031424595.1 Planctomycetota bacterium
CCGCTTCGAAACGCCGCTTTTTCAACTCACACACGAACTGGCAACACCCAGACGTCAGCTTAAGCAGATTCTTCAGTCACACGTAGGACTTGTTTCTGCCAGCGATACCGCTGACCGAACGCTTTTCAGGACACGCACTAGCTAATTTCAGGGTACGAAAGGTCGAACATCCGGAAAAAAGTAGCCGCTAAATGCGTCAGAAAAGCGGATCCCAACGAAGCAGAATTCTGGGATCTGGTGGATGGTGAGAGTTGAGTCCTCAGTGCTGAATGCGCAACTTCGCCAATACCTTTCCCATGCGAACGTAGATCGCGTTTCCTGCTATAGCCGGGTGAGACAGGATCTGTTTGCGCTCACGCTGCAGTTTCAGTCTCGAAACAACTTCTGGTACATTCTGATCTGTCGAGATGAGCAGAAGCTCTCCATCATCATTGAGGGCCAATAAGCGTGAATCGCTCGCGATAAGACAACCGTAACCCGCAAAAGCATCGTCGCTGATTGTGGCAATTGTCTGTAATCCCTGTTTTGGATCAAGGCCATAGAACTCATTCCAGATCCCAAACACTCGACCATTTGAAATCACCGGTGTGTGAGAATCCGGCTTCAGATCCATGTTGATCGCGTCCGGTTCCGAATGCAACGATCCGTCGGAATTGAAGTGATACAGCCGAGTTCCATTGTTCTCAGAAGTCACCAGCAACTGTTCTTCAAAAGAGACCATCGTCGGAACATTGAAGTCACCTTTCTCGGGAGGCACCAATGTCCATAGTCGTCGCCCCGTTTCGACGTCCCAGCCACCAAGGGACTTTGCGTCATAGCCGATCACTTGCTTAATCTCGCCGGTCTTCTTCAGCAGCAACGAGGAGTAGGATGGATCAATCCCCGGAGACTTCCAGATCACATCGCCAGTTTCTGAATCCAGAGCGACGATAGATGCGTCTTTTCCACCGGGTTGAAGTATCAGCTTGTTTCCGACGAGCAACGGACTTCCGGAATGCCCCCAGAGCATTTTGGGAGCATCAAAGTCTTTGGCAATGTTGACTTGCCAAAGCATGATTCCAGTTTCAATCTCCAGGCAGCACAGATGCCCAAACGCGCCAAGCGTAAAAACGCATTCGCCATTGATCAGCGGAGTTGCTCGAGGAGCGTTGCCGTAATCCAGTTTTCCCAGTGCGGGATACGCGTGTTGCCAAACCAGTTCTCCGCCTTCCATGCGGAAGCATTGAAAGACGTCATTCCGATCCAGCACATCCCGACTACCGACAACAACGTGCCCTGCAGCCGCAGCAATGCCTCCCAGGCCTTCGCCAGTCAGTTCGGCCGTCCATTCAAAATCGGCGACGTCCGGAAGTGAGTCAGGCAGCCAGACAACCTGGGCATCACGGTTTGCGCCGCGCCAACCGGGCCAGTCGGCGTTGTTGGAAACTTTATCCGAGCCCAGCCCACTTGTCAGAACGGCTTGCTCAGAACCTTCAAGGACTAGGGCTTTTTTTTTAAGTCCAAAGCAGACGTCGCTGGAACTGCTGACTCATCCCACGGCACGAATCCAGACGCGGTCTCAAGATCGATCAACAGCTGCGCGTTGAGGCCAACCTCGTCGAGAGCTGCAGAGACCTGATCAACGTCCTTTTGCGGAATCGCTGTCGCAACAAACATCGTGATGAATGGAACAGGCTTGCTTTCGCCTATGATTCGCAAGTCGCCCTTTTTG
>JANPHT010000307.1:0-2580 GCA_031424595.1 Planctomycetota bacterium
CCGCTTCGAAACGCCGCTTTTTCAACTCACACACGAACTGGCAACACCCAGACGTCAGCTTAAGCAGATTCTTCAGTCACACGTAGGACTTGTTTCTGCCAGCGATACCGCTGACCGAACGCTTTTCAGGACACGCACTAGATACGACGTAGTTCCCATTGCTAAGCGCTTGTACCTCACCAGAGCCAACGCTGTTGTTTGCTGTCGAGCCAACCAGACTGTTACTCGAGCTCACGAAACCTTTGACACCCGCCGTCCCGTTACCCCAAGTGACAGCGCCTGCATTTGGCGTCGAACCATTGTCCCATCCGGAGCTGCGAACGACATAATTTCCATTCGTGAGAGCCGTAACGCCGTCTTTTCCAACGTTGTCGCTAGTTGAGGATCCAACTAAGCTGTTGCTGGTGCTGATAACGCCCTTGATACCACTCGTCCCGCTTCCCCATGTAACTGCGCCAACGTAAAAGGTGGCTGTATTGTCCCAGTATGGACTGGCGACCACATAGTTCCCGTTCGTTAACTCTATAACGCCTCCTGACCCTACTGCGTTTTCGGAAGCACCACCCACCAGACTATTGGTTGAGCTGACAACTCCTTTGACTCCGCTGGTCCCGCTTCCCCAAGTGACCGCCCCGGCATCGGTGGCTGCACCATTGTCCCAGTTGGAACTTGCCACAACGTAGTTGCCATTGGTCAACTCAGTTGCGCCCCCTAAACCAACCATGTCGCCGTAGACGGATCCCACCAGACTATTCGCCGATCCAACGGAACCCTTCACTCCAGTGGTCCCGCTTCCCCAAGTCACTGCTCCTGCATTGATTACCGCGCCGTTATCCCACAGGGAGCTGTTAACGACATAGTTTCCGTTTGTGAGAGCGATAACGCCGCCGGAGCTGACGCTGTTGGCGGCCGTTGTACCAACCAAACTGTTTGTTGAGCTGACCGAACCACTAATTCCCAACGTTCCGCTGCCCCACGTTGCTGCACCAGCATCAGTTGCCGTACCGTTATCCCAAAGAGGGCTTTTGACGACATAATTGCCATTAGTCAGCGTGGTCACTCCACCGCTTCCAATATTGTTGTTCGCCGTTGAACCTCTCAACGTGCTGATCAGCGCTCCAGTGGCACCGTTGAACAAATACACGGCTCCGGCATCGGTACCGCCGGCGTCGTCGGATGGCGAGGTGATGACCACATTGCCGGTGCTGAGAGGGACAACCTGCGCACCGAATTGATTGCCAGTTGCTGGGTTGGGATCCACGAATTCCGGGAACGCAGCGGCCAGCAAAGTCCGACTTTCGAGTGATTCAGAGGCCAGCCACGCCGGTTGAGAATGTGAAAAACCGTAAAGCTGACGCTTTCGCCCGCTTGCCTTGACTGAACTTGTCGTTTTCTGTGGAAACCATGAAGACACACGCTTCAGAAATGCACTTGCCATGTCGATTTCTTTTCTTCTTTTCTGACAACAATCCAGCGTCTGGATACCTCAATGAATAACGAAGGGGCGAGAGTCGCCTTTTCTCTTCAATTCATGCTGGCCGAAAGCTCGAATCCGTATCGCGCAGCCCTCGGCTTCCTGACAGCCGAAATGCGACTCGGGATTTCCAAAAGAATCCGGCGAAATGGCAGAATAGGGGACAAGTTTCTTCTAAATGATGGGCTAAGAAGGCGTGGCAGAACCGGGATGGCTTCCGTGCGAACCATGAAAATGCGACAAAACTGTCATTCAAGGGTGCCTGTCCCGGTTTTGTTTGTTCCTCTAAATGACCGTGAGGTGAGCCGCTGCGGAATTGTTAAGACTTCAAATCCCGCTTGCATTCGTTCCTTATTGCCTGCAGACTTTGGGTCAATGCCAACCCCGACTCCGCGCACAATGAGGCCAGTGTTGAATGGTCGACGCAGATATGAACAGATTGGCGAGTTCCGCCAGCGATAGTGATCTTGCACACTTTCTCCAGAAGGCCAGGAATGGTTCCAATTCTGGTCTGGGTCAACTGCTGGAGTCGTTTCGGCCGGCACTCATGGAGATCGCGGATCAAAAGCTGGGGCAACGCTTCAGGCGACGAATGTCGTTGTCGGATCTGATTCAAGACACAATGATGACCGCAGGAAAGCAGTTCGAATTGTTTGAAGGAGATACCGCGAACGAGTTCAGAAATTGGCTTCGCGAGCTGTTTCATTCTCGTCTGGTGGACGGCTTGCGACGGCATCAGGTGGCAGAAAAACGGCGGCTGGGACGAGAAGACGAAAAGACGTCCGTTAGCGAACTCGAAGATCCTGCCGCGTCGCCCTCTGCAATTGCCGCCCTCCATGAAGACGCCAGCCTGCTGCTGCAATCGTTGCAAAAACTGCCAGCTCAGTATCAGAAGATCATTCACCTGCGATACCTGCAGAATCTGACGTTTGAACAGATCTCGAGGGAGTTGGAGATGCCTTTGTCAACGGTATTTTATCGCTTTCATGAAGCCGTAGAGGCGTTGCAATTGCTGGTGCAGCGGTAAAAGTTTTGGTGGCAGGTTTATCCGGACAGGCCGATGCAATCATTCGAAGAACGACCAGCAGACGAATCCATCGTTCAAC
>JANPHT010000308.1:0-3275 GCA_031424595.1 Planctomycetota bacterium
CTGGAAATTTTCAGGATTCTCAGTGTGCATGGCAACGCCGTTCACCAACTGGTACTCGTTGGAGAATTGCTGGTCGTTGAATTGTTGTTGCAGATTGTTCATTCAATCTTTATAAAATACGGCGAGCCAAATTGTTAGTTCGTCAGGAGTCGTCCATTCGACTCGGTGTTTTCTGTGGGCGGGAATGTTCACAAAATCGCCGGGCTTCATTTCCGCAATGCTGTCTTCGAATTGGAGTCTCGCTGCTCCTTTCAGGACAATCACCCATTCATGTTCGTCTTGGTCATACCAGAATCCTTCTGGCGAGACATGTCCGTGGGAAACTATCCGTTCAATTCGGATGTTGCCGGATTTGAGAAGCGTTGTAAGAAGCTCGTCAGGAAGGTTTTCGGGAAGATCCGTGAATAGGTTGTTGGTCATGGTTTATTCTGCGTACTGATCTTCTGATTGACGAAATCAGCAAGGTTCTCGGCGTCATCCGTCCCAACTCTCAGAATACCCTTTCGAAGTTGCAGCACAACACAGTCTCGCCCCCACAAGTTCCAGGCCCATCCACCACGCAAGCTCATGTGAATGCCCCATCCATCAAGCATCGTCGTCCGTCCGATTTCTGCACTGATGATGTCATCGTATCGGATTGTTCGTCGAAGCAGTGGTATCGGACCAAAGCAGATTGACAGCCGGTCGATTTGATCTTCCACGGTGAGATGATGAAATGAGGCAGCAAGAGCCAGTATGAGCAAGCCAATCGGCGGGAACAACCACGGGATTGGCGGCTCACTTTTCAAAACCAAACCAGTCACGAGAAAAACGTTGGCGAGGATATAGAGCAGCAGGCAGAGCGGTGCATGTTGCACATGTTTGTATGAAGATTTATTGCTCATACGATCTCACACTCCGTCCGCTTCCTTACGAAGTCGTTGTTTTGTGGACTGCGGCAGTTCTCTCCAGTCTCGTACCGTAAGTCCCGCCTCAATTGCCCACAGCAGATTCAGACTGGCTTTTGGCTGTCGCAGCTTGACCAGTTGGTATGCGGCAACAGAACCAAGCTGCTCCAGTTCCGCAATCGTGGTGATTCCGGCATCACGAAGCCATTGGCTGCTTTTGGGACCAAGGTTTGGAAGGGATTCTATTAGATGCATCATGTCTTCGCTTTCGTGAAGACGACGATCTTCACCAGCATCGGCACATCAAGTTTGCTGAGTTCATCCAGCATCAAAGACTTTGCCTGCCCCTGATTGAAGCTACCAGAACCGGCACCAATCAACGGGAAGGCAATAGACTTAAATCCATTGTCGTTGACGCGCGTCTTCGAAGCAATGAAGTACAAGACACCCCGGTCGCAGCGAAACCCATTGGCTCGCAGGATTAATCCCTGAGCACACAACTGGACACGTTCCGGTTCATAGGCACCTTCTGGAATTGCCGGAGCCTTACCACGCTTGTAATCGACCGGAGTGACTTCCATCCCGTCCATTTCCAGAAGATCAAGTTTTGCCAACAGACCTTCAGATGGAGCTGACAGCATCAAAGAGCGGGAGTGGATAGAGTTTTCGGTTTGAAGTTTCCGGTTTTCGGATGAGTCACTTTCATTTTTCGAGCTCTGACCGTCGTTATTCGTTTCCTGGGTCTTTTGCTCTCCACTCTCTGCTTTCCTTTTCGCCCTTTTTGTTGCCTGATCGACTCGTCGATGCCCAAATGTGCCCTCCATGGTTTCGAGGTTACTGGACCATTCTCCTTCGACCCATTCCAGATAACCCAGCCGCGGGCAATAGGTGAATTCGTTCAGCATGCGAACGGGGATCATGTCGGGAGCGTCTTCGACGCTGGTTTTCGGTGTTCGGTTTTCAGTGTTCAGTGAATCGCAGGGACTGCTCAGCGGGATTGCAGTTGAGCACGTCTGCGCTTCTTCGGGTAATACGCATTCGTCATTGGAGCTTTTGGTTGCGTCGATCATTTCTGGCCTCTTTCGTCATCAGCGAACGAACAGGCCTCCGTGCGGATAAAGATTGGTCTCACCAATCTTGCCGCACGAGCATAATCAGAAACCATGACAGATCATGTCATAGTCGGCCGAGAAACTTCAGGGCAACTGCTGCAAATCATCCAGATCTTTGGGCCTGCCGCTGGCCTGCTTGTTCGATTTCAGGTCTGCCAGGCCGATGACGAAAACCGGAACACCATCAAAGTTCGTTGCGACGCAGCCGGCTCGACATTGTTCAAACAACACTCCATCAATCTCATTCATGACTTCAATTCGAACTGGAGGATGCCCCATCCGAACGATCTTCCGTTGCTGAAGAAACAGCTCCGGCGTCAGATTCGGTGTCGCAAATCCAAACTCACGAATAGCCGCGACGATCCGTTCGGCATTGTCTGGTGACTTGCTGACCCATACGTCGATGTCACTCGTCGAACGTGGGTAGCCATGGAATCCAACGGCAAATCCGCCGATAATGAGATAATCAACGCGATGGAAGTTCAGCAATCTCAAGAACTCTTTGAAGTCTGGCGGAAGCTCGATCACCATAGTTCATCGCCCTGAGTGCAATCATATGCTGAAGCCGGAATTCAGCGGTCTGAGCATGCCACCACTGAGTCATTTCCGGTTCATCAAAGTCATCTGAGATGGAAATCGATGTTCGATCCAATCTCAGAACGTGTGTTGGATTGACGGAATGGTTGGCCATGAATTCTCAGCCCATCGACTTGGCAGGAAAAGAAGCGTTGTCCAGTTTAGCGGTAAATTCATCGTCAGTGGAGACCGTTTCTTCATGTGTCGATCAATTGCTGGAAAGTCACCCCCAACGTTAAAGAAACCCATGTTCTTTCAGCTTTGCTACCAGACCATTTGCTCGTGGAAAGATTTTGCGGAGCTCGGCGGCGGTCAGTGATGTAAACTCAGGCCCGAGGTCCGGACCAAGAGCTTCGCGAAGATCGCATAACAATGCGACAGCTTCGTTGTATTTCTCCACGGATTTCATCGACACAAGTGTCATTGCGCGGTCAAAACCGGCCACGAATGTGCGGGTGAAAACCGGCCACTGAAGGGATTGGTTATGTTGAACCATTTCAGCACTGAAGTTGCTGGGAGGGTGCGACATGTCCAATCAGCTATCAATGGCCAGCATTCAATCCATCGAGACACTGCATCGATCCGGTCACTCGAACCGGGAAATCGCTCGAATACTGGGCATTGATCGAGGTGCGGTCAATAATCACGTGAAGCGACTGCAGGCCGTCGAGGCTGTTCCTGTGGTCGCTGACAAGGGCCT
>JANPHT010000309.1:0-20675 GCA_031424595.1 Planctomycetota bacterium
CTTTGTCGTCTTATAGCAGTAGATCGCCCGATTGCTACCCATGACCATTTTTCGACGGTATCTTCGAGCAAAACAGTTCGAGTTTCCGATCTTCGAAATTTCGGCTTTGTTGCTGAACGATTTTCACCTTCACTATGGAAAGCCTGCCGGTGACCGACCGGAATTCCTCAGATCCCGGCCTAATCCTTTCCGCTCAATCGCATGCGCCCGAATCGCGTGCGGCTGAATCGCATGACGCATTGACAGAATCCTCGCGCGGGGGGCCGGAGGCGGTCAGTTCGCTTCCGCTGTCCGGCGAAACCGTTGCCTTTACGGGGACGCTGGCTTCGATGGTTCACCGCGATGCCAGCAAAATGGTGGAGCAATACGGCGGGCGAGCAATCCAATCCGTGAGTGGTGCTACCACAATGCTTGTGATTGGCGAAGAAGGTTGGCCGCTGGAAGAAGACGGGGGAACTTCTCAAAAGCTGCAACAGGTGATGCAACTCATCGCAGACGGTTCTGATGTGCGAATTGTGGCCGAATCGGACTGGCTGCAATTGCTGGGACTTGACGATCATCGGGAAGAAATCCGCCGCGCGCACACACCCGCGATGCTAAGCCGACTGCTCGATATTCCGGTCCGTATGATTCGACGCTGGGCACGACTTGGCTTGATCAAGCCTGTGCGTCGAGTATGTCGACTTCCCTACTTTGACTACCGAGAAGTGGCCAGTGCTCGCCGGTTAGCTGCGTTATTGGAACAGGGTGTTTCGCCTCAGACTCTGGAAAAGAGTCTGGCGGAGTTGAGTCTGTCAATTTCCGGAACGGATCGTTCGATTGCTCAGCTGAATCTACTTGTGCAGGACGACAAACTTCTGATGCGAGATAACCGAGGAGTGCTGAACCCTCGAACCGGCCAAAGGCTTCTCGACTTCGATTCGGCTGAGCGCCCTGCCGGTGTTTTTGAACCAGCAGACGCCGATGAAGATTTTCACAATGGTGACGATGATGGGCCTGTCTCCCTGCCGTTCTCCGCTCTGCAGCAGCCACTCATCGAACGTCAAATGACGGACTGGAATGCCGAAGAATGGTTTCATGAAGGTTGTCGGTTAACGGAAGAATCTGAGTTCGAATCGGCCATCAATTCGTTTCGGAACGGACTGAGTTTGCTGGGCTCAGAACAATCGGCGATGCGCGGCGGTGTGGAACATCATGACGAAGACGCCATGACATTGTTTCCAGATCCCGCCGATATCAACTTTCACCTGGCCGATGCTTTGTTTCGAGCAGGACGAGTTGAGGCGGCCATCGAGCGTTACTACTGTGCGATTGAATCAGCGCCCGATTTTATCGAAGCATGGACTCAATTGGGTTGCCTGCAGTCCGAACAGGGGCAGCTTGAGTTGGCCGAGCAGTCGCTGATTACCGCCATCTCAATCCACTCGGCAAATCCGGAGGCCTTACTGCATTATGCTCAGCTGCTGGAGCGAACCGAGCGGGAGCGGGAAGCGGTAAGTTACTGGAAACAGTACTTGCAGCATGATTCTCGCGGTCCGTGGTCCGACCATGCCCGAAATCGAATCGCAGCGAATGACAATCCCGACGTCGCGTTGCTGTAAACCGCAGTTGATGCAGCAAATCCTTCTGACTGTATTCCGCCCGTCGGACATTCAGCCGATCAACCCGGTCGGCGCCTCGGCGTTCAATGGCGATGGAATATGAAGCCTTGACCTGCAGTCTCGTGATTAAGGGTGAAGGGCCGAGAAGTTCAGCGAAAGTCAACAGATTCCGTGGAGCGGACCGCCTGGTGCTGACATGGCATCGACGCGGCGACTGATCGTCGGATCGGTCTCCAAAGCCGGGGCCATATGGGGCTTCACACGAGCATCAATCACCAGCGAACTGCGACAGCCCCAATGCCTGGATTCCGTGAAGGAATCAATGCCGTAAATGTCGTCCGCCGGATTACTGCGAGTGAACGTCATCCACAGGAAGTTATTAAGCGTCTGCGCACAGAATCGACTGTCGTCGACGATCACGATCAACGGCCACCCGGAAAGCGACGAATGGCGAGCGGCCGTCATCTCTCGACAGAACCGATCCACCTCACCGTCACATCGTGGGGGCTGTCCCGCAGGCTTCGGTCCCTGAATAGCCATCACACCAGGGAGGCAAACACGGGGTTCCGAAAAACCATTCGGTAAGTCCAGGTCGCTGGGAATCTGCGTCGAAAGCGTTCGCCTGATCGCTCCAGCGGCGGCAATGACAAGCTTTGAACCGGCGTTGAGACCGGTGCCAGTGTAGTCCAGAGTGTCGATTGTGGTTCGAGTCTGAAAATGCAGATCTCGACCCCAGTCAACTCGCAGAAGCAGGTGCTGGAAAAACTTTTCAATCTGATGAATATCCAGACCACGATCGTCTTCATGAGCGACAATCAACAGATATTTTGCAAGCGATAATTGGCCCTGTCCCAGGATAGCGTTTGCGTTCGTCAATAACTCCTGTGGCTGCCGCTCGTCGGCATACGGCACATATCGCTCACTGCCAATCGCCAATAGCAGCGGATGCACTCCGGCGGCATCCACGGCATGCACTGCGTGAACTCCCGGCAATACAGCGGGAATTGCGGGCCCGGTGAGATCATGAATCAGGGCGCCAAAGATCGTGTCCTCCTGAGGTGGCCGTCCCACGACAGTAAATGGCCAGATCGCGTCCTTGCGATGATAGACGGCCTCCACATTCACCACTGGAAAATCGTGTGTCAGACTGTAATAGCCCAGATGGTCTCCGAACGGACCTTCCGGCAATTGGCGATTTGGGTCAATCGTTCCACTGATACAAAAATCGGCCTCTGCACAGATCATAGGTCCGCTGCCATTGCGCACCATACGAACCGCACGGCCGGATAATGCACCAGCGAAAGCGACTTCGGGAATGCCGTCGGGCAGCGGCATCACAGCGGACACGGCCATTGACGGCGGCCCACCCACGAAGATGTTGACGCGCAGGGGTTGCCCTTTCGCAATCGCCGCAGCATGATGAAAACCAATGCTGCGATGAATCTGATAATGGAGTCCCACTTCCTGATTGGGGCGATATTGATTTCCGCTGATCTGAACTCGATACATCCCCAGATTCGAATGCACATAACCGGGTCTGTCAGGATGCTCGGTGTAGACTTCCGGCAACGTAATGAAGGCGCCGCCGTCTTTTGGCCAGCATTTCAGTTGAGGCAACTGATCCAGTGTGGTTTGGCATTCCATCACGGGTCCTGTTCGTCGAATGGCCAGTCGCATGGAAATCAGTGTGCGAAGCGCGGCGGGAATCCGGCCGGGATGTTTCAGCAGGTACAGTGAATCTTTCTTCAACTGCACCAGCGTTTCGACAGCCTGCAGCGAATCTCGAAAGATAAACCTTGCGCGTTCCAGCGTTCCGAACAGATTGCTGACCATGGGAAACGTGCAGCCAGTGACATTCTCAAACAAAATCGCCGGACCGCCTCTTTCACAAACGCGGCGATGAATCTCGGCCGCTTCCAGATTGGCGCTGACTTCCTGCCTGAGCCGAACCACGTGACCGTGCTTCTCCAGGTCACGAATGCATTCCTGAAGGTTTCGATAACCCATGACACGAGTACTTCGTTGTGGTAGAGAACGGCAAGAACACGCTGGCTCAACGGCCAGCCTGGCGGATTCTTCTGATGCTTAGCTGACACCCAAATCGCGTTCGATTCGGTCAAGCCGTTGCTGAACAGCCTCCATGGCCGACTGCATCGTTTCGATCTGCGACTGAAACTCCCGCAACTGAGTTTGCAAACCACGCAGAAGTCCCGGTTCAATCGTCGGCGCGGAGAGTGCTACAGATGACGCAGGCGCTGATGACGGGGCAACGGTACGGGCGATGGCTGCAGGTGCGCTCACGGGTTCGTCGTCTGTCGGAAAGTTTCCGACAGTCATCGTCATGTTTTCTTTGGGCAGGTAGAAGGTGTGATCAACCTCCACGCCGCGCCGTTCCAGAGGTCCGTTGCTCTGCACGAAACCCTTATCCTGTAGTGACTGCAGGTCCGCCTTCAGTTGTTCCTGGCTATCAATCCTGACCATGCGACTCGCGCGAGTTCGTAACTCGCCGGGCTGCTGCCGACCACGCAGCAGTAATTCGCAAATGATCGCAAACTGAGCCTCGTTAAAATCGTATTTGTGGCGGGCATAGTGACGATAACGAGCGGCTCGACCACCGTCAGTGAAAACTTCGGCTACCAGTCCCAGCTGCCGCAGTTGTTCAAGAGCGTCCGCGACTTCCGCTTCGGAGTACTCCGTGACCGGATCCCGGTTACTCTTCTGGTTGCAGCCAGTGGTGGCACCTTTAATCGTCATGGGATACTGATCGGGCGTCGTAAAGCCCTTCTCCATCAGTACACCCAACACTCGCCGCTGCAGGCGAGTCATCTGACGAACCGTATTCTTTTCCTCTTCACTCATCGCGAATTCCGTCCACGAACTATGTCAACACGCGGCTCACTCATCGCCGCCACGGGTCGAAGCGACCGAATTCCAGGCAGCAGCAATACACGCAGTGGACACAAATAGTGACGGAGACTCAAGTGATGAACTTGCTGTAACCCCTACAATCCCTCCCGATGAGACTGGAAAGCTGACGCGAATGTTGCCTTTTGGAAACATTCGTCAGAGTTTGACCTACTGTCAAGAAAGCCGGTGTGGCGTTTTAAGGTTGATCAGCGAGCGAACGCAGGGATTGGGAGTCATTGATAATGGATACGATCAAGCTACTGATTGACATGGTTCTGCATCTCGACAGACACCTCGCCGATTTATCAAATTCACTTGGCGGATGGATGTACGCCATCCTGTTTGCCGTTGTCTTCTGTGAAACCGGTTTAATTGTGACGCCGTTCCTGCCGGGCGATTCGCTGCTGTTTGCGGTGGGAGCGTTGGTGGCGATTCCGGAGACAAACCTCAGTTTTCCGCTGATGTTTGCCTTGCTGCTGATCGCCGCGATTCTGGGAGACGCCGTGAACTATTCGATTGGCCGCAAACTCGGCCCTAAAGTCTTCCATAGTGAAACGTCACGGTTGCTGAATCGTCAACATCTGGAGAAGGCTCAGATTTTTTATCAGAAGTATGGCGGCAAAGCAATTTTTTTAGCCCGCTTCCTGCCCATCGTTCGCACGTTCGCTCCATTTGTGGCAGGCATCGGAAAAATGGATCGCCTGCGCTTCTGGATGTTCAACATCAGTGGTGCGATTTGTTGGGTGGGTGTGTTTTTGACGGCCGGCTACTTCTTTGGCAATATCCCCAGCATCAAGCGTAACTTCTCTGCCGTTATCCTCGGAATCATTGTCGTCTCGGCCTTGCCGGTCGTCTATGAGTGGTACAAGGCGAAGCGAGAATTCAGGCAGGAAACAACGGACACGCCCTGAAAGTTATTCCGCCGTTCAGCAGTTTTTGCCGAATAATCCGCAAGTCTGCAGGCCCGGTCGTCGACGATGAGATCACACTTTTTGCCCGGCCTTTGCGCGCTGCGGCTGTGTCATTTGGAGTACCGTTTCATGATCATGCAACGCCCGGACAGCGACAACGAAAACGATGACACCTTTGACCTTTTTCCGGCCCCTCCGGAATCGGCGGACTGCGTGGCTCTGGCGTTTGAACCAGGATTCCTCTACCGGGGCGTTCCACAGGATGTCCGACGAAGAAGTCTGAGAATTGATACCGTTCGCAGTGAGGGCGCGGCCTTGACGGGACCAACATGGATACTCGCACGCCGAAGCCAGCGAGGGGCGAATCTGTCGGAATTGTTTTTCGGGTAACTGACTCGACTGGCAGCGACACCGCTTACTGCAACGATGGCAGATTACTGCAATTATGGCAAAGGCGACGGTGACGATGACCCGGCAGGGCGGGAAAAGTCGTTCAGATCAAACGATTCCTCAGCAGCTTTGTCGGACGATTCGTATCGAGAGGCATTGTCCGAAGGCCTAAGATCCCTTGGATAACAACTCTCTTCGAAACAACGCCCGTGCGATCCGATGCTGGCAAACTGTTCTTCCGTGAAACGCACGCCGTGCGTTTCAAGAATAGTGCCGGTCTGCAACTCCAGATTCGCCAACTGTGTGTTGTAGTTGGTGAGCGAAAGGGCCTCAGACGAGACCGCATTCGCCCAGTCGGTGATTGCGACGAGGAGGGGCAATTGGCCCTCTTTCAGGACAAAGTTCTCGTCCAGCCTGGCCTTCTGCGCTTCCACATTCTCTGCCGAGGCCTGACGAGTTTCACGAAAGGCTTCGTATTGCTCAAGGCTCAAGTCGACATTTCTCAGAACCGTCGCCAGATCATGTTCGATCTTATGGATCGACTGCTGAATATTTGCTCGATCCCGGGCAATGAGAAGTTCCTGGCTCCGCAGGTTAGCTCGTGACGCCCGCAGGCTCAGGGGGACTTCAAATGTCACTCCCATCGTCCATCCCGTATAGTCATCGAAAGGCGCATGCACATTGCTCCCGTTGCTGGCCAGTCGACCGCTCAGTCCATTCCAGCGATGGACAGCACTCGCATCAAGTTTGGGCTGGGCCAGATTTCGTCGACGAATTAAGCCGTGTTGATCAGCCATCAGGACCAGGTTAAGTTCAATCAAATCCGGCCGGCGATTCTGCGCGGTGTCAACAATCTCTTCCCAGCGAAACTCCACACGATCTCGAGTGGGAGGCGTGGACGGAACGAGGCGGCCGATGTCTTCCGGCGGCAAGCCGATCAGATTCCGAAGCGCTGCCTCACGTTGAAGCACGTTTCCTCTGGCCTGTACCAACTGAGCTTTGGCATTAAAGAGTGACGCTTTGGCCTGCGATAACTGCGCACCAAGGTCTTTCAGGCCGACTTTGCCCTGAGCACTTCGCAATTCAAAAATGAACTGCAATTGATCCACCTGAATTTCGCGAGCCCATAAGTCGGTTCTTGCCTGAACGAGCGACCAATAACCTGTGATAACTCCTTGAACCAGATCCTGAATTCGCCCTTTAAATTGAAAGTAGGACTGCTCCTGCTGAAGGCGGGCAATCACAATCGGTGCCCTATTGGCACTTCGTCCAAAGCCAGCAAGGATTGGCTGGGTGTAGCTCAGTTCCAGCCCGGGAACGTTGCGAGATGTAAAACCCTGACCGTCCGCACTGTCCCATCGATTGTTAGCTGTGATTCCGGCGATTCCACCAAAAATGTTTTTGTCACTGAAGCCGGTACTTGAGTCGTTGCCGGCAGTCGTGGTCCCATTCAGATCAGTGCCGAGTGCATTAAGGCCAGGCAGATCATTACGGCGAAAAGAACTATTGGCCCTGAAGACCGGATCAAAATCCGCCTTCGCCACGTCGATGGATGTCATGGCGATCGCAGTGTCATAGATTGTTGCCCCCGAATTGGAAGCACTGACGCCCTGCAGCACTCGAACAACTTCCGAGTCACTCAGGGCCAGACGAATCGCCTCATCCAACGATAGAAATCGTTCATTCTGGCCCGCATTTTCGGAGGCAACCGTCACGGGAGCCGGGCCGGCATTGCGATGGTAACGTGATACGCTCTCTTCGTGATGCCAGCGAATGTGCCGCTCATCCTCAGGAACTATCTGTCCCAACAGGTCACCGGCGTGCATAGGCCAGCAGGCCAGCACGGAGAGCACCATCCATGGCAGTCGTCCGAGACATCGAGTCATGTCGTTTCAGTTCGGCGATCAATCTCGAATTGCATCACTCATTCCGAATGATCGACCTGGACCGTTTCCGACTGTGGTTCGGGTTGTTCCGACCCCAACGCATGCAACGATTCAAAGGCCTCTTCAATTCGCGTCGTATCCGTCACAATCTGCCCATCCCGCAAAACCAGAATCCGGCGAGCGTTCCGAGCGACGTTCAGGTCATGCGTGACCAGAATAACAGTGATCTGACGTTCCTCGTTAAGACGCTTAAAAAGCTCAATAACCTCGCGACTGGTCTTCGAGTCGAGGTTTCCTGTCGGTTCGTCGCCCATGAGAATGGACGGATTGTTCACCAGCGACCGAGCAATGGCAACTCGCTGCTGCTGGCCACCGGATAATTGACCGGGATGATGATCCAGCCGATCCGCAAGACCGACCATTCCCAGCATTTCTCTGGCCAGTTTTTTTCGCTGCCGACCCGCCATCGGAGAACCATAGAGTAACGGCAGTTCGACGTTATCGAGGGCCGAAGTTCTTGCCAGCAGATTGAAGTTCTGGAATACGAATCCGATGTGTTTGTTGCGGATCCTGGCTCGCGAGTTTCTGGACATCGTGGCCACTTCGATGCCATCGAGCAGATAACTGCCTGTCGTGGGTCGATCGAGACATCCCAGTGTGTTCATCAGTGTCGATTTGCCGGAGCCCGACGGACCAAGCAACGCAACGTACTCACCACGTTCGATGAATAAATCCATTGGTCGCAAAGCGTGCACCTGAACTTCGCCAAGATCGTACGTCTTGGAGACGTTGCGAAGTTCAATCAGGGCCATGGAAGACTCCGGATTCTGCTGCTCATCGGAAAAACACCCTCGCCTGCGAAAGAGTTCATGCTACTTCCCCGTCCGGAAGTCTCCCGCCGATACGATGTACAATCGCTTAGGATCGATATGTTTCCTGATCGCGGTGTTCACATCGTCAACCGTCAGTTTGCTGATCTTTTCTTCGAAGTCGGCCACATACTTCATGTCGCGACCAATAAAGGCATAAGACTCCAGCGTCGTAGCAATCGCACGATCCTCGGTTCGCTGAACCTGCTGCTCCTGCAGATACCCGGCTTTGGCAGCATCCAGTTCTTCCTGAGTAATGCCGTCCCGGATCAGCTTTTGAAGTTCATCCTGAATCGCATCATGAACTTTCGGAGCGTTCTCGGGATTTGAGATTGCGAACAGGAAGAACGTCGTTCGCTGATCCACTGCGGATGGCTGCAGGCTGGACTGAACGGAGTAGGACAATCCGTCCTTCTGTCGGACGCGATCGCCCAGTCGAGACGACAAGCCACTGCTGCCGAGGATAAAGTTGCCAATCGAAAGGGCCGCATAGTCCGGATCACTGTCACGCATCGGAATCGTCATGGCCGCAACGTATGCGGCATTGGCTTTGTCCGGGGTTTCGATCTTTTCCATCGAACCCGTTTCGTTGTTGACCGAATCTTTCGCGAGTCGTTGAAATGCGACATCGGATTTCCAATCGCTCGTGAGCTTATCCACCGTCGGAACAACCTGTTCCGGGTCAAAATCTCCGACGATCGTCAGTTCGCCAACGGCCGACGAGACTAATCGTGCGTAGACATCTTTCACTTGTTCCACCGTGACCGCTTTAACACGTTCCGCTTCTTCCTTCGGTGAAGGAACGTAACGCGGATCATCCGTCGGATAGGGCGAAAGCTTCTGGCTGATGGCCGTCATGGCGAGACTCACAGGATCTGAGCTTTGCTGATTAATCCCTGCTATCTGTTCTTCGCGGATAATCTCCAGTTCTTCCGCTGGGAACACAGGATGCCGCAGAACTTCTTCCACGATGCGCAACACGGGTACGAGATTTTCACGACTTGTCTGAACAGAAACGGACAGTGTACCAGGCGCGCCTGATACTCCCATGCGGGCTCGGTAATTGTTCAGTTCGTCGCTGATCTGCTGACGAGTCATGTTTTCTGAGCCACGATTCAGCATCTGCGGCATCAGCTCGGCCGCGACGGCAAGTCCCTTGAGAGCCTCTGCGTTCCCATATCGCAGATTAATTCGCAGCGTCACCATCGAACCGC
Organism: Planctomycetota bacterium; assembly: GCA_031424595.1. GTDB lineage: Bacteria > Planctomycetota > Planctomycetia > Planctomycetales > Planctomycetaceae > SXXK01. The sequence continues at coordinate 9,779 of JANPHT010000309.1, forward strand.
GAGTTTTCTTGGGCAGCATTGTGACCTTAATGCCGGAACCAAGTGCTGAACGATTGAGGCGCGATTCAATAGCCAGAGGCGACGCATCGAACTCTTCGCCCTGAGCCACATCCGAACGACCTTTGTAATCACCGATCATCGCCGCCAGATCCGGAGTGGCCGGCACGGTGGCTCGTTCAGGAGCTGCTGTCGGCTCAAACAAACCGGCCGTACGATTGTTACGGATCAAGTATTGTTTGGCGACTCGGGTGACATCTTCCGCCGTCACCTTTTCCAGCCGATCGCGATTGATGAAGAATAATCGCCAATCGCCCTGGGCGGCCCAATCGCTCAATTCAATCGCAACGGACTGAGAATTCGCCACTTGAAGTTCACGCTGTCGCAGCAGCTCGGACCGAGCCCGTTCGACTTCCTCTGCTGTGAATGGTTTCTCTGTGGTGCCTTCAGTCGACTCAATCAGATTCTGCAGCAAGGTCGGGCCGTCAGATCCCTGCGACGCTTCTGCCATGAACATCAGGACGCCCGGATCGTGCAGAGCGAAGGTCATTCCAAAGACACCGGCAGCGATTCGTCGCTTCACCAGTGATTCGTACAAGCGACCGGACGGCTCACTGGTCATCATCGTGGAAAGAACATCGACGGCAGTAAAATCAGGGTGACCACCGGCAGGAATGTGATACATGACGGCCCCCAGAGGCACATCGCCCACTCGGCGCAACGTGACCATGCGTTCGCCGTCCTGAGCAGGTTCTTCCGTGTAAGTTCGGTCCAGTTCACGAGTTGGTCTGGGTAAAGCTCCAAAATGAGCCTCAACCGTCGCCAGGGCTTTCTTCGCATCGAACTTGCCTGCGATGACCAGCATGGCATTGTCGGGCTGATAAAACCGTTGATAAAAGCGACGAAGATTGTCTACCGGCACGCGCTCAATATCGGCACGATTGCCGATCGTGGTCTGGCCGTAGTTATGCCATTCAAATGCGGCCGCTGTCACTCGCTGCATGAGGACTCGCTGAGGACTGTTTTCGCCGCGTTCAAATTCGTTACGTACCACAGTCATCTCAGAGGCCAGGTCTTCGGCCTTGATGAAACTGTTAACCATACGATCAGCTTCAAGACTAATCGCGAATTCCAGATTGTCGTCGCTGGCTGGCATCGTCTCGTAGTAGTTTGTCCGATCAAGCCATGTGGTCCCGTTGAACTCAGCTCCTCGCTCCTGAAGCTCACCTGGAATGTTGGCGAATGTCGGTGTTCCCTTGAAGACCATATGCTCCAGAAGATGGGCCATTCCGGCTTCCCCATAACCTTCGTGCCGCGAACCCACGAACACAGTCAGGTTGACTGTGACTTTGGGGCTCGAAGGATCCGGAAACAGCAGAATCTGCAAACCATTTTCCAGTTGATATTCCGCGATGCCTTCAACCGTACGAATCAGCCTGGGCTCTTTCTCGCTGGCAACACAGATTCCATATCCAAGTAAGATTATGCCGGACGCCGTAAAATGAATCAGCGTCGATAAAAACTTCATTTCAACAGTCCTTGAAAACATCGTCGAGAGTCGATGACGGATTCCATCACCTTGGAGAATGGCTTCCTGGCTCATGTCGGAGAAGTCTCTACTTCTGGCCTCCGGCCCGAAGTCTGATCCCTTCGGCATTCGATTTCAATCTACCGGCCCGAATCTGAGACGGTATCTGACTTATCAACAGACATGGCTGAACGAATTCTCAGGCTTCGACGATGGCAGTGAACGTTTCTTCATGTCACACTTCAGAACAAATCTTCATTGTCGTGTCACTTGCGGTGGAATCTCGCGATGGCAGACTTCCTCAGTCGCTTCACAAAACGATATCACTCCGAAAAAAGCAATGAGGTCGGGCGACAGAAACAGAATTCCGGAACTAGTTCAGCGGCTGTGGCGGCCTTCAAAGCAGCCACAAAAATCGATCCCGGCTGGTCGGTTCCCTGCTACAACCTCGGCCTTGTTGACAAATATCAGTGTGATTGGCACCAGCGCCTCGTGAGGCCGTGATTTCCTTTCAGCCGCCGAATTGACCATCCGCGAGAGAGCTCTGCGCTGAATCCTGCCTGCGATCTGCTTCAAGATCTGCATCGACTGCTCGCCGAGTCTGATTCAAAATGCTAATCTGACGAAATGGGCTCGCGGGAGGAATGCGGGCGTCAGCATGACTTCACTCAGGATCAACCGATGTTGTCCACGATTCCATCATTCCGCTGCCGCACGGGTCTCGTGCAGATGTTCCTTTGTCTGATGGCTTCTGCCTGGCTTCTCGCAGGAGGGGCTTCAGCCACAGCCGTCGGTGACGATAAGCCTGTCATCCTGTTGACGGGCTTTGAACCTTTCGGAAGCAACCGTCCTCCGAATCCTTCCTGGGAGGGGATCTGTGATTTGAATGAGACGGACTGGAATGGCTATCGCATCGTCGCTCATCAGTTGCCTGTCATCTGGGGCGAACCTTTAAAGCATTTTCGCGAACAGATTGAAAAACATCACCCAGTTGCCATCTTTTCCTTTGGTCAGGGCGGCGAAGGAACGTTCGCTCTGGAATCGCGAGCCGGAAAGACTCGCGGTCGGATTCCAGACAACGATGGCCAACTTCCGACTGAGTACAGTATCACCGACGATGGGCCAGCAGAGTTTCAGGCCTCGATGGACTGCCAGCAAATGAAGGAATTACTTTCAAAGCAGGGATACCCTGTAAGAATCTCTCGACAGGCTGGACAGTACTTGTGCGAGGAAACGCTTTATTCATTGGAGTACACGAAAAAGACGAAGCCCGAATTGGTAGTTGCCTTCTGCCACGTTCCACCACTCGGCACTCGTGTGGGAACAATGATCGTGGACAAAGCCTATGTGCAAAAATTTATCATCGATTATCTGACAGCATGGCATTCTATTTCTGCCGTCAGGAAAGCTGTCACCCCCGACGCTACTCCCGTCTCGTTCATCCCCGCTGTCAAAGCCAGCGAACCGGTGCAGGACGAAAAAGCGAATCCAGAAACTGCAGCTGTCGAAAAACTGATCAGTGGATACTTTAAGTCGTGGTCGGAACAGCGAATGAAGGACTACGGCAACTGTTTTGCAGAGGGCTCGGTCATTCAGGAGATTAGCCAGGCCGGCGAGATCTACACACAGGCAAAGATTCCTTTTGTGTCTGCTCAAACTTCGTATCATAAGTCCGCTGTGCATAAAGCCATCGAAGTTCCCGTGCGGACAGATATCACTTTCGAAGCAGAATTGGCTCGCGCCGTCGTCTATTGGAAATTGACCGCCGGGCCTCGCGTGCAATTTGGATACGATCACTTCACGCTGATTAAGCAGGAGGGTGAATGGAAGATCGTAAACCTGGTATTCTATGGTACGAAAGATCGCGAATAGCCAAAGTGAGTCCGCATTCCTATGAGAAGTTTTAAGTCGATTCCGGCGTGGCTGGTGCTGCTGTTTCTGACGCTGACGACTGTTGTCGCCGACGAACCGACCGTGCGAAGTGATTTATCGATCGCAAATGTGGCGACTTATGTCGATGAACTGGCGAAGAAGCAGCAGATCGTCACTGACCTGAAAGTTCGAATCGAACAGGGTGTCTCTTTTTTTGAGATTACGTCCACCAATGATTCTTCGACGAAGCCCTGGCTGATTCAGTTCAATCTCAGCGAATCAGAGTTCAAGGCACAGGCCAAAAAACATGAGACAGACGGATTCGCCATGCCCGTGCATCGCTTCGTCACGGTCAATCGAAAAAGGCTTCATTCCGCCGTCTGGATTCACGATTCAGATCGTGGCATTGTACTGACGCTGCCTGACGGCGACTTGCCGCAATCAGGCCACATCGGCAGCGAAATTGAGCCTCTTAAGAAGCTGATGTCCGAGTTTCTAAAGGCGAACAACATTCCTGGAGGAACCCTGGCGGTCTCCCACAACGGGAAGATGATCTTTGAACGTGGCTTTGGATATTCTGAGGTGGATTCCCGGACGCCAATGCCCGCGACGGCAAACATGAGGATTGCCAGCCTTTCAAAGCCGATCACTGCGGTGGCCATTCTTATTCTTGTTCAGGATGGGAAACTGCAACTTGATCAAAAACTCATCGATCTGCTCAAACGACATTCTCAACACCAGTTCGACTTTTCAAAGATCAATGAAGTTGACCCCCGATGGGCCCAGATCACTGTGCGGCATCTGCTCCAACATTCCGGTGGCTGGGATCGAGCCCTATCGCAGGATACTGTTTTCAGATCGGTCAAGGTTTCCAAAACCCTGCAGCTGGACCGACTGGCTCGTCCTCATGACTTGGTGCAGTACCAGCTTGCACAGCCGCTCGATTTCGATCCGGGCACGAAATATGTCTACAGCAACGTCGGCTACTGCATGCTCGGCCGGGTGATTGAAGCAGTCACCGGACAACCTTATGAAGAATTCGTCAGCGACCGCATCCTGCAACCGGCCGGCATGATACAAACGCGGCTTGGCAAGACGCGACTTCGTAATCGAGCCGCTGATGAAGTTCGCTATTACACTCAGAAAACGTTCAAGGGTCCTGCGGTGTGGGATCTGGCTATCAACAAGAACGACGGTGGATTCGAAATGGTCAGCGAATGCTACGGGCAATGGGATTTGGAAGTCATGGATTCCCATGGCGGATGGACTTCAACCGCTCCTGATCTGGTGCGATTCATCGATTCGATTGACTCTCCCAAGGCACCGTTGCTGACAAAAGAATCGCGTGAAATGATGCTGGAACGACCCTCATTTGTGGAGGCATCCTCCACCGACACGTGGTATGGACTGGGATGGAGCGTTCGCATCGTTGACCGATCTGAAGGCAGAAATCTCTGGCACACGGGCTCTTTCGCCGGAACGTCTTCATTGATGGTCCGGCGATCAGATGGATACACGTGGGCCGTGTTGTTCAATGTCGACAGAACAAAAAATGGAAATCGTTGTTCTGATCTCATCGACCGCAAAGTCCACAGCGCCGTCAATGAATCCCAGGTGAGCCGATAGAACGACTTGCGATCAATTCTGCAGATCGTTGCGTTCAGTTGACAACTGCCGTCCGATCCGCGCTCATTCCTTTTGTTTTTGACGGCAAGGCGTTCTCGCTTTCGCATCCTGGGTCATGCAGTCACTTCAGAACTGCTGGCCATTCAGATTTACAGACAACACCAAGATTCATGAGCAGAATTCATTCGATTGACGGTATTTCGCTGCATCTCGGCACTCCCGACCCCACCGAAGGAGAATGGATCGGCCAGAGGGAAGTCCTGAAACAACTACTCGCCTGCTGGCTGGTTGTTGACCCGCGTGACCTGCCGCTCACCCCGCGATTGGTTGGAACGCCCGGCATCGGCAAGACCACTCTTGCTATCTCCGGAGCGCGGCAGCGTGGGCAGGAGCTGTACATCTATCAATGCACCGCCGATACTCGTCCGGAAGACCTTCTGGTCACGCCCGTTCTGGCCGAAAGCGGCAAGATCGCTTATCACGCATCGCCCATGGTGACAGCGATGCTGCGCGGAGGAATCTGCATCCTGGACGAAGGCAACCGCATGAACGAAAAGTCCTGGGCCAGCCTCGCTCCTCTGCTGGACCATCGCCGTTATGTGGAATCGATTGTCGCCGGTATCTCAATCCCGGCGCATCCGGACTTCCGCTGTGCTGTCACCATGAATGAGGATGAGTCAACCTTTGAAATTCCGGATTACATCCTCAGTCGCCTTCAGCCAACTTTGACGCTTGGTCACCCGGCGCGAGAAGATGAATTGGCGATCCTGAAATATCATCTGCCGTTCGCAGACGATCAGATGTTGAATCTGACGGTGGAATTCCTGCAGGAAGCTCATTCACTGAATCTCGATTTCTCCACGCGCGACGGCATTAACATCCTTCGATTCGCACTGAAGCGAATTGCTCAGGACCCCGCGCACCCGCTTGCACGCGACGACGCATGGCGAGAATCGCTGGAGCGTTGCCTTGGCCAGGATGCTGTCGATCTAAAGTCCCTCGCGGATAAGCGACGTCAATCGCTGGGCGGCAATATGGTTCCGATGGGTCTGGGTGACTTCTTCTTTTCTCCCAACGATCCTTTGCATCCGGATGCCGAGTTTGATGATGACGAGTTCGATGACGACGATGAAGACGACGACGACATTGATGGTATCGACGACAATGACGACGACAATGACGATGATGAAGGCAGCGACACGAAAGGTCGTCGCTAAAGGGAGGTCGCTTCCTGATGTTGCCTTCAATTCCCGTCTATTTGATCGACTACTGGAAGCGCGGCCGGCTTACTCAACAAACGGCCGCATCTTCTCCAGGCCAAGGCGAGCGACTTCCAGCGGATCTTTAGCCCAAAGATCATCTCGGAAAAGTTCCAGCGACAAGAAGCGGTCGTAGCCCGTCGATGCCAGTTGATCACAGTAGAATTGTAGGTCAATCGCTCCGTCGCCCGGCATCACTCGGTCCGAATCTTCCTGCTTCGATGGAATGGGCTCCTGAGGGGCATCGTTAAAATGCGAAATCGCAATCTGTCGACTCTTCAGTTTCGACAGAGATGCAATCGGCCCACCTCCACGCCAGCAATGAAATGGATCGACAACAACGGTCGCATCCGGATGAGCGGAACGCTGAATGATGTCAATCGCGTCGTCGATGGTATTGATGTCATCGACGAATCCCAGATACTCAAAGGCCGGTTTGATGCCAAATGTCCTGCCCAGTTCGAGCAACTCCGAGTAGTGCTTTGCTCCAAGGACGCGATCTGCCTTTCCTGGCGGCGGTCCTGCAATGGCATAAGTGGCCCCCACGGCAGCGGACTGTTCCAATCGACGACGCACCTTATCAAGCGCTCGCGTGTGCTCAATTCCCGTCGGTTGAAACCAGCCGGCCAGATAGATCGTGGTTGGCACGTCCAGTCCCTGGTCATCCAGCGCGGTGCGGATTTCCTGAAGCGTACCACCCGCTTGCAGATGCTCGTCAATATGGTCGTGCCACAATTCGATGGCTTCATACCCGGCTGCACGGGCCACTTCAATCTGACGCAGGACTGGTGTCGTCCGAATAGTGCTGGCATTAAGACAGTAGCGAAATCGAGGCATAGGAAGGCCTTCCCGGGAGGAGCGATAACACACGACCAGTGTTTGACGGAGGTCCGCTGAAATCTGGCCGTCGAATCCCCCGAAATACCAGAAGCGACAGCTCAGCACTCAAACTAAAGTCCAGGAGGCCAGTCACCCTCGGGCGTATTGAAATCCGCCAGACCGGAATCGGGGAATTCAGGCGGCGGCGGTGGGTTTCTCAGGCGGTCCTGAAACTGCTTGAACGAATGATTCAGTGAGTCCAGCAAACGCTTCGCATTTGCCGTCGCCATGAAGACGCGCTGAGAGACGGCAGAACGAGGAAAAAACGTCGTGATAAAATCAAAGGAAAACTCCGTTGGCGAATGTCCGATCATCACAGCGTTCGCATAACTTCCCGACTGAACATCATCACCCAGTTTCAAGGTCTCATACAACTCCTGCGCGGATTGTCGTTGCTGCGGAGCCGGGTTGGGAATTACCGGCATATGCACGGGTCCAAAACGATTTTCATAGCGTTGCAGATTCTCCTGCAGAGCCATGATGAACTGATTGACGACCACGGGAGGCATCACCACGCGGGCCACGACCTGCTGTGGCTGTTGCATCCGAAGCAGGAAATCGACAATGAACTCATGCTGCCCCTGCAACACGACAGCGCCGGTTGTGAAAACGCCCTTGGCAACATGCGGCGGCACTAAGGCACCGATTTGGGAGTGGCGAATCTCCTGGCTATGTGGTGCGTCGTCAGGAGAACCATCGGGGGGTGCTTGATCGGTCATTTTGAAGTCTGAAAAGATTCATAAGTCCTGGAAAGCTGGGTCACAAGGTGATCCCGTAATCGACAAAGAGGCTTAGCATCCATTTGATGCCAAGCCTCTGTCAATTCAAACGACCGCCAATCTTGCAGATGCTGACGGTGATATCAAAATCAGACCAATTCAGCCTGCGTTCGGTGGTGCCTTGACTCGCTTGCGAACGTCCGTTTCCAGAACACCAAATGCCTGCTCATGCCGCTGCAGAGCCATAGACAGTGCACTCCATAGGCGTTTTGCTGTGAAATGGTTGAGAATGATTCGCTGAGTGACCTTCACTTCGACCTTGCCTGTGGCATAAGGCGTTGGATTCAGGCCCAAATCGAGAATCAGCTCTTCTGGAGTGCTGGAAACTCGGCAAAAGTTCGCGTAACCAGCATTGGCTTCCCCGTCGCTGACAATCACTTCCTGAACCTGCTGTGCTTCCGGCCCACGAGCTTCTTCCTGAGTGCTTTCGCTCACGTTCGACTTCTCCCTAAGAGGCTTCAAAAACATCGACAACTTATCTTATCCTGGCCACCCGGCCGGGACACAAAGTTTGACAGACTGAGCACTTATAGCAATGGCCTCAACAGACAGCAATCTTTATCGATGGATGCACAGTGCCAGCGAGCCACTAAATGAGTAACCAGGGGGATTGGATAAGCTGCGGCATTTCCGGAAATGGCTTCGGGCCTCCCCATGCGGCTTTACATCGATGAATCCTGCAAGCCCTCGTCGCAATGTTGCGATAGACACAACGACCAAAGTGTTCGCACTGAGTTGGTGAGCTGCGCATAATCGGGATGGCAAACGCAGAAAGCCGCAGCATCGGCCGCGTGCTGCCCGATCACGCGACCAATTGTCAAAGGAACGAGCGAAGTCCCGATGATCAATCGTTCCTTCGTGTGATTTACTGATCACTGGCGACTGAAAACTGACCACTCGCCGCGAACCTGCAGATTGCTTTACCCATACGCCACTCGGCGTTGCTCAACCACCGGGCTTCTTGAACAAATGCCTTGCGCTTCGGCTCGGCTGGTTCGTATCACCACAAGCCCACTCCGCACTACCCGCTATCCTCCGCTGCGCCGTCCCCACGCACTCGCGAAGTGAAAGCCATATTAGTTCGTTGGCGCATGTCCGAGGCGTCGGCTACGCACACGGTGATGTTAATGATTTTGATTGATGGTAGGAGCCGACAACCGAAATCGCGGCACAAATCAGTGCGAGAAAGCCACCAATGCCGACAGAGTCTCTTTCTCCAACCAACATCAGCAAGAATACGACTGTGACCCAGATCGCTCCGATCATGGCGATGCCTTTCACCATTGGCAGCGCGAACGTAGATGAATTCTGCAGTTGCATGAGACGAAGTGCGGCAGCACCAATCGAGATGGAAACAATAACCCAAAGTGGAACATCGCACGGAATAAAAGTGTGACCAGTAAAGCCCGTGACGGTAATCGTGGGATCTCCTAAAGTGAAGCCAATCCAATCGACAAAGGAGACTGGTCCGCCTTTGGCAGGATGAAATGTGACCCATGTCGTTGGGAGTGAAATGATCCCAGCGAGGACACCAGCCAGCAGTAGACCGGTCAATTGCTTTGGAGTCATCGCGGTTACTCCGCTTGTGCAAACGAACGACAAAAATCAGGCGGTTGCCGCGATTGACGTGCCATGTGAGAAACCGCCGACGCCAACTCGGCTGGATCTAATCGTTATTTGGTGTTTTTACGTATCTGCTCGGTCGTGGAAAGTCTATTAAGCACCCATTGGGCGTACCGTTGAACATAGGCTTTAGGTGATTCACACGCCAGCGTCGCGCAGTGAGACATTTCGATTGGTCGAAATCTAATCGCCATTGCGAGTTGATCCTTAAACTGCTCTGAAAACTCACCAGCGAGGAGTCGGTTGCAAATAATCTGAACAAGCAGATCCTGGCAGCTACGAGGAATCTCGCGACATTTTAAGTTGCGACAAATCTTTGCCCGGGCTCGACCGTGCCACAGGCCAAAACTTTCTTTCGCAGTAAACACCACAGCTTCTTCAATCGCGTCCACATCAGAAAGTTTCACTCGTTCGATCAGTTCATCGAGCTCCGCCTTGTGGTAACTGTCCGGTGGTTTCCACTTCCGCTGCTTCACGAGAGGATCGTTCCGAAGATGTTGGTTCGAGGCAGAGACTCTGGGAAATGAAACGGGATCGGAGTGCCACAAAAAGCGTCATAACAAATAACATTAGCGTTAACTTCAACCGCAAAGGCTGAGGGTGGTTCATTATAGAGAGTTGACGCGGTTGTCGGTGAGTAGGGCAATTCTTTTGTGTTTAGGATACGGTTTGTTTTCCCTGTTTGCCACCGGGTTTCCCGGGGTGGTGTCACAATATTGTCTCCATGCACAATTGAGGTCGCCCCCTCGTAGATCCGGACGTGCGCCGTTAACGCATCCGGCTCCCAGCCACTACTTATGCACCGCTTTTGCGTGACCGCTCGTTGATGGATCTGATCCAGCGGCGTTATCACCGTGGGTCCGTCTCTGAGTACGCAAAATAGGGGACATTCTGCTTATCTTATAAAGCACAATGTCCCCTTATTTTCCATTTTTCATAAAGTGACAAAGGCGGAACTCGGCATCGAAGTGGTCGGAATCCCAATCTACTCCATCGTTCTTCAATACAGATTTCCAACATAAAGTCTTCGGCGGACAAAAGCAGACATGCCCCCATCGCTCGATAAACGTCAATAGATCCGGTGCCATTAGAAACCCATTCTCGCCCGTACCACCGTCAAGCCAATCGTGCGAGTCAAAAATGATCATGCCGAAGCGATCTGAATTCAAATCAATCGAAATAAAATCTCCGTTCCCCTCTCGGTGAATCGCGCGCAAAATAGGGGACATTCTGCGAATGGCACTGGAACTTCCCTAACCCTTAGAGCGGAAACGGCTTTTGTAGACGGATCGATGTTCTCGGAGGTTTTTGAATTTCTTGGGTCGTCGTTTGCG
>JANPHT010000310.1:0-5752 GCA_031424595.1 Planctomycetota bacterium
CGTTTACTGACGAAGCATAGCCTGCGGAAGTCGGGACACAATTTCTATTCACTCCGCAGGACATTTGAGACCGTTGCAGGAGCCGCAAAAGATCAAGTCGCAGTCGATGCAATAATGGGGCATGACGACGGATCAATGGCTTCGGTTTATCGCCAGGGCATCGACGACAACCGGTTGATCGCTGTGACAGAACATGTTCGTGTCTGGCTGTTCGGCTGAATTCGAATCAGTCTGCAGGTTGCCTGTTTCTGGCTATTTCGCGCCGTACGGAATTAAATCGAATTCGATATTGTTGACAGGGTCAACTGCGCTCGTAATGTCATTGGTTCTCGCTGTTCTATGAGCGATTTCCAGAACCGAATGGAGTCTGGCAGTCCGTCACGATCACGTGATCCGGGCAACAACTGCTGAAAGAAGTCGGCGTCATTAGCGTCAAACGATCTCAGTCCTTTGGGAACTACACGAATCACCGCGCGACTGGAATCCAGAGGCGTCTGTTGGGATCCACTGGAATTCGATTCCACGTCGCTGGCGACCACGCCACCTGTCGCTGACTGCTGTGTCGTGGCCGGTCCAGCCGGTGTCGCACTGGACGATGGTGCAAATCGTTCGGAAACGAATTGCGACGGGGTTGTTTCCGATTGTGGCGAAATGTTCGCGGCCGCACATCGCAGCTCTTCAGCCAGATCTGCCGCAGTTGTGTAGCGGTCTCCAATCCGCTTGGACATTGCTTTAAGACAAATACGTTCGAGCTCACGCGGCACGTTTGGATCGATCAACCGAAGTGGCCGCGGTTCACGTTCGCCGATTTGGGCCGCCAACTCCCGTATATTGCTCCCCTCAAATGGTCGACGCCCACAAAGCGATTGATACAGGACGACTCCGAGGCTGTAAATGTCAGTGCGACTGTCGATACGATGGCCCTCACCTCGTATCTGCTCTGGTGACATATAAGCCGGCGTTCCTGAAATCCGCGAGTCGTCGGAAATTGACTCTTCACCCAGAATCGCCAGGCCGAAATCCGCGACATAAGGCCGTTCCTGTTCATCCAGCAGTATGTTCGCTGGCTTGATATCCCGATGCACCAATCCTTGTTCGTGAGCATAATGTAGTGCATCAGCGACTTGAGCGAGGATGAGGGCGATTTTAGAAGGAGATATCCGACGCTTCTGCAACACTTCCGCCAGGTTGGTCCCCGAAATGTATTCGTAAATGATGAACCAGCGGCCGTCTGAATGTTGCCCAAAATCAAACACGGTCACAATTCGTTCGTGACGCAGCTTCGCGGTGCAGCGGGCTTCACGCTGGAATTCGTCCCTCGCCCGACTGGTCGCAAGCAACTTGCCGTTTGGAAACTTCAAGGCGACCAGTCGATCCATATCAGAATCGCGGGCCAGATACACCGTTCCAAAACCGCCTCCGCCCAGGCGCCTTACAATCTGAAAGCGACCCACTCGCACTTCTGCGATCAAGTCTTCTTTCGATTCTTCATGTCTGACAGATTGTGCGGCATCGCTGAATGTTGTGGCGAAGGGGTCGTCTTCGGCGGCTCCGCCGGTTTGAGGTTCCGCCATGAATTCTGATCCAGCAATCTACCTGAAATGATTTGAAAATCGAACACAATGCATCCTAATGGGCGAACTATTGGTTGTCACTGAAGCTGTCCGGTGTAGAGCCATTTTGTCTCGGAGACGCTCGATAGTCTTCGATAGTCATTCATTCTGCGATGAAGCGTTGGTCGGATTCACGATCTGTCGGGAATTTGTATGAATGAAATGATCCAGGCGAAGATCTCTGAATCGCTGCAAAACGTGTTCTGCGGGAAATGCAGAGCGCGTTGAGCCTTATATGGAGATTGAGTTGAATCTGCTCGACATTGGTTGGCGTGTCGTTATTCGATTCAGATACTCTTCGCGAAGAAAGAACGAACCGTGATAGACCAGGATCGGCATCGCAAAAAGGGACGTTTTGATCCCTATGGAAAGTAGAATGTCCCAAGGTACGTGGCATAAATGAATTAAACAACATAGGCCCAATACTGTGGGCGAAGGTTGCTGCCAGTAAAATCGCGATGTAGCCTGTAACGGCGAAGTGGCTTTGACAGCTCTGAGGGGAGAATGTTGTGATTGATTGGATCAGGAACCTGCTCAATTCGAGCGATGATTTCATCGAAGCTGGCGACGGCATTGAATCGGACCTGCTGAAGGAGCTTCGTCGTTCTCTCCGCGGTTGCGAAGCGATGTACCTGGAAGGTGCGCAGACATGTGCCGATATCTGTCCGGAACTGCTGCCAGACAGTGCCGAAAAGTTCACGGAACTCATGATCGATCTGCATCGTGGTCTGGTGATCAAAGTGTTCGTGGAGGTCGCGCAGTGTGATTCCGAATGGCACTCTGCGGAGCGTTTGGCCGCGCTGGTTCTGCTGAAGCATGTCTGGAGCATCGAAGTCGATCGGAATCAAATCGAAGAGGGCCTCACCAAAGCGGCAGAGCTGGCGGATTCACTGCATTGGGAAAGCCTGTTAGGGCCGTTCATTCGCATGCCACCTTTGCGAGATCAACGATCGGCACTGCTGACCTATGTGACGCGCATCGCGAACATCATCGCCAAGATTGATGGCAGCATCACCTCGCAGGAACGCTGCGCACTGGAGGACATGTTTCGGATCGTGAAAGGCGTACTGAAGAAGCCCGCACCGAAGTCGGTGCGGCGATCATCCATCGAGGAATCGTCATCGGATCAGACGTCGATGGCCATGGCACAGATCGCTCCGCACAGGGGACGTGGTCAGGACGATGCAAACGACCAGAAACAAGAATCTCCGGCAAAAAGACCGGCGGAATCCACAAAGAAGTCCCGCGAACACATGCTGCAGGGAGCTATGACGGAACTGAACGCACTGGTCGGTCTGTCATCAGTCAAGAACGATGTGACAGAACTGATTAACTTTCTGCGGATTCAGGAGGAGCGTCAGAAACAGAATCTGCCGAAGACTCAGGTCAGCTTGCACACGTTGTTTCAGGGAAACCCGGGCACCGGCAAGACGACCGTCGCGCGGATCATCGGTAAAGCGCTCGGCGGATTGGGGATTGTCTCTAAAGGGCACACCGTGGAAACGGATCGGTCCGGGCTGGTGGCGAAATTCGCCGGGCAGACCGGTCCGCGAGTTAACGAACGCGTCGATGAAGCACTGGACGGCATATTGTTCATCGACGAAGCCTACAGCCTGGTTTCTGAACAGGGAGATGACCAGTTCGGACACGAAGCTGTACAGGTTTTGTTGAAACGAATGGAGGATGAACGACATCGGCTGGTTGTGATTGTAGCCGGATATCCCGATCCCATGCAGGCGATGCTGGAGAGTAACCCCGGGCTTTCGTCACGCTTTCAGCGGGCACTCAATTTTCCGGACTACTCCGCAGCTGAACTGCTGGCGGTCTTTGACGGCCTATGCGGCCGAGATCATTATGTACTTTCTGCGGACGCTCGCCAGACGCTGCTGGCCACGTTCCAAAAACATGTCGATTCGAAGGACGAACACTTCGGCAACGCCCGTCTGGCTCGCAACCTCTTCGAAAACGCCGTGCGCCGACTTGCCAATCGAATCATCGCGATCACGCCACTGACTCGCCAAACTCTGTCAACGCTGCAAGCGGTTGACATCCAGCTGGAAGTTGAGGCGCAGGAACAGTCGGAAGAACCATAAAATGCGGGATTTTTTGTAACGCTCCCTTTGAGGAGAATTCCCGTCTGATTGACCCCAAAACTGCCCGCCTTTAAAAATGCGTATGGTCGTTTTCAGTACGGGACTTTTCGTCATAAGGTTGTGTTCACTTCGATAATCTCGCCGTCTCGCGATCTTGCACGGCCTTCGTTCGATTAAACACAGTGATGGTCAGTTTCAGCAGCAGTGTCAGAATCATCAGGCCCAGGGCCCAGATACCGGCGTTGATTTTCCATTCGGTCAGGCTGGGGGTGAATTCGCCCATGCAGATGTGTGACGGACTTGCACGAAATCTTCCAAAGGAACTCGAAACGATCCTGGCAAATTGTCTGGCGCACGGTCGTGGCAACTTCGTGGAACTTCATGATCGATTTCCCGAAGAGTGTCGCCACGTGATCGAAGCCTTCAGAGTAATCTACCACAACGATAAAATCGCGCGTGACGCAGAAATGTCGGCTGACGCACGCCTTGCGTTGCAGCAGTCACAGAGCAAGCCGACCATGGACAATCTCCATGTGTGGCTGCAGCGACAGCTCAGCGACAAACTGGTTGAACCGAACTCGGCTCTGGGCGCAGCGATCAACTATCTGCTCAAACGCTGGGAACCGCTGACTATGTTTCTGCGATGGACCGTTTCGAGCTGGAGCGGCTGATCGGAGACGTGTGCCGCTCCATCACCCAAATGAAGAACGGTGCAACACAAAATTACTTGCTGGATCTCTGCGATCGGCTCGAGTACGGCAAAAAAAATGCGGCGAGAAATACGGCGACGGCATGCTGGATACGCTTTGATCCGGCTCGTCAAATTCCCCCAGGGTAACCCAATCAATGGTACCAGACAGGCCCACGCAGCTATGCTCGCACCCTCGGCGGAAAATTCGGGGATTGCAGGCTTACCGGAAGGACACGGTTAAACTCCAGACCGAATTTGATGCTGATGGTTTACGACGGAGACCCGACGAGCATTCCAACTGGTGGGTCGGTGGGTATCACAATTGTGGTACTGGCATGTGTTCGTCCACAGGCGGTTGCTCAGGTGCTCCGCGCATCAGCCCAGAATTTCGTTCACGACGTGTCCATGGACGTTGGTCAAACGCCGCTGGATGCCGTTGTGATAGAAGGTAAGTTTTTCATGGTCGATGCCCAGCAGGTGCAGAATAGTCGCGTGCATGTCATAGGTGGTTACCGGGTTTTCGATGGCTGAATAGCCGATCGAGTCCGTTGCGCCGAAGGCAAAGCCAGACTTGAGACCGCCTCCCGCCAGGACGTTTGTAAATCCATTCGGATGGTGATCGCGGCCTTTGCTCAATTTTCCCGATGCCGCCTGCGCGTAGGGCGTGCGACCGAATTCAGTCGTGATCATGACGACCGTTGAACCCAACAGATTGCGTTGTCGCAGATCGCGAATCAAGCCGGCAATAGGGCGATCGATTCGCAGCGCTTCCCCCGCGTGACTCTTGTAACCATTTCCGGTGATGTCTTCATGTGCATCCCACGAAATGCCGTCGCCGGTCCACACCTGCACCGTCCTCACGCCACGTTCGATCAGCCGACGTGCCGCCAAACAATTGCTGGCCGTGCCGCGACACTCGTTACGATCAAAGCCATACAGTTTCTGAATGTGTTCCGGCTCAGAAGCGAAATCCATGGCTTCAGGGATCGCGGTCTGCATCCGCGCTGCCAGTTCATAACTGTGAATTCGAGCAGCCAGTGATTCGCGGTGAGTCTGACGTTCAAGGTGCATCGTGTTGAACTGACTCAATAATTCCAAACGTTCTTGTTGCGCGTCGGCATTCATTCCACTGGCTGGCTGAAGATCAAAAATTGGTGGTCCGCCTTTCGTGTTGAACGTCACGCCTTGATGCTCCGGCGGCAGGAAACCGCTTGACCAACTGAAGGCACCACCCACCGGATACGGCAGCCCCCGTTCATCGGGCAATATGACAAAGCTTGGCAGGTCGTCACTTTCATTTCCGAGTCCATAAGACAGCCATGAACCCATGGCCGGGAAACCCATTTGTCGAAACC
>JANPHT010000311.1:0-7597 GCA_031424595.1 Planctomycetota bacterium
TTAACGCTATCAGATCGTTCTTCCCGGGCGGCGGAGCGCGGGTAAAACCCCCCCCCCGCCCCTCCGCCGACGGGACATGAGAAGTTGCGATCCGGGCGGAAAACCGTACGAGGTTCATCCCCGTTCCTGTCCCTCGGCCTCGATTACTGGCCTTTCAATCGTTTCAGTTCTTCCCAATACGCTTCGACGTTTTCAGCCGTGATAGCGCGCGGAGCGATGTCGATGTACTTTGAGTCCGGAATCACACTCTTGTTTCCGTCCAGCAGTTCTTTCAGCACTCGCACGGACTGAAAACCGTATTCGTATGGATTCTGAACCACGGTGCCAGCACATTCCCCATCCTTGATCGCCTGGAGTGTCACGTCGTTTTCATCAAACCCGGCGATTGCGACTTGACCGATTTTTCCAGCCTTCTTCAGTGCCTGATAGCAAGCGGGCGGATTGTACTCAAACAATCCAGCCATGCCTTTCAGTTCGGGATAAGTCACGATCGCATCTTCTGCCTTCTGCAATGCCACTTCAGGTTTTCCCTGATCAGTCACAGTGGCCACGATCGTGAATTTGTCGCCTTTGATTTCGCCCTCATTCGGATCGAAAGCATCCGGCTGAGACTGATAGAAGTCAATCTTGCGGTCACGACCCATCAGCACATCAATCACGCCCTGACGACGGTACTTACTGTTGTCCTGTTCCAGGCGTCCGATACAAAGCAAAACCTGGCCACCGTCCGGTAGCGCTTTACTGAGGATTTCACCGCAGGCACGGCCGGCGGCGTAGTTGTCCATGCCGATATAGACCAGCCGATTCGATTTCGGTGCATCCGAATCGTGCGTAATCAGGGGAATCTTGTCGCCCAGGCCGTTGATCCATTCGACCTGATTATCTGCATCCAGCGGACTGATCGCGATGGCCTGAATCCCGCCGGCCATCACGTCTTCCACCTTCTGCTTCTGAACCGCCGCAGATGCTTCCGGAGGCATGATCACCTGCACATCAATATCAAATTCTTTCGATGCAGCCACACAGCCGGCTTCCGCAATTTTCCAGAAGTCTGCAATCTGATTCGTGACGAATGCGACAGACTTACGCTCGCCCGGTTTCGATTCATTGCCGGTGGATTCGCCCGTTGCTGGAGTTACTGATTCCGTTGCCTCTTCAGCCCCTCCGGAACCTGTTGTCGTCGACGAATCTTCAACTTGACATCCTGCCAATGCCATCCCAAACAACAACATCCAGCCGCTTCTGAATTTCATACCCGTGCCTCTATCAAAGATCGTCTGAATAGAACTCACAATCAATAAGGGGAATCGCTCGTTCAATTTCACAACGGCAATAAAACACCGACAAACAGAAAAAACACCTGCCCGACAAATCTGCCTTGCAACGATGAAGCGACTCCGTAACAAACGGACACCATACGGATGAGTGCTTCGCTGGTCAATTCAACGGGCAGGCAGCGAACTACTTTCGACGAATCCCTTGACAAATCCGCTGAATCCAGAACAAAAGACTGTGGATTCTGCCGATGCGACTCGCCATTGTGACACTGTGTCAGCGCCGCTATAGTTTGGCCCTCCAATCACGGACTGCCATCGCAAAGCACGTCCGATCGCCACTTCTGCCATCCTGCCGAATCTCACACAATGTCCTTTAGCCATCCATTTGAGCATGATCAACAGTTTATGCGACTTGTCCGCCGGGAGACCGAAGTGGACCTGGTAACCGCTGCACTGGAAATTGCTCGCGACGGTCAGGGCGATCTGGATTTCGCTCCGACTCGCAGTCGACTTCAACGGTCCATTGCCAGACTGACTCACCCCGTTACCCAGGCAGGATCAGATCTTGAAGAATTGAAGATGCTGGTGCGTCATATGACGGAAGAGCTCAATCTTCATGGCGACGACGACTGCCACAGCGATCCGGAGGCCAGCTATCTGAATCGTGTTTTGGAAACAGGACGCGGAATCCCCATTTCACTGTCGTTAGTATATCTGAACGTCGCAAATGAACTCGGTATCCCTCTCGAGCCGATCTCAGCTCCTCAACATTTCCTGACTCGCCTGCCGACAGATTCCGGCAATCTATACATTGATGCGTTTAACCACGGACGCATTATGGACGAACCAGAATGCATTGCCTGGCTTTGCGAAATCACTGAAATGCCAGCGTCAGAAATCCGTCGAACTCTGAAGCCTGTCGATGAACGTACGATCATGATCCGGATGCTGAACAATTTGAAATCTTTGTTCGGAAATCGAGAACTCTGGGTATCCGCATGGAAAGTCCAGTCACGAATCTCGATGCTGATTCCTGGCTCCTACCGGGAACGACGAGATCTCTCGATTCTGACGCTGCGGGCTGGTCGTCCTGGCGAAGCGATTGACATGCTGAAACAATGTCTCACCACTTGCCCTGCTGAAGAAAGACCGATGCTGAATCAGTACCTCTCTCAGGCCGACCGCCTGCTGCCAGCCTGCAACTGATCCACAGCTCAACCTCCCATAGCGAGACACCATCAAGGCAAGGCGTCCAGCCTCCTGATTGCCGTTATACGCCCGATCACTGGTGCACGTAAGCATGGCAGAAAACGCTGCCATCAAATTGCGGAGAGGTAAGCGGCAGGTATTACGCCCTGCCGCGCCCCAACGAAAAGACCCAAACTGTTTAAACTCGCGGAATCTCAAAACCTGGCCGTTGCGTGCGAGCAAAGAATGCTGCTGCCTGGTCGTCGCCTGTAATCTGTTCCGCCTTTGGATCCCACTTGATCACACGATTCAATCGAGCTGCAATTGCCGCCAGATGACAGGTATTCATCGTCTGTACGTGTGAGTAGACGTCCGAGACAGGAAGTCCGCCCTCGGAAATGCAGCGATAGAAATTCTGCTTGTGCCCTTCAAACGGCTTGCCTTTATAGAGTTCGCTCAATTGTTCCGGACCAAATTGGTCCTTGTCCCAGTTCTCGTCAATTGGCTGACCTGTGATCTTCCCACGATTCACAAAGAAACGTCCCTTCGTTCCTTCAAATAAGATGCCATTATCACCACGACTGGTGATGTGCATTTCTGCGCCACTCGCAAAGCGCGCGACAACGTTGAAATCATGTGAGGCATTGTATGAATCGTCCTTCGTCGGATAACCATTCTCAAATGGCACAGGATGTTTTGCATCAGTGCCATCAATCTCGATTGGACCAGAGCCGTCGCCATTCTGATCAATCGCCCATTGTGCGATGTCAACATGATGAGCACCCCAATCGGTAAACTTGCCGCCCGAGTACTCGTACCACCAGCGAAAGTTGCTGTGACAGCGTTGCTCGATGTATTCGACCAGAGGAGCCTGGCCCAGCCACATGTTCCAGTCCAGATTCGCCGGTGGCGTCGTCTTCATGAAGGGACCTCCGACATCACCACCGCCAATCCCCACAGTCATTTTTGTGATATCACCCAACAGCCCTTTGCGGACCAGATTAACAGCTCGCAAAAACCGATTCTGATCGCTGCGCTGTTGAGTGCCTACAAAGAACACTCGATCGCTGTACTTACGGCAGGCATTTCGAATCAGTTGGTTTTCTTCCAGCGTCAACGTCAATGGTTTCTGACAGAAGACGTGTTTGCCTGCCTGCAGGGCCTCAATCGCAATCTTCACATGCCAGTGATCCGGAGTCACAACACTGACAACGTCGATGTCAGCACGCTCAAGTACCTTACGATAGTCTCCACAGATATCTGCCTTCCCACCTCCGATGTTCGGGTCTTCATTGGCTTTTTTGGCGTTATTCTCATCCACATCACACAGGGCCAGAATGTCGCCGAAACTTTTATGTCCATGTGCATCCCCACGTCCCATTCCGCCAAGACCAATGCAACCGATCCGAGGTCGATCGTTTGCCATCGTGTTGGCAAAAGCAGACGTCGACCACGGAAACCAGGCAGAAGCCGTTGCCTGTGTCGCCAGGGAACTGGTGGATTTGAGAAAAGAACGACGATCAGGCCTGTTTGCTTGAGACATCAGCAAGCTCCGGGGGATTTGAGGGATAGCAAAACGCGAATTCGTGGGTTTTTGATCCAAAAGAGTCTATCTAAACCTTCCGATGGAACAAGCTACAGCCCAAAGCCGCTCCGTTAAAACGTCCAAGCCGAACTCACTAACAGTGCGCCTCCCGAGTATCTATGGGCGGGAATTGTTGCAGGATTTATCAATGGAATTTGCCTTGCCCCAAGCTGACCTACATCCCTCAGCCGGATTCCCGATATACTTGTCACGCGAAACCGATAAACCCCCTGAAGGAAGTTTTACTTTCCAATCAGCTTCCCGGACTCAGCTAAAGCGATTAACTCATGCCGCTGAAAACAGATACGCTTGAGGAGCCACAACTCAATCTTACGCCCATGATCGACGTGGTGTTCCTGCTGATTATCTTCTTTATGGTCGGCGCGCGGTTCACAGAAGAAGCACAGGATCAGAAGTTTGATATTGAATTGCCGACGGCGTCGCCGGTCCAAATGATGAGCCGAGAGCCGGATCCGCTTGTGATCAGTGTGGCCAGAACAGGAAAGATCCTGCTTCAGAAAAAAGAGCTGTCGCCTGAAAACCTGGTTGCGGAACTCAAAGCGGCAAAAGCAGCATTTGCAAATCAAGCGGTCCTGATTCGCGGAGATGGCGAAGGCGACTATCAGGCTGTTGTGGATGTGATGAATGCTTGCCATCAGGCACAGATCAAAAAGTTTTCACTGGCGTTCCAACCGATGGACGTTAAGTCTCCCTAGAAAAGGAGATGCTTCGTGTTGCACTCTTTAGATGGCGACGACCTAAGCAGCCTCATGGGATCAGGTCCCGGGAATCATTCATGAACGCACTCAGTCAACTTATCAGCAAGATCGCTCGCAACGCGCCATTGAGTGGTGACGATGTGGTTGCGTTATTGTTGGTGGTCACAATGATCGCCTCGCTGGCTCACTTGCTGACAATGCTGGCCACTCGCTGGGGAGACAGAAACACAGCCTTTAAGTCACTGCTGGCTTCGATCCTTGTTCACGGTGTTTGCCTGCTCGGACTGGAAGTTTTCGAACCGGGCAACGCTCGCCGTGCGCGTGCCGAAGTGATTCCGCCAAAGCCGCCAGAGACAGTCACGGAAGTACTCGTCGAAAGTGACCTCGCGATAAAACTACCGGAATCCGGGAACGTCCCGATTTACGATCGACCCACTGAGCCGGACATCGAGCTTGCCCGTCTGGAAGATACGTCTCCGGAGATCCTGCCTTCGGCCACACCTGAACGTACGCCTGATGAACTCGAATCACTGACGACTAGTGCCAGGGATGTGACTCAGTTTGAAAAGCGGGAAATGACTGAATTGGCCGTGCCAACAGACTCCGGTGAACTGGGTGCGAAACAAGTGGCTGCTGAAGACATTCCAGCCGATCTTAAGACAACTTACGATCAGAATAACGCCGATGTCTTTGCTCCCGAAAAGTCTCGCACGCTCCCTCAGGTTGGGCGTCCGGAAGAGGGACGCCGAATGGATAATCCAGCCGCATTGCTGGCAGCTCCAGAATTGCAATTTGAGTCACCAACGAAAGACTCATCAATGAGTATGGCCACGGCTGGTGACTCTTCGATCCAACTGCCTCCGGTTTCCTTGTCCCCGGAAGAGACGATTGAAAGCCGAAACGCACCGACGTACAACGCTGAAGCAAGCGATGGCAGCGATCTCGTTATGAATCGGCCACAACCTAATAACAATTCGGCTGTCAGTTTCCAGCCGCGGCTGCCCCAACCGTCCCGATCCGCAGCAGACCGCTCGCCGGCCGAACGACCTTCGCGAATCACGCCGGATCGGGCACGCACTCCAACTCCGTTAAGTGCAAGCTACGATGATGTTCGAATCGGTGACCTTGCACCAAACTTCAGCGAATCCCTCGCCGCCGCCGCACCACTGATGGAAGCCGATTTACCGACGATTCAACGTCGAGAGAATCCTCCGGCCACATATCAACTTCGAAACCTTGCATCGCGCCGCAACGCCGCCATGAAGTTCGGAGGGACTCGCGAATCAGAAAATGCTGTCGAACGCAGCCTGCGGTGGCTAGCTGCCAGTCAGTCGCCCGACGGACGCTGGGATGCCGAAGATTTCGGTGCCGGACAGGTTTCAGTCGACGAAAATGGTGTCGATCGAAAATTTGCCGGACGGGAAGCAGACACAGGCCTCACCGCCCTCGTCACTCTGGCCTTCCTGGGTGCTGGTTACACCCATGAAGGAGGTCGCTACGCGGTTGAGGTCGATCGAGCACTTGACTGGCTGATCGAGCAGCAGCAGCCAGACGGCAACTTGTGCGGAGAGGCCGAGCACTATGCCCGCATGTACTGCCACGCCATGGCGACATACGCTCTGGCTGAAGCCTACGGCATGCAGCAGGACACAGTTCTGGGGCCTATTATTGATCCGTTCGTAGTCAGAACTTCAACTGATATCGCCGCCATGGCGGCAGCTGTCGCAGCCGCGAAAGCCACTTCACAGAACGGACTGCTGCTGGTAGCGGCCGACACAACTCGCCGACAAATGGAAGCCGACAGAATCGCCAGCTCACAACGAAAAGTCGATGACCTGCGGCTCAGATCGGCCTTGTCGAAAGCTGTTGCATTCACCATTAGTCAACAGGACCCTCGCAGCGGAGGCTGGCGATACAAACAACTGCAGGAGGGCGATGTCAGCATGTTTGGCTGGCAGATGATGTCTCTCAAAAGTGCTGAGATCGCCGGAGTTTTTGTTCCCGCAAAGAATCGTCAACGCATGAACGAGTTTCTGAACAGTGTTCGTCAGGGAAAAAATGGAGGCTTGTTCGGATATCGGCGGAATGTTCGAAAAGGCGAAACAGATTCCGAACCAGTCACGCCCACAATGACCGCAGAGGCCTTATTCTGCCAGCAGATGCTTGGCTACCCGCAGGATTCTTCGTCGAACACAGAATCCATCGCTTACTTGATGAGGAACACTCCTCGACTATCAGAACTGAATTATTACTACTGGTACTATGGTACGCTGGCGATGTACCAAAACGGTGGGCGAGCGTGGCAGGACTGGAATAAGGTTGTTCGAGAAGTTCTGATTTCCGAACAAGTCAAGTCGGGCAGGACGGCTGGCAGTTGGGACCCCAACGACCAATGGGGCCGATACGGTGGACGCCTCTACTCAACAGCGCTGGCGACTCTGACTTTAGAAGTTTACTATCGCTTTCTGCCTCTTTACCGCATGAATGAAACACCGGAAATGAAAATCAGGGTCGATTGAGGCCCACGCTGCGGATGACTCGTGCGAGTTAATACCCCATCATCGATTAAATTCCACGTTGACTTTTGTGCCCCATTATCAGGTGGCGAAACGGATCACTCTTCCCGCCGGCCACCGAGCAAGCCGGAATGAATCAGATAATACAGCAGTGTCAATAAGCTGCTCACAAACGCGGCAACGTAAGTCAACGCAGCGGCATTCAACACGCTCCTGACACCCGCTCGCTCATCTTCGCTGATGATGCCACTCTCAACACACAGACGCTTCGCTCGAGCACTGGCGTCAAATTCAACAGGAAGTGTGACCAAC
>JANPHT010000312.1:0-25414 GCA_031424595.1 Planctomycetota bacterium
TACTCTTTAAATTTCATTTTTGTATTTTTCATAATCACTTTTGGATTTGAAGGCAATTCCACGATACACCGGCGCGGCAGCGACGCTCGCCTCTAACGCAAGAGCTTTGTCGCTTTCTTTGATGGCCTCGTCCAACTTGCCATCCTTAATCAACTGCTTCGCCTGCTCGACAATACCTTCCAGCTGAATGACCTTCGGGGCTTTCGGCGGAGCGGTGTCACCGGACGGCGCTCCCTGCCAGGCAATGCACTCTGGGCTCGCGAATCCAACCACTAAGGCCAGCAGAAAAGCGACCATTGTGGCTGAATCCAATCCACAAACCATCACACGGGAACCACGCAACATCATTCTTTAACCCTCAGGCAAGGTTATCGACGGAAGATGGGATCTTTTGACAGGTGCCGCCGAATCACATATTTTGCACCTCCGGCGATGCCAGACTGTAATTCTCGGCATTGCGTTTCACCAGAGTCTTCTGAACAAATGTTCGGATTACCGAGCAGAGGCAATCCACGGAGCCACTTCATTCCCTCCATAGAATGGCCGACGTTTGCTTCGCAGACTCCATTGAAGAACACGAGCGAAGTACTTCGAGGCCGGGGATTTCGCATCAGTTCTTTCGTCCCACCTTCTATGGTCTGTCTTTTGCCCTCTGCTTCGCGGCCTTATCGACCGCACGAATCAGGTTGAAGATGTTGCCCGGAAGATCCTTCTTAGCTTCTACTTTGTCAGGATTAGAAACGCCCTGGATCAGATCGATCACTGCTGATGGTACTGCAGGAGCTACTTCCTGATGTTGAGCCGGAGTGACGCGCCGCGAAATCTCTCCCAACAGATCCAGCCCCTGTGGCATTTGAAGTTCGGGCTTTGAAACGGTGCCCCTGACCGCAAGTTGCAGTGGCGCAGAGGTCAACTGACTGACAAATGCCATAACCGAGTTATCGGCGGAAACAATTTTCGGCATCGTCACGATCAGTTGCAGGTCGAGGCTCTCGTCCAGTCGAATCATACCGGACGAAGTAATCCGCAGTTCTTCGGCGATTTTTGGCAGGAGAAACATCATCCCTTCATGCGTGATTCCTTCGTCCGTGATGACAAAATCGACTCGCGAATCTTTCATCACTTCTATGCGATCGGGCAGTTCTTTGCCCATGAGCTGACCCGTCACGGCAGCCAATTGACGCGTCCAGTCTTCCTTGAGCCTTGCCTCGAGCGAATGAAAAGTAGCCCTGCCGCGGATCGGAAATGGCGACTTCTGAGCTCCATCCAGCGGGATCTCAACATTATCAATCCAGACCGATGCCGATCCCGTCACGTTAGTCGACTGCGACAAGACAGGCGCGATTAACGCGATGTTCTGAGTCGTGTGGGCCTCGGTCAGTGGCTCATGGTCAAAGATTTGAGCTGCATTCACCGTGAGCGTCCGATGGCCCTGAGCATTGGGGCCGATCTTTCCACTCATTACGAGTTCATCGACTTCCACAATCGGCATCGTTCGCCATGGAACAGTGACGAGCAGCGATCCGTTTTCGACGGCGTACGTAAATTGACTATTCGACGACTGCTGTCCACATTCCGGCCACTTGCCATTTTTGTCGACATGAACTTCCACGTGCGGTTCGATGAGATCGATCTGGACTGCCTCAGCCCCCCCGACCAGAAACCCAAGCAATCCCCGGGATGTCTTCAGTTCTCGAATAGTGCAGAGAAAGCGTCCACTCGGATCAGCGATTCGCACATCTTGAAACACCAAAGGAGCCAACCAGCCCCCAGAAGCTTCACCAGATGTCGCTGTCCAGGACTCCTGCCTGATTGCCGAAGCCAAAACTTGATCGCGCAACGACGTCTGAATCACAAGGGCAGGCAGGAGACCTGTCCCGGTTAACACCATCCCCAGAACAACGGTCCCCGTAACGAACGCGCGCCGCCATCGCGGCTTTGGGAGCTCTGTTTTCTTGTGAACTACTGTTTTCTTGTGAACTACCGTCAACTGGCCTTCGACTTCCGTTGTCATCACACTGTCTCCTGACTGCCTCGCACACACTCGATAGTATTTTGCCACTGCGTTCAACGAAGTGGTGCCTGCCGATTCAATTCCAACTGCGCGACGACGACATTGTATCAGCGCAATGGCAATAGTCACGAGTTCATTATTGGCGAGGTCCTTGCAGGTGAACTTTTGTCGGATCCGTTATTCCACAGGGATTCATGCATTACCGCTGAACCACGAAGTAAGGAACTCGATCGCGTCTCTGGCCTGGGAAGGGCCAGGCTACTGGTGAAGAGTGCCCTTGGAACTTGGTACACCTTGTTGGCGAGGATCGACAGCGACTGCCCTGCGAAGAGCTCGAGCGGTTGATTTGAAAATGGCCTCGGAAATGTGATGACTGTTCGACCCGTGGTGCAGCAGCAGGTGAAGATTCATCAGTGCGTTGCTGGAAACAGCTGTCCAGAATTCCTGAACAAGCTGAGTGTCGAATGTCCCTATTTTCTCTGTCGGAAACTCAACGCGATACACGAACGCCATGCGACCACTGAGATCAACGGCAGACGTCACCAAAGTTTCCTCCATGGGCAACGTCATATGACCGTAGCGAGTAATTCCCTTCTTGTCGCTCAGTGCCTGATTCAAACAGCGGCCCAGACATATGCCCACATCTTCCACCAGGTGATGGTGATCCACGTGCAGATCGCCGGTCGCTTTCACCTTCAGGTCAAACAATCCGTGGCGAGCAAACAATGTGAGCATATGGTCAAAGAATCCCACGCCGGTAGAAATCTCGTTCTGGCCGCTGCCGTCGAGATCAATCGAAAGCTCAATCTGAGTTTCCGCCGTGTTGCGGGTGATAGATGCGGTGCGAGACATTTGAGGAGCAACCATTCAGGACAACAATGAAGCCAGGACAAGCCCGGCATTCTCAAACGCCGGGTCGCTAAAAATCTTGCGCTATGTTCACAAGGAATTTAGCAGAAGTCGCTCAAGCTATCGGATCAGACACCATTTGATTTCCATGGATCGGCACAGTCCCTATAACCGGACCGGTCACACTGCAATCGATAACACTGCAATCGATAACACTCGGACCGCACAAATGGCGTCAGGGTCCGACCTGCACCCCTTGCCATCAGCTGGCAGCATTTACCACTGCGCCCATCACCTCCAGCACGCGATCGATTTCTGCGTCTGTGCCGATAGTCATGCGAAGTCCGTCGAGACTTCCACCGTCTGGCAGAGCATCCGGGAACTTCATGTAGCGAACGAGGATCTTGCGATCTTTCAGTTGCTCATAAATCTCACGATGCTTGCCAGTGATGTGGGTCGTCCAAAGAAAATTGGCTTCACTGGGATGAACCTGAAAACCGAATACCGGCAATCCCGCAGCCAGCTTAGAGCGAGTTGCCAGAATCCTGGCTCGATTCTGCAGCATCCAGTCCTGATCTTCCAATGCAGCGGTCGCAGCGGCGATGGCGACGGCATCACAGTTGTAACTGTCTTTCACTTTCTGCATACCACTGATCAGATTCGGATGTGCGATGGCAAAGCCGAAACGAATTCCAGCGAGACTGTAAGACTTACTCAATGTTCGAGTCACGATCATGCGACCATCAAACACTTCGTTTCGTAAGAATTCGCCGCGATGTGGCTTCTGGCAGAAGTCTCCATAAGCCTCGTCCAGCACCAGCACTCCGCAGTCCGGCAACAACTGGCTCAATTGCTCAGCTGTCCACAAAGTGCCGGTCGGCGAATTTGGATTAGGCACATAGAAAATGCGAGTTTTCTTCCGCAGTTCCGCCGCTTCGTTTGCATCCCATTGCCATTGAGCATTCAGCCTGAGCCGAACGACATGGCTTCCCTGAATCTGGGCCAACGACTCATAAAGCACGTAGCTGGGATAGGGATAAGCGATCGATTGATCCGCATCGCAGAACGATCGAGTGATGATCGTCAGGTTCTCATCGCTGCCATTGGCGGGAAGAATCCAGTCCGGATCGACATTGAATAATTTCGCCGCCACCTTACGAAATCCGCTCGCGCTGGGGTCGGGATAAACATTTAACCGACCTTCTGCGGCACGTCGAATCGCATCAATCACTCTCGGAGAAGGAGGATAGGGATTTTCGTTCGTATTCAGCTTCACCCAGCCGCCATCCTGAGGCTGTTCACCGGGAGTGTAGCCGGCCATCCGATCAATGGCCGGTCGAAAAACAGAAGTCATAACGGCAATCAGTCCTGGGAAATTGGCTGCAAACCTCACGGCCAAAGCTCGAAAGCTGCAGACATCTAGTCGCGAGTGCTGGTCTGGAACGCAGTAACAATCCGCAGCTGGCACTTTGCGGCTCAGGAAATCAGAAACTTCGACAAGAAAGCCCCCGAGCAGTACTCGGGGGCCGCGTTCAACAAGTCACAACTGATTCAACTTACGGCAATTCAATGGTCTTCAGATTCTGAGGACCGCCTTCAGCCTGAACAAGAACCAATGCCGAAATTTCATTCAGCTTGTCCAGTTGAATCACACCGGCCATCGACTCGACCGTTTCAAATTGCTGGCCAGCCGTGCCGCCACCGCCAACAGGTTCAGTCAGTCCCTTGTTCTCTTTCAGACCGGCAGTCGTGATTTTCATGACACCCCGAGCACTGTTGCTGAGCAGCAGGTAGTCCGCTCCTCCTTTACTGTAGGCAATCATGTCGAGCGGACGATTGCGATTGCCAAGTTCGGCAACGGTTGTGGCTTTGATTTTTTCGCCAGACGCAGACAATTCCTTGACGGGAATCTTCACCAGCGGCGTGCAAACATAAGCGCCGAGAATGCTGGGCTCGCCGTCGATCATCATCGGCACAAACGTTCTCATGGCAGAATAGTCTTCGCTCTTACCATGAGCCGCGTGGTAGATTTCCACGCCAATGCCTTTGTCAGCCTCTGCGAACGGGAAGTTGAGTTCTCGGACCGTCGAAGGCGACTGAGCGTTGCTCAAGCCAGAAACGAGCACCTTGTTTTCAAAGAATGCAATGTCCGTAATGGACTCCGTTCGACGATTCGCGGCGCGGCGGCCTTCGCCGACAACCTTGTCTTCCGGAGCATCTGCCAGTATCGCTTTAGAAAACTTTACGTCCTTCAATGAAACCTGAGAAATTTTGCCTGCGCCATCGATCTGCACCAGAGCGGCGGATTCATCGGCTGTCACGGCAACAAATGCAGCTCCCGTTCCCGGGTTCACGGCGAGATCATTGATGACGACTTGCTTGGCATGCAGCTCATTAGCAATTGCAGTTGGAAGATCATCAATATTGATGGACGCTTTTGCTGCATCACCTTTGGTATTGCCAGTTGCTACGGCAAACACTGTTGCCCCTTTGGCATCACCAACAAACAGAATATCTTCCGGCCCAAAAGCAAGAGTCGTCGCCGACTTCAGATCGGGAGTCCCGGCTTTTAATCCCCAGACATCAGCAGCCGAAGCCAGACTGGCTGGTAACACAGCAGTGGCAAGAGTCGCAGCAAGACCCAGTCGTTTCATAATCATTTTACACTCCTTACAGTCAGCAAATGAAACACTCTGCTCGATCGACACAATATCGCGAGCCAAATCCAGGGCGGCGCAGTGCAGGCGTCGACGCTCGCGGTACATGCCGTCTGGCGGGGTGTCGCTCGGGGACGGCATGCGGCAGACCGAGCATTATCTCATTCGAAGTGAAGAAAAAAATCGATCGACAGCCAAAAAGCCGGATTTGTGGGCAACGAGTCGTGGCCGGTTTGCCCGCCCTCGGATGGCCGGACTTGTGAAAACTCGATGGCAATGCTCCTGCGAAACAGGAATAATCATCGTCAATCCGAGCGTTTTGTCCCTTGTTTTGGGACTTGTCGCTGAACTTTCCAGCCTCCGTCAGGAATTGTGGAAATGCGTTTGATTTCGACCGAAGTTCAAACATGGTGCGGGATGATGGGTCTCGCAGCATTGATGGTGTCGGGGGAAGTCGTCGCGGCGGCGAAAGATCGTGCAACCAGCAATCCTCTCAATATCGTGTTCATTCTGGCAGATGATCTTGGGTATCGAGAACTCGGTTGCTACGGTCAGAAAAAGAGTCGAACGCCCCATCTGGACCAACTGGCCGCCGAGGGTATGCGATTGACTCAGCATTACTCGGGCAATGCCGTTTGCGCACCTTCACGATGCGTCTTGCTGACGGGTCGTCATCCGGGACACGCCTGGATTCGAGATAACAGCGAAGCAACGCCGGAGGGACAGAAACCAATTCCTGACAGCGAAGTAACGCTGGCGGAATTGTTGAAGGCTCGGGGCTATGTGACAGGTGCCTTCGGCAAGTGGGGATTAGGCGGCCCCGGATCCGAAGGCGATCCCGCGAATCAGGGCTTTGATTATTTCTTTGGCTACAACTGCCAGCGACACGCGCACAGCTTTTATCCGGATTATTTACGGAGCAATACCGAGTGGGAGACGGGAAGGCCATTCGTCAGAAAATGAGGCAGGGCAATGGAACAATTGAACTCTACAACCTTGCGACAGACGTTTCCGAATCCCAAAACGTGGCCGATCAGAATCCCGGAATGGTGAGCCAGTTCGAAGCGCATATGGCAGCAAACCGAACTTCTTCCAGTCTTTTTCCTCTGGTCCATTTTGATCGAGCGACCAAGCAGGTTCGATAAAAGAGGCGTTTTCAAGAGACCTGATATCGGCTTACGAAAGAGCCTGATGCGAAGAATTGTCGATTATCTTAGCGTTTCAGGCGACGCACACCACAACCACCACGATCAGATTATTCGGCTCAGTGCATTCCCTTCACCCAGCCCATCCAAGACGGCTTGAGTGTTCCGGACCACAAGAAAAGCGGAAGGGCGGGCTCACCTGGGGGTGATTTCCCCGTAATGGCTGTTAGAGTCGTCTGCAGCAAATTCAACGCGGATCACAAGTGTTGACCGGCGTTGCTGGCCTCTGTGCATATCAACAGGACATTTGGAGAGTATCATGAAGAAGTTTGGTTTTTCAGCATTGTTTCTTGCTTTAAATTTCGTTCAGGTTGGCTGTGGCGAAACCACTGAAGCCCCGGCACCTCCCGCCACCGATCCGGCTGCAGCAATGGCTGAATCACTCAATACACCACAGCTGCCAGTCGGCGAAAGTGCTGCTCCTGCTGAAGGTGCTGCTCCTGCTGAAGCTCCTGCTGAAGCTCCTGCACCTGCCCCTGCTGAAGCTCCAGCACCGTAGTATCCGCTGGATGCTTTGAGAGATTCAAAGACTAAGAGCCCTCGTTTTTGCGAGGGCTCTTTTTGTTTCATGATTCAATGGAATTGCGATACCAGATATCGAAGATCTTGTCCTGTCTGAATCCGTTCTTCTGATACAACCGTGTTGCTGGTTCATTTTGCTGATCAGCAAACGCTGCCAGTAACATGACACCGTCTTCAGAGCCTGCCAGACATACCTGTTCTCGGAGAGTTGTCAGCATCAAAGATGCAATGCCCTCACGTCGAGACGCCGGTTCGACGCCGATGTACTGAATCGCGTAAACCGACTGTCTGTTCTCTTCAGTGCCTGGCTGCTTCAGGGTGACACAGAGCCCGATGCTTCTGCGAGGGGTTTCCGCAACGAATATGGTCGCTTCAAGATTCCTCCATTCGTTGATCAGCTCTCCACTTGTGGCGGTCGGAAGATTTGGCAGATCCTGAGAATCGACAAGGATTGAGTCCAGTAATTTCTGAATGCACTGAAATCGAGGGCTATCCTCTGCCAAAGTTTTCGCCTCAATTGCAACCGTGTGCACAATCTCCTGGCCATTTGAAGGCGACAGTACACTGGCAAACTGCGATTGAGACTTCAGTCGACATTCGATGTCCGGGGTAATCCAGCGGATCACTCGTGCCTGCACTGAGAAGCCCGCAGTCTGCAGGATATCGCGCATCCAGTTCCTGGTTTCTGTCTGGCTTCCTGGCTGCACGGCTCGAATTGATCGACATTGAGTTTTTCTGGCTTCTCTGGCGACGTGATCCAGCATGCTCTGGAACCAGGCAGAACGCAAATCCTCCGCGACGGCAGATGTGAATACAGGGTCCGTGATCGCGATCGTACCATCCGATTCGAATCGGTATCCCAAGGCAGCGTGCAGCCGTTGCTCAACAAACAGGAGCACACCGGGAAAGCTGGTATTTGGAAGGAATTCATCTTCCAGTAACACCGCGGTGCCAGTCAAAACGGAGAAATCATGGCTGAGATCCGTTGTCGTCCGACAATGCCATGCATTCGTCACGGTCACGAACCCAGTTCACGTTTTAGTGCTTCCAGCTCTGCTTCGACATCACTGGATCTTGTTTCTGATGCTGCCGAAGCAGACATAATCGCCGTTTCTGATTCCAGCTGAAGCTCGGGTGATCGCCCGGTCATTTCCTCCATCTTGCGCATTGCCTCCGCCTGACGCGCCTCAAGGGCCTTTTGAATCCTCAGCATATGCTGCCGCGTTGAATTAGCGGCGTCCAGTTCGGGGCGGAGGCCGGCAATCAGGTCCTCAACCTCGACCTTTCTGCGAAGCGAATCGCGAGCGCCATCTTCATCACCTTCGGATAAAAACTGCTTCGCCCGATTCTTCCATTCGCTCAGCTGACCTTCGTACTCGGCGATTTCTCGTTTCAGCCGTTCTCCATTGCCGGCGGACGTCCGCACGTTTCTGCGACAGGCAGATAGGCCCTCAGTCATTTCATCAATAATCTCGCGCAGCGTCGTCGTCGGATCGGCTGACGTATTCAGGATTTCTGAAATATTACAGGTGATGATGTCCGTCAGTCGGCTGAAATGAGGCATGGCAGGGAATTCTTTACTCAGTGATGGTTTGAGAGTCCTGAAACGTTCCTGTTGGCCCAGCGACAGTCTGAGCCGTATGAACGCAGTGATCTAGGATTCGGATGACGGCATTTCAAAATAGCATTCTTCCGAGAATCCTCGACAAGTCAGCAGATAACGTAGTTTCTCCTTCGCCAGTCTGAGGCGACTCTTGGCAGTGGGCAAAGTAGTCTCCATCGCATCGGCAATTTCGGACAGCGTCAGAGAATTGAAATGATGCAGCAAAAACGTCTGGCGTTGCTCGACAGGAAGTTGCAAAAGCAGCTCGTGAACAACGGCCGCCACCTCACGTTCGATGGCTCGACTCTCTGGTGAAATCAAATCTTCAGGCATTTGCTGCATCAGATCCGTGTCTTCACCGTCACTTCCGACCGATCGTCCTCTGATACGGCACATCAACACATCATTCACCGCACGGCGAGAATGGTCAATCAGCAGATTTCTGGCAATTCGAAACAGGAAACCTTTGAACAGTCCTTTGGGCAGATAATCCCAGCAATTTCTGTGAAGTCGCAGCAAAGTTTCCTGCACCAGATCTTCAGAAAGATGCTCGTCACGAGTATTCTTCAGAAAGAATCCGAACAATGGCCCCTGCCATTCATGTACCAATTCGCTGAACGCATAGGAATCTCCCTCCTGCAGGCGGATCATCCGCTGATCGTCGTCGGAGTAAGGAGAGTTCATTCAGATTCAACCCCGAACAGTCACGCCAATAGTTTTGCAGCGTCCGGCACGTGCGAAGCGTTGTTGAAGTTTCTTTCTTCACGCTCAGAGTTTGGAACCGGCTCGAAGGCAGTAGAGCCGTTTATCTGTTCGAATCAGCAGCCTGTCACCAGCGATGGATGGGGTCGACAGACAGATATCGTCGTCAGCCAAGGCGTTGGAATGCAACAGCTCAAATTCATCGCCTTCCCGCACAACGCAGCATATGCCATCTTCATTCAGACAGAAAACCTTTCCGTCGTAGCACCACGGCGAAGACGTCACGGCCACACCACGCTCCAGACGCTTTCGATCATAATGCTGCTCACCGTTGTGAGCATCGAAGCAACTCAACAGTCCTCGGTCGTAAAGCACATAAAGTCGCCCATCGTGAACCAGCGTGCTTGGATTGTAAGGTGCAATAAACATGTTTGACCAAACAATGAATTCACTGCTGGTTTCGCCTTTCGGCAAAGTGATGTCACCAGAGGCACCCGGTTTGATCGCATACATTGCTTTTACAGGGTCAAGAATGTAGCCGGAGCTCACGTAGAGCAGACCATCAACGGCATAGGGAACGGCAATTGTAATACTCGACATCCCTTTCAGTGACCATAACAACTTGCCATCAGCATCGTAACTTCGCACGGCTCCCGTACCGGCGGTTACTATTTCTGTGCGGCCTTCATGAGTCCAAACAAATGGCGTTGACCAGTTGCACTTTTCATCCCGCTCAACCGTCCAGACCGGTTTTCCGGTCTTCGTATCCAGAGCCAGCAAGTAAGATTGCTCATCATTGTCAAATTGGTAATACAGTCGATCCCCATGCACCACAGGTGATGAAGCGGTGCCCCAGCCAAGTCGTGTGGAACGTGGAGCAATCTCGTGCTTCCAGATTTGTTTGCCTTCAAAATCGAAGCAGAAAATGCCAATGTTGCCAAAGCATGCATAGACATAAGTACCATCAGTCGATGGTGTTTCGGACGCGTAGCTGTTTTTCAGATGAATGGGTGTTGGGGGAACGCCCTTGTGAACCGTTCTCTCCCAACGCGCTTCACCTGTTGATAACTCAAGGCAGATCACTTTCCACTCGTGTTCTGACTGCGGCGGAGTCGGTCGATCGCCTCCAAAGTAAAGGCCTTTCTTTAATGGCTCAGATTCCCCCGAGTTCACAACAGTGGTCAGAAACACATGATCGCCCCAGATCACTGGTGCTCCCCAGCCCTTGCCCGGCAACTCAGTTTTCCATTCCACATTTTCCGTGGCCGACCATCGATCCGGCAGACCTGTGCTGGCCGAGACACCCGTAGAATCTTTCCCACGAAACTGAGGCCAATTGTTTTCATTGGGCTCGGTAGCGATTATTGCCGGCAACGGACAAGCCAGGATCACGAACAGCGAGGAAAACAACTTCGACAACATTCGATTCCCCAAATAACTGACAAAACGCCATGCGAGAAAATCGCTGGCGGATCTCTGTCAGATTGCCGCATTGTGGCGATTCATCGCTGTGCGCCAATCCGGAATGGATAACTTGCCTTGCCGGACAGGTCGGAAGGCCGGTACCGTCTCCAGAGGCTTCACTTTTCCAGCCAGGCTTTCAGACCGACTTTAAACAGTTGCAGCCAGCCCGACCTGAGTGACTCCACATGACCGTCAGTCACCTGGCCGAACAGTGAATCCTGGACTGTCAATCGCGTCGCTCCGTCCTCGGGAAACGACTGCAGGTTGCCGGATGAAGGAGTTCGTGCTACATCTCAAACTCTTTCGGCTCCCGCTCAAACTCCTTCGGCCTGCCTGTCATGACTCGACGACGTCCATTGAACCCATTGAACGGCATCACCCTCGAAATGATGCTTGAACAACTCGTCGCACATCTGGGATGGGAGAGAATGGGAGAAGAAATTCCCATCCGCTGCTTCACCCTTGAGCCAGGCATTTCCTCAAGTCTCAAATTTCTTCGACGAACTCCCTGGGCTCGCACGAAAGTCGAATGGCTCTACCGCAATCAGATGAAAAACATGGGAACACCGGAGTGACCATTCGATTTTAGCTCGACACAGGTCGCGATACAAATTCAACGCGTCCAGACTCAATCCGCGATCGGCATTCGAATTCGCTTGCCGCGAAGTGACGCCAGGCTGGCAATAGCCGCATCGGCCGCTCGTAATCGCCCCTCTGTCGTGCGGTGAGTCATAATCACCAGACGAGCCACTCCGGATTGATCATCAACATCCGCCGTTTCATCCTGACGAACACTGCTGATACTGATTTCGTTACGCCCCAGAATGTCGGCGATATCCGCCAGCACATGCGGTCGATCGGCCACTGTATATCGCAGATAATAGCGGCGGCTGAGCTCTTCCTGGGGCTGCAGGGCAACGGGCTCGCGATTCTGCATTCGCTGCAATGACTGAAACGTGATGGCCGCACGGCCGGTTGCGTAGTCGATCACATCTGCCATTACAGCCGAGGCTGTCGGCATCTGTCCAGCCCCGGCCCCGGAAAATCTCATCAGACCCACCGCATCGCCTTCGATGCTGACAATGTTGTCTGCCCCATTGGTCAGGGCCACCGGACGATCGGCCTTGACCAATGTGGGCTGCACGGAAATCTCCAGGCGATTCCGTGAGAGTCGCGAAGTGGCAAGCAGTTTGACTCGATATCCAAGTTCTGCTGCGACTAATAAGTCCAGCAGTTCAATATGCTGTATCCCCTGCCGAACGATGGCATCCAATGGAACAGAAGTTCCATACGCCAGCTGTGTCAAAATCGAAAGCTTCTGAGCGGCATCTGTGCCATCCACATCCATGGCGGGATCGGCTTCCGCATAACCGCGAGCCTGGGCTTCTGTCAGGACATCTTCATAAGTCTGACGTCGATCCAGCATGCGAGTCAGAATAAAGTTGCTCGTTCCGTTCAGAATCGCTTCGATGGAGACTATCCTGTTTGCCGTCAACGCGGTCGTCACAGCCGAGATAATCGGGATGCCACCTGCCACGGCCGCTTCAAAGCAAATCGTTCGATTCAGTTTCTCCGCCATTGCAAACAATTCGGCCCCGTGCGCGTACAACAGCGCCTTGTTCGCGGTGATCACATCCTTGCCGGCCAGCAGCAGACTGCTCACATCGGCGCGAGCCGGATTGATGCCACCGACGACGTGAATCACTGCGTGGATCTCCGGGTCGTTAATGACAGTTTGAATGTCATCGGAAACAGGCACGTTCCCAAGAGCCACATCGCGCCGCTTGTTGACGTCGCGCACGACGACTCGACGCAGGGAAATCGAGCGGCCTGTGCGCTGTGTCAGCAACTCACTGGACGACTGAATTATCTTGACAACTCCGCTGCCGACAGTGCCGCAGCCAACGAGGGCAATGTTCAGGTCAGGGTTGTTGGACATGTTTGTTCCTCATCAGAAGTCAACGACCACGTTTCGGCAGGTTAAAGGCTGCCCGGACTTGCGGTTCATCTGGCAGCGAGATTCAGAAAAGTTTCGGCGTGTCACAGCAAGCCGCAGGAATAAATAGGTTCTCGACCGCAGAGAGTCCATTCGGCGCCACAATTCTGAATTGAATGGACCGAGTTCGGTCTAATTCGCCTCACATCGTAACAAGTTGCCAGTACAGCCTTTATATCGGAAATCGATGGGTGATTGGATCAGTCCAGCGATCGTCTGCAAGTCACATTCATCGGGCCGGATAGAGGATCACCGAAAAAGTCGACCGAAGAATGAGAGTGTCCGGAACCTTTTCCGGTTCGGCAGTTGAGCGACATCGCCGGACTCATATACTGTGTGCGATTAGGCGGCCGTTTGGAACGAAAGCCCGTGAATTACATGTCCATAACCATGACAAACGACTCTCAAAATTCCCTGATGACCGCACAAATGCAGATCGGTGCAGTGAGTTACCTGAACTCACGTCCACTGATCGAGGGCCTTGAGGGTCTGCTGCCGTCGGCCAATCTTATTCTGGATTATCCAAGTCGATTGGCCGACGCACTGGCCGACGGCACGCTGGATGTCGCGCTAATTCCCTCCGTTGAGTATTTCCGCCGGCCCGGGTACGAAGTCATTTCCGACGCCTGCGTGGCTGCTCGCGGTGAAGTTCTGAGCGTGAAACTTTATTGCCGGGTTCATCCGGGCGACATCCGCACATTGGCCCTTGATGAAGGTTCTCGGACCAGTGCCGCTCTGACGAAGGTGATTCTCGCGGAGAGGTACGGTGTCATTCCGCAGACTGAACAACTCCGTTTGGATTCAACGACACTCGACAGTCAGGCGGATGCCGTACTGCTGATCGGTGACCGAGCCATGCACAGCCCAGCAGAGTCTTTTGTCGCAGTTATGGACCTTGGACAGTTCTGGTATGACTGGACGGGGCTGCCGTTTGTCTTCGCGATGTGGGTCGCTCGATGTGAAGCCAACACCGAAGGCGTTGAAGAGGCACTGTCGCACGCTCGTGATCTGGGTCTGGCCAACGTGGCCGAAATCGCTCGAGAAGAAGCGCCACGGCTGGGCCTGTCTGAGAGCGTAGCGTACAACTATCTGACGAAAAATCTGCATTATTATCTGACATCAGCCGAACGCAGCGGTTTGAAACTGTTTTGCGATCTGGCAGCCAAGCACAATCTGGTAAAACCCAATGTCGACATCATCTTCCGAGATCTCGTCTCTGCTTGATAAAGCAGTTGCCGGCGATCGACTCACTCCAGAAGAGGGCCTTGCGCTGCTGCAGTCGAACGACCTCGCTGCGATCGGAGCCGCGGCGAACGCCGTCACGATGCGGATGCATCCGGAGCCCTTCCGAACTTACAACATCGATCGCAATATCAACTACACGAATGCCTGCACGGCCGTGTGTGACTTTTGCGCGTTCTATCGGCCGCCCGATCATCCCGAAGTTTATGTTCTTCCGATGAGCGTGTTGCTGAAGAAAATCGAAGAAACCGTTGCGCTCGGCGGTGATCAGATCCTGTTGCAGGGTGGTCTGCATCCGAAACTGCCCCTCGAATGGTACGAAGATATGCTGCGGACCCTGCGACAGCATTATCCTCAGGTGAATATTCACGGCTTCAGCCCGCCGGAGATCCATCACTTCACCAAAATCAGCAAGCTGTCTCTGAAGACTGTGCTCGAGCGACTTCAGGCCGCTGGACTGGGAAGCCTGCCCGGCGGGGGTGGTGAGATTCTTGTCGATCGAGTTCGCAAGGAGATTACTCGAGGGAAGGTGCTTACCGATGACTGGCTCAACGTAATGCGAGTCTGGCAAGAACTTGGCGGTAGATCTTCAGCAACAATGATGTTCGGCCACGTCGAAACTCTGGCAGAGAGAATTGAGCACCTCGATCGGATTCGTCAGCTGCAGGATGAAACTCACGGATTCACAGCCTTCATCTGCTGGACGTTTCAGCCGGACAACACTGACATGGCTCACATCCCGCCAGCAGGTGCGTTTGAGTATTTGAAGACTCAGGCGGTCAGCCGTTTGTACCTGGACAATGTGCCCAACATTCAGTCCTCGTGGGTCACTCAGGGCGAGAAGGTCGGGCAACTGGCTCTTCTGTTCGGCGCGAATGACATGGGCAGTCTGATGATTGAAGAGAACGTCGTATCTCAGGCAGGTACCGTTTATCATCTCACGATCGAAACCATTCGTCGTTGCATCGAAAACGTGGGCTACATTCCTCGCCAGCGAAACGTTTTTTACGACTATATCGATCAAGCGGTTGAATGCCGACCACAACGGGCGACAGCGGTTCTTCCGATTCTGCCGCCCTAAAGATCGAAAGCAACAGGACCCGCTCGAATCCGACGTCCATTGCGTGTGGTAGGCTGAAAGGACCGCGGCGCGTACGTTCGCGGCAAAACTCCAGCAGAGGTTGGTCAATTAAGCCGGTTCGGCCCCGCCAATGTGTCTATCGACGCATCCCGGCTCGCTGAAATCGGCCCTTTGACGACTGAACATCATCGCACAGCGAGCAACGAATGATTCGAGTTCAGCATCTCTTCAAAGAATTTGATGACCCAAAAAGCGGTATCTTCCGCGCGCTGGATGATGTTTCGTTTGAAGTGCATCCTGGAGAAATCTACGGACTCCTCGGCCCTAACGGTGCAGGAAAAACGACATGCCTGCGGATTCTGAGTACTGTGCTGCGGCCAACTCGAGGACTGGCTGAAGTTGATGGAATCAATGTCGTCCGTAACCCTGAGGGCGTGCGATCTCGTATCGGTTTCATGTCCTGCAATACGGGGATCTATGACCGAATGACAGCCTGGGAGATGGTTGAGTACTACGGTCGGCTCTATGGAATCCCCGAAGAAAAGCTGCAGACGAGGATTCAAGAAATCTTTGAGGTTCTGCAAATGAACGACATCCGGGATCGGCTTGGTGGCAAACTTTCGACCGGCATGAAGCAAAAAGTTTCCATTGCGCGAACCATCGTCCATGACCCACCGGTGATTATTTTTGATGAGCCAACGTCGGGACTGGATGTTCTGGTCGCTCGTGCCGTTCTGCAGGCTGTTTCCGCGCTTCGGGATCAGGGCAAGTGCATTATTTTTTCGACCCACATTATGCGGGAAGTCGAAAAGCTCTGTGATCGGATTGGAATTATTCACCGAGGGAGAATTCTGGCGGAGGGCACACTGCCGGAGCTTGCCGAAAGATACAAACAACCGGATGTGGAAGAATTGTTCTTTGAATTGGTTCAGCGACGCGAGGATGAAGTTTTGGGAGCGACCTGAACCCCAGGACGCGTGCCCGGATTGGAGGCGGTCGTGCGGGAAATGGTCCGACGACCAACACTCGGTTCTCGCGGCAATCCGGCGTCGGATTAGAGTCACGAACACGAATAAAAGTAAGAGCAGGAAGACGAAACCGGAATGAGCTGGAAGAACATTCAACTTGTGTTTCTCCGCGAAGTGCGTGACCAACTGCGAGATCGTCGTACGTTGTTCATGATCACAATCCTTCCCGTCTTGCTGTATCCGATGCTCGGACTTGGCATCGTCGAAATGATGCTGACGTTTACCGAGCAAGAGCGAGTGGTGGTTGTTCTGAATTCGGACGACCTTCCAGCGTCTCCCGCCCTCCTGGACGAATCCGGCATTCGCAGCGATTGGTTTGAAAAAGATTCCGCAGATAAATCAAAACTCCGCGTACTTTCCGAGCGCCGCATCGCTGCGGATCGAGCAGCGTTCCCTGAGGGCTCCGCCAACGAGAGTGCTGTAAAACGCAAACTCAAACGGGGCGAAAAGACTGATGCGGAGCTGATTGCCTCTGCTCATGAGGTCACCACACTGATCGAGCAGCTTCAAGGATTAACGGTGGACCGCAACACGCCGGAAGATGTTGATTTGTTTGAGAGGGCGACGCAGCGAACCGCCACACAGGACCTGATTAGCCATCAATTCGGCGTCAGCGGCTTCCAAGTCCTGATCGTTGTTCCCACCGGTTACCGCGAGGCTCTGGAGAAGATGCAGGCAGGCATTCGTTCGGACAGATCGATATCAAGTGGCGCGGACGTCCCCACGACTGTTCCGCCCATGCTGGTGATTCGCAATAGTGCCGATGACAAGTCGGCTTCGGCTTTTCTTCGGGTGCAAAGGGCGCTTGGTTTGTGGGAGGATGCGGTCCGAAAACACAGTTTTGAGACCGCCAGTCTGCCGCTGGAATTGCAGCATCCGGCGAGGCTGGCCTGGCTGGAAGTAGCCCGGGAAGAACAAGTCGCTGCCAGCGTCTGGAGCAAGCTGTTTCCAGCTCTGCTGGTCATCATGGCTCTGACTGGCGCGTTCTATCCGGCGATCGATCTGGGCGCCGGCGAGAAGGAACGCGGCACGATGGAAACATTACTGATCAGTCCCGCAAAACGGATCGAGCTCGTACTCGGAAAGTTTTTGACCATCATGCTCTTCAGCATTGCGACGGCAATACTAAACCTGATGAGCATGGGGCTTACGGGCCAGCAGATGGCTTCGGTCATGGGCGACGGACTGCAGAATACTGTCAGTCTTGATTTCCCGGGCTTCGTTCCGATGATGTGGCTGGTCATTCTCCTGATGCCATTATCCGCACTCTTCAGCGCCTTGTGTCTGGCGCTGGCGACGTTTGCAAAATCAACAAAAGAAGGTCAGTACTATCTGACCCCCCTGTTAATGGTCATTATGGGACTCACAGTTTTCTGCCTGTCTCCTGCTGTAGAAATGACTCCTCTCTACAGCGTCATTCCAGTGGTCAATGTGACACTGTTACTGAAAGGATTGCTGCTGAATGCACCAGATTCCGGAAATCTCGTCGTTTATGCCGTGCCGGTGCTGATCTCGAGTATTGGCTACAGCATGCTGGCCTTGTGGTGGGCCATCGAACTGTACAACAGCGAGGACGTGCTGTTCCGTGAAGCCGAAAAATTCGACATTCGGATGTGGTTTCGACAGATGCTGCGAACGAAAGATGCCGTTCCGGCGTTGCCGGAAGCCGGCTTTTGTTTCATCCTGATTCTAATGCTGCAGTTTGTCGCGATGACCTACATGAAGCCCGATCTTACGACTGGTGATCCAGGCCTGACGATGATGCGTATGATCGTGATTCAACAGTTGACGATGATCGCCTGCCCGGCTGTATTCATGGGGGTTCTTTTGACTACCAGCCTGCGAGCAACATTCCGACTGAGAATGCCGTCCCCGACCGCGATGTTGATTGGCGTGGGGATGGCCTTTGTTGCTCATCCGCTCAGCGTAGAACTCAGCCAGTTTCTTGTTGAACATCAGGTTTTCCCTGACATGCCCGAATCCGCTCGTCAGGTCATGGCGATGATGAAAACCGGCGATAAGCCGACATGGTTGCTGCTGATGGTGTTTGCCGTGACACCGGCAATTTGTGAAGAACTGGCATTTCGCGGTTTCATCCTGAGTGGACTCGCTCGAGGAGGACGCCTTGCGATTGCTGTCGGTATCTCCAGCCTGATGTTTGGCATCATCCACATGATTCCACAACAGGCGTTCAACGCGGCTCTCCTGGGATTGGTTCTTGGCCTTCTGGCGATCTACAGTCGCAGCCTGCTGCCGGCAATGGCGTTTCATTTTTTTAACAACGCCATTGCGACGCTGCACGCAGGGGAAGCGGGTCGATTTCACGCCGATGGAGTCTTCTTCTCGCGTGATAGCGAAGGGTTTCTTCGTTATGAATCTCCTCTATTAATCCTTTGCAGCGTCGCGGGAACTCTGATGATCATTCACATGATCAGGATTGTTGTCCGCGATCAGGATGCGAAACGGCGGGGACTGGTACCCGGATTCAATGGGCGTGATGACAACACGCAGGAAATCCATCTTCCCGGCCAGCCCTCTGAAAAACTGATCGCGACGCCTGCGAAACAGTGAAGCCCGACTTGAACAACCTGTCGGCTCAGAATGGTCGCATCACTGCGATGTCGCAGCTTGAAGTATCAAAGAAGGAAAGAAGGAAAGAAGTCCATGATGTGTCACCCTGGATCATTTCTGTGAAGCCAACCTCTTCAGGATCTTTCCACGTCTATGCGAAGCCAGCAAAGCAGCTTGCCCTTTTGCCGCTGACTCCCTTTGGACTGTTGACTGAAGCAACATCTTTTGCCGACACCAAAACGGATATTCTGCACTATCGTTCTGGAAATCCAGGCCTGAATCGCTGCCCAGGTGGTTCTGAAAAAAGTGGTGATTTACTGCTCTCTTAGAGCAGTAATGATATTCAGTCGAACGGCCCGAACGGCAGGCAAAAGGCCTCCCAATAATCCCATGATCAGAGCCAGCATCACGCCCTGCATCAGGACTCGTGGCCCAAACCGGAATGAGAATGTAATTTCACTGAATGAAGCGAAATTCGCAGTTCCTGTCGAGAGCCCGTTGAATGGCAAGGTTGCCAGACAACCCAATATCCCTCCCATCAGACACAGCACAACGGACTCCAGCAGAAACGAAGCCAGAATGCTGAATCGTGAAAATCCGAGGGCTCGCAGAGTTCCAATCTCTCGACCCCGACTGGCGACGGCCGCATACATGGTGTTGGCAGCCGCAAACATCGCCCCAAACGTCAAAAACGCAGCTATGAAGTAACCGATGTACTTCAGAAAACTCGATTGCGCCATCTGATCCTCGTAGTACTTCACTTCGGGAATTCCGGACAGCTGGAATCGCTTGTCGACGGACAACTGAGCAATGATTGCCTCTGCAGCCGCTGGATCCTGCGCCCTTAAATTGACCGAAGTTGTGAACTCCGGGGTCCGTCGAGCCGTCGCGAGATCGCGAAGATCGGCCCACACTTCTGACTCGGCCGCGCTTCCATCGGCTTCAAAATAACCAACGATCTCAAATTCATCGTGGTTGATCAACAGCTTCTCGCCTATCGCCAGATTTTCGAACCGTTCCGCCATCCGCTGGCTGGTGATCGCCTCATTAACGCCTGGCTTAAGGTCTCGGCCCTGAGTCACTTTGAAACCGGGCCGCAGGCGACGGCCAACTTCTTCGACACCTCGCACGATCAGATTCGTGGTCCCTCCATTGTTGCGCCGCGGCTTTGTGAGGATCGTCACGAGTTCCACAGAACACAAAGGCTGACCATTTTCGTCTTTTGCGATCCCAGGCAAGGACGAAATCTCCCGGGCCACCTGCTGCTGCAAACCACTGG
This sequence comes from Planctomycetota bacterium, assembly GCA_031424595.1. Lineage (GTDB taxonomy): Bacteria > Planctomycetota > Planctomycetia > Planctomycetales > Planctomycetaceae > SXXK01. The sequence goes on from JANPHT010000312.1 coordinate 20,214, forward strand.
AGATTTCATCGGTGGATCCCTTGCGAACAACAATCAGATCCAGTGGATGGCCTGAAACCTTCAATGCGTGTTCCAGTCCATCGACCAGACCAAAAACCAGCACCGAGGCCATCACGACCAGTCCGGTCCCTATGACGGTCATCAGCGTGGTGACCCAGCGGACCTTCAGATTTCTCAAGTTGTATTTGGCAGGAATCATGATCTGTTCACTTCTGAAACGACTGACTTTGACGTGTCGCCAAGCTCATTTCGAAGCCCTGGCACCGGATTTTGCATGGACTGATTCAGGACGATTCAGCACTCAGGCGACTCGTCGCAGACCATTGATGACGGAAAGTCGAGACGCCTGAATCGCCGGAACCAGGCCACTGATGATGCCTATTCCTGCGGCCACAGCGAAACCGTATAGAATCCACGGCCCCATCATTTCAATAATCGTGAACGGAAACTGCTGCGGCAGTGCTAGGTGCATCATGTGCAACAACACGCACCCCATGGCGACACCCAGAGTTCCGCCCAGAAACGACACCATAAAGGCCTCGCCCAGAACCATCACGAGAACTCGTTGGCGAGAAAACCCGATTGCCTTCAGCACCGCAATTTCCGTCACGCGTTCCCGCATAGCCATGGCCATTGAATTTGCCGCCACCAGGGACAGGCACAACACGACCAGCAAACCGATCAGGCGGATCATGACCTGCACATTGCCCAGCATGTCGACAAACATCTGAGCGAACGCGGCTTCGGTCTGCGAACGCGTCGGCGTCTCCGAGTTGGCAAATCGTTCATCAATCACTTTGATGACGTTGGGAATCTTGGGAGCCTCATGAATGCGAGCGAAGATCGTTCCGGAATTCCCGGCGGCGTCGCTTTCCAGGGCTCTCAGGCTCTCATCCAGGTAGGTCCAGTTAAACCACAAGGAATCCGTATTCTTGGGAGCGTCAAAGATACCCACCAGTTCCAGTTCCAGATCCACGGGATAAAACGTTCCTTTCAGGGGAATTCTCTGGCCGATCTTCCAGTCACGCTTTTCTGCGATACGTCGATCAATCACACATCCCCGCCTGTTGCTCCTAAACGCTGCCAGTTCTTCGTCGGTGATCTTTAACTCGGGCCAGACTTGAAAGACCTGCTCAGAATCTGTGGCAAACTGAGCGAACGGCATGGTCTCTTCCTGAAGTGTCCCGCCAAACCACGTATAGGGCACCGCCGCGTCAACGCCCTCCGTGCGGCGTACGTCGTCAACCATCGAGATCGGGACCTTGCCCGAAAACCCCTGGACGTTCATGATCACAATGCGGTTAGCCAGCGACGCTCCGTTCTTCCAGGTTTCCTGCGATGCCATGAAGCCATACAATACAGTCATCAGCGCGAGACTGAATCCGACAGAGAGAATAGTAAGCAGGCTGCGAATCTTGTTTCGCGTAATGTTTCGCCAGATGTAGGTAAGAAGCTTCATCGTGCGACCTCCATGTGACGCGAGACATTCGGATCATCAACCAGCAATCCCTTCTCCAGGTGCAGAGTCCGCTTCGCGCGGGCAGCCGCGTTGGGATCGTGAGTCACCATGACAATCGTTTTTTCAAACTCTGTGTTCAGCCGATGCATCAAATTCAGAATCTCAGCCGCCGCCTTGGCGTCGAGATCCCCTGTTGGTTCGTCGGCAACGATCAACGTCGGATCGGTCACAATGGCACGTGCGATCGAAACACGCTGTTCCTGTCCACCCGAGAGCTGTCGGGGATAATGATCCAATCGATCGCTCAGTCCGACAACTTCCAGAGCGGCCTTCACATGTTCATCACGCTGACGACGTGAAAGAGATGTCAGAGTCAACGGCAATTCGACATTCTCATAGGCTGTCAGCACGGGTATCAGATTGTACAACTGAAAGATAAAACCGATGTGACGGGACCGCCACCTGGCCAATGCCCCCTCCGACGAGGCGCCCAGATCCTGATCGCAGACGATCACTTTTCCGGAGGTTGGCCGATCCAGCCCGGCGATCAGATTCAGCAACGTTGTTTTGCCGGATCCTGAGGGCCCCATCAGTGCCAGATAGTCACCAGCGATCAGTTCCAGGTTGATGCCGCTCAGTACGGGAATCGTCAACTGTTCTCGTCGAAATTCTTTACAGACGTCACTCACCACTACGACAGGGCGACGACTCTCGGATGCGTTTGCCACGCAGAACCTCCTGCTGAACTTTTTTAGAAACCTGTGGGCGATCCGGCACTGTCCGTCTCGCACTGTCCGTTGAGAAAATCTCTATTCTGCGGCCTTGACCAGAACGCCCTCTTGTAGTTCTGACGGCGGACTTACAACGACCTTTTCTCCGCCCGAAAGTCCCCGAGTGATCTCGGTCCGGCCATCTTTGGATTCCCCGGTCTCAATAACCGTTTTCCTGGCGCGCCCTTCACTGGTCAAAGTCCAGACATACGACTCCGTTTCGTTCGAAACGATCGCATTCGTCAGACAAAACACGCGACTCTGATCCTGTTTCGTTGAGGCTTCCGTTTGCTGGCCGAGGAAGTAAACCGTGCTACTCATTTCCGGGAACAAGCGACCATCGGCATCCAAGATCTCGACTCGCACCTTGACAGTGGCTCTTGCACGATCACCCATGGGGATAATCTTTCGAACCTTCCCTTTGAATCTCTGATCCGGAACAGCATCCACCGCCACTTCGGCCAGTTGACCTTCTGTCACACGACTGATGTAGTCCTCTTTGACATCGCAATCAACCTCGAGATGATCCAGGTCTGCAATCGTCACAACAGATCCCCGTCCGGAAGCCTCACCCATTCCGCCCGGCATAATCGACTCGCCCAGCTCCGCATCTTTGGAAATCACCGTCCCCTCAAATGGAGCTCGAACAAACATGTTTTCGCGCAATTGTTCGGCCTCCTGGACCCGTGCCTCGGCCAGCAGAAGAGCAGCTTCCAAAGACGCCCTGTGGGCCACGGCTGCGTCGTGTTTAAAACGGGCGTTGTCATAATCGGCTGGCGTCATGCTTTTCGAGACGATCGCTTTTTCTGCTCGATCCAGATCTTTCTTCGTCCGCTGAATCTCAACATCCTGTTCCAGCAATTCACTTCTGGAACGTGCGGCAGTCGCCTTCACTGCAGCGATCGCCGCATCCAGATCGGCATGCTCCAGGACTGCCAGCACATCGTTGGTTTTTACTTTCGATCCTTCTTCCACATTGACCTTTTCAATGCGCCCTGTGGCTCTTGCTCCGATGCGTGCCTGTCGTCTGGATTCGAGGTAGCCGGTGGCAACGACAAGCGCATCTGCGGACCGACCTTTTTCAAGACTGACCACGGCAACGCGAACTTCTGGTTTCGCGCGGATCGCTTCGGTTAGTTTCTGCGTGTCCGGAAGCCAACCACGATTCTGACCAAGGATTACCGCACCCACTCCAGTCCCGAGCAGCAGGCAGAGCAAAATCAGAAATCGAAACACGCGTGACAGGAAAGTCCGACGGGGCGGACCAGCGTCTCGCTGAATGCGAAGCCTTGACAGAGAATCTCTTGGGGCGTCAGTCGTGGCAACTGTCATAAATCACAAAAAATGAGCGTTCGGGGCAAACGAATAGATTTGGAATTGTAGACGCATTCTGTGCTGATCGACGCCTCGAACAAAGAAAATCTCAGGAGTTGGCCTCTGTAATACTGAACAGAGTGTGAGACCTGCTTTGTGAACTCCCCTTCCGGGCACAGAATCCGTGAGACGATGGGCTGATGCTGAGCTCCGTGTTACCATTGTCTCTTGTCTCTGGATTCGCGGTTTGGATCACGAACAATGGCCGATCAAGGCCCGCCGCGCAATCTGCAGGGCGTACTGTGACTCTGGAAAATAACCCTCTCGATCTGCCCACCACAAGGTCCTCGACTATGTTTCGATCGTCGATCATCACAGTCCTGATCAATCTGGTTCTGTGTGCCACTCAGCAAACGCATGCTGACGGCATTCAGGACAATATCCCCGATAATGTCCGTCGCATTCCGGAGCTCGGCGTGGCCGTTCCGGACGATCGAGCGGCCTCAATGCGAACATCGATTGGCCAGCTTCAGGAAAAGATCGCTGCAGTTAAAGCCACCAATGACACCACCAAAGCCGCTCTGCTGCCGGATGTGATGATCTTCGAACGAGCGGTCCGGTGTGCTCTGGATTATCAGGAATTCTTCGACGTTAAAGAGTTCGACAAAGCCGATGCTCTGCTTGCCGAGGGCATCAATCGAGCCGATCAGTTGCTGGCTGGCACGCCAGCATGGATCACTCAGAAGGGTCTTGTCGTGCGAGGCTACGTCAGCCGCATCGACAACACCGTGCAGCCGTATGGCCTGGTGATTCCTCCCACGTACGCCATTGATCACAGCGTGCCGACTCGCTGCGACATCTGGTTTCACGGGCGAGGCGAAAAGTTGAGCGAAGTGAATTTCCTGTGGGATCGCATGAAGAACCCCGGTGAGTTTACTCCGGATCACACGATCATGCTGCATCCTTACGGCCGCTACTGCAACGCCTTCAAGTTCGCCGGCGAAGTCGACGTGCTGGAAGGTCTGGAAGATGTTCAAAAGCGTTACCGCATCGACGAAGACCGCATCAGCGTCCGAGGTTTCTCAATGGGAGGTGCCGCCTGCTGGCAGTTCGCGACGCACTATTCCGACCGCTGGTTCGCGGCGAATCCCGGAGCCGGGTTCTCCGAGACGTCTCAGTTCCTGAAAGTGTTTCAGAAGGAAGATCTCAAGCCGACGCCGTGGGAACAGACCCTGTGGAATCTCTACGACTGCGACAAGTGGGCGCTGAATCTGACTCACTGCCCGACGATTGCGTACAGTGGTGAGAATGATTCACAGAAGCAGGCCGCGGATGTGATGGAGAAGGCTCTGGCCGAACATGGGATCAAACTGAGGCATGTCATCGGGAAGGGGATGGGGCACAAGTATGACGCAGAGTCGAAATCGATTCTCACTCGTTCAGTTCAGGAGATCGCCGCCATCGGCAGAGTAAAGGTGCCCCCGGATATTCAATTCTCCACTCACACTCTGCGATACAATGAGATGCACTGGGTACGCCTTGAATCGCTCGAACAACACTGGCAACCGGCCTCCGTTTTTGCGTCTTATGACATCCAGAATGCTCAACGGCGGCCTGCCCCAGGGCGTGATGATCCCCAACATTCCCGGCGGCACGAC
>JANPHT010000313.1:0-7689 GCA_031424595.1 Planctomycetota bacterium
TGTGTCGCTGGCTTCGCGTGCCAGCACATCGCGTAGAATGCCGTGCCACGGGCGTATGTCGATCTGCCATGGCCCATGCTGGTCGTCAAAGCCGCCGTAGTCGTCCCGAAACCCAGTCAGTCGGTCGATCTTTTGAGCGACCGACAGTTCTCCTGGATGCGTCGAATCCGGCCCCCTGCCCCAGAGTATCTCAGAGCCGCCCGACGTACGAATCTGATATTGCAGATCGTCTGCACTGTCCGTCAATGCCACGCGACGGGGTACAACGATGCTTGCCAGATCCAGATCCTTCCACCAACTCGTACCATCCTTTTTCTGTTTGTTCAGGATGCACGCCAATTCAGCAGCGCCAGAGACAACAGGATCACCCCAGGAGTCTCCAAGACTTCCCATCGGAACACTGGCAACCCCTTCGATCACAGGAAATCGCTCCACATCCGCGTCAGAAAAATCTCTGGCTGGCAGTAGCACACCGCGTCGGTCCACCGGATAGTGGCCATCTATTCCACGCACCATCGCTACGGGTTCTCGATACACCAATTCCACATGAATCCGCGAGGGAAATGATTTCCGCACGCTGACGACTTTTTGAATCCACGGATGAGCATGAAATGCAGTCGCAATTCGTTCGCTCAGAGCAGGATCCTGCAGAGATTCATTTGAGGCCAATCCACCGCGTTCGAACACTTGCGTCGTCAGATCGAGGGGTATCCAACGTGGTGCAGGACTGATCACGACCTGCGCGGGCCCGATGTGGTATTCGGGCCGATCCTTCAGGCTCGGCAATCGTCGAATGACGAGGGGAATCAGCAGCAGGCACACGGCCGCGGACGCCGCAGCAATCAATTGTCGCGGCTGAAAGAATCTGGATTTGACGTGACGCTTCGGTGCAACAGTGACTTCTGCAACCTTGATAGTTTTCTTACGAGGTGTTCCGGAACCTTTGGCCATCGACACGCAACTCCGAGGGCGGATGCAGGGAAGCAATTATCTGAAAATCAGACTCGAAAGAATCCGCTTCTGAAGTCTATTCCATCAGGAGGAATCGGGAGCCAGTCAGTTTCCAGAATGGTGAGCAACTGCCAGTCTGCCTCGCAGATCTTTCGGACACAGTCGGTTAGGCAAGCTTTGACGATCACGGTGCTTCGGTACGTGTTCTGGTTTCTACGCTTCCCATGGGTGACGGCGACGCAAATTCTCGCGGTTGAGTACTGAGCTTCGGATTGTCCTTCGCCTGCGTTCTTCCCACGGCTCGCAACTCCGCATCACCGTAAGCTGCAGAAGTCCATGCTCCCTCCGCCAGATGGACGTTGTTAACTTCCAGCAACGAGCCAGTGGCCAGGTGCAAGTAGGTAATCGATTTGTTGTAGGTGACGATTTGTTCGTAGTACGCTCGCTCTGCTTCCGCCAGGCTCGCCTGAGCACGCAATACAAGATCCAGCGTCGTTGTACCGACATCCTGTTCCGCCTGCAGGAGTTCGACTCGTTGTTCTGCTGCCTGAAGTCGGTTCAGATTCGACTGGGCGGCCGCCCATGCCGCAGAGAGATCCTGAAGTGCCAGAGTAATTTCGTGAGCGACGCTGCGTTCCTGTGCCGCAAGGACCGCATTCGCCTTTGCCAATTGAAGCTCATAGTTCCTGACCTGGCTGCGTGCCTGACGGAATCCAATTGGCATGCTCATCTCGACGCCCATGGCCCATGTCTCGAGGTCATCGCCAGTCATCGAGCCGTAGCCGCTACTGCCGTTCTGAGACAACAGTTTGTCACCAAATCCATTGACTCCATAGTTTCCCACAACATCCAACTGCGGCCGGACAAGGCTTTGAGCCGCCGTTAATTGAAGCTGAAGGCTTTTGATCTGCCACTTCTGACGTCGAAGCTCAACGCGCTTTGCCAGACCACTCAAGAGAGAGGATTCCCAGTCGGGTACGAATTCCGCGGTCAACGGTTCCATGGCAGGTCGCAGAACGGTTCCATCGTTCATAGGCAGTGCGAGATGTCGACGCAGGTAGCTTTCCTTCTGGTAGACCTGGTTGAGTGAAAGCTCCACCGCGGCTCGTGTCTCATAGAACCGGTCCCTCGCCTGAAGTTCATCGGCCAGTTTGAGTGTACCGACCTCCAACTTGGTTCGAGCTTCTCTCCAGGTTTGAAAGGCACTCTCGTGACTGGTCACCGAATTGTCATAATTACGATAGGCGAGGTATAAATCCCAATAGGCATCCTCAACGATTCTCAGGCCGTTGCGAACGGCTTTTTCGAAGTCTGCAAGCGTAATATCCTGATTGATTCTTGCGATGACCACGCCCTGACTCACACCGGCGATGGCACCAAAGCCGGGACGCGACGGCCCGGCAACTCGAGTAAATTCTGTGCCCGCTCCTGCCAGAAGTGGTTGTCGGATTTGCGCTCCCAGAGTGCCCGAGTAGGACGAAGGATAGAGCGGTGCGCCGGTGGCATCACCCAGGTAGTTCCAGTCGTGATAGACCGAAACAGCCCCTCCCGAGGCAAGCGATTTGTCCAGCCCCGACCTGAAGACTCCTGTTTCCTGGGCCGTGAATGCCGGGGCAAGACGATGAGAAATGTTGGAACTTCGTCCGGCCGTCATGGAAGTGGAAAACCGTGTGTCAAAATCCGACAACGCTGCTTCAAGACCTCGACGCCCGAAAAGGACACCCGTTTCCTGGATGGCCGAGTCGTAGACGGATGCGACCTGATCGGGGTTGGCCAGCACAAAAGTGGCTCCCGCTCCCCCAAGTGCTGAGTTCTCAGCGAGCTTGTTGTTCTGGAGCGCTGTCAGGATGGCTTCATCCAGACTGATCTCCCGGACCTCTTCATCGACTCGCCGCTGCAGACTCCTTGGCTCCTCGGTGATCTGCACCGCTTCATCGGTTTCATTGTCGATGGCCGGATGCTCGAGGGCCGTGTTGTGTCCTTTATACCAGGAGACTGGTTTGTCTCCATCGGCCCATTGCAGGTCACGCGACGCAACTTTGTGAGCACTGGAACATCCCGATAACAGCATCGAAGCGCAAAGACTTGCCGTCGTGAGCCGACGCAGAAATCCACCCTGGAATCCATCAATCAGCGTGCGGACGGGTCTATCAGCCTTCGATCGCAGGCCTTCGATATCTGATCGAAAGAGTCTACGAAGCTGCTCGAGAAAATGAGGGAGGCGGTTCATGCGACGTCCTTGTCACTGCTGAGAGCGACCGACGAGACCGGGCCTCGGAGTTTCTCCGATTGAACACTGCCCTGGCTACAGGTGATCGACCCGAACATCCTTGTTCCGGTGATCATCATCCTGCAGTCTGTAACACTGTCTCCGAAAAAACAGGTTGCAGCTTTGTCTCAGTCACATGTCCTATCGTCGTGCTTATCGGCCTGGCTTGAATGCTCCGCACAAGGACCATACTCGGTATAGGGCATTCCAAGCATTCTCTTCACAAAGACGGTTTCACCGGCATCATTTCCCTCAACGGCATGACCGACAAATTGTAATGCATAGCCGCCCGCAAAGCAGAGGAGCGGCCAGTACCAATCCGCTCCAGCCGCCAATGTCCACGGAGCCGCTACAAACGTCAACGGCACTCCCACCAGATGCAGTATCTGGTTGATTCGGTTGTGATGCCGCGGCAGATAGTTCTTCAGGAATGCACGGATCATGAGCGGGGTTTCTTCAGGATGTGAACGAAACGGCCGTGCACCGGGGCGAACAATCCGGGTCTCTCACGGAAGTCTCCGGAGTCCGGAGGTGCCGTCTGACTTACAGATCATCAGGTTCTGATTCGGTGTTGTCGATGTCGGTCGAAGAATCAGGCCTGAGACGTTCCGGACGCGACCGTCGGAAAACCGCCACCACATCATCAACAGGCACCACAAACAGCAAATTGTCCGACTCGAAGTCAACGGGAATTGCGTTCTTGGGATGAAAAAGGACCTTGTCGTACTTACGGATGGGAAAATCTTCACTTCGTTCCACCTGAACGCTGATTTCCACCACGCGACCGGTGATTGTAGGAATCTCGGAACTGTCTGGCAGCACAATTCCTCCCCGGGTCTGATTCCGCGCTTCGTCTTTGCGGATCAGGATCCGCATTCCAAGCGGTTCAACGTATTCTGGCACTCATTCCTCACTGAGAATCGAAGGCAACTCACCGGTCGGCGGCGGCTCTGGGAAAGACGGAATTGATCGACGGAAATTTCGCATGACGTTGAGCCACATAGGCAGCCCGAACGTCGCCAGCCACGGTTTCCACATCATCAGAAATCTCATCATGCGAAGCAGATTTTAATATTCCCTCAGGGATGGCTGAACCATTCGATCCACCTCGTTTGTTTTGCTCGATCTTCTCCAGGATTGAGCCAAGTCGACCTGCCATCAAGCTTGGGAGCAGGATGACATCACCCCACAGCGCGGCGAAGATCAATGCGCACATAATCCAGCCGAATCGACTAATCAGCAGTAACTCCACAGGATAGAGAGTCAGCATTCCAAACCCAATCGCAGCACTGGTCTGCCAAAGTGCAGGGCCGCAGTGCTCAAGCGCCTTCGCAACAGCCTGTTCACGCGACAGACCTTCGCGAAGCAGTTGCTGAAACCAAGTCAGCAGATGCAGGGTCCCATCAACAGCAATTCCGAGAGCAACCGATGCTGTGATCATTGTTCCAATATCGATGTGCACGCCTCCCCAGCCCAGCAGTCCAAACACAATGGCAATGGGAAAGACATTTGGCAACATCGAATAGAAGGCGGCCGAGAGACTTCGCAGCTGGATGATCATGACGCCGCCAATCAGCAGAAAGGCCAGGCCGAAGCTGCTGATCAGACTTTCCAGAAGTGCTTGCTGGGTCCGAAGAAAGATGGGAACGAGCCCCGTGACCACATGCGAGGGAGTTCCTTCCGGAAAGTCCTTCAACGTGGTTTCGGCAATTTGAGCGAGTTCATGCGTCAACCGACCGTAATCGTATTCTGACATAATGCTTGTCTGACAGGTGATCCTCCAGATCTCATCACCAGCGACGCTTAATGCGTGGTCGCCCTGGTGCTTCCAGTCGGCGGAACGATCAGCAAGAACCAGCATCGAGGAAATACCCTTCGAATCTTCGCCGCCCTGACTGAGCTTTTCATGAATCCGCTTGCCAATCATGTTCTCGCGCATTCTGGCGTTGCGGCGTTCCGTCGTGGTCATCAGCTTGAAATTGGGCTTCTCCAGATTGATGAACGAGGCCAGCGACAGAGTTCCGCTCACTTCTGAGTGGCTCCGCAGTGCATCCTGAACTTCCAGGATCTTTCGAGCTCGGTCCAGAAATGGTACACTGGCTTGCTGTGCCTGACTGAATCGCACGATGGTGTCAACTGAGGCGATGCCCGACAGATTCTCTTCCAGAAAGTTATAGTCTTTGACGACTCTGGACTCATCCGGGAAGTATCGGATCACCTTAGTCTCAGTCCTGAACCATACGAATCCAATCAGACAGGCTGAGGTAATACCCAGATTCAGCCAGCAGTTCAGCGTCTTGTGTTCGGCCAGTTTTCGACCCAAACGGTTCCAGAATTCGTTATTAACATGCTCGGGATGAGGCGGACGAGCAGGCCAGTACAGCATTAAAGCGGGAAGCAGATAGATGACGCAAACGAATGAAATCACGCAACCAATGGACGCATAAATCCCAAAATCTCTCACCGGGATCAGAGAACTCACCATCAATGAGCCAAGACCAATGGCTGTCGTTGCACTCGCCAGAAAACAGGGAAGCCACGCAATGGAAGATGCATGAATGACAGACTTCACCGGGTCATCGATCCCGGAATTCTTCCAATAGTTGCAGATGTGAATTGTTCCGGATACCGAGATGACCATCAACAACGTCGGCATCACGATCAGAACCATATTCATGCTGCCGCCGGTGGGGGCCACGAGGGCAACAGAAGCCACAGCGGACAGAACAGAGACCACCTGAACCAGGACGCAGAGCCTAAAACTCTTCAGCAACAAATAGCTCAGAGTGACGCTGACAACCACTGACAGAAGTAATGGCGATCGTTGCAGAAGATTCCATCCCGGAGCTGTACGATTCCAGCCAGCATGTTTCACTGCGAGGTTCATCATCGCGCCGGCCACCGGACGACCGCCAAGATGCAAACTGTCCTCCGGAATTCCTACGGCAACCGCGGCATCCTGAATGGCCTTTAACCCTGAAAGGTGATCTTCAACTCCGGCCTTTGTGAAACTGACAGAAACTGCCGCCATGGAACCTGGTACAAACCAGGTTTGCTCGATGCACGCCACGTCGCCTAAATCAGGAAGTCTTAGCTCACTCAGTGCCAGCCTGAACGTCTCCGTCTTCTCCACGTCCAGATGCGTACGAGGCCATACGAGCTGCAAATCGGCCGGCTTTTGGTTCGCCACAAAAATCGTTAAAGCGTCATGCAGCTTCCAGCCCTTTTCATCTTCAATCGAGATCTGCGAGTTGGACGGCTCCGGCAACGGTCGATTAACGAACGTGAGTTTTTCCTGCAGATGAAGATCGGCCAGTCTCTGGATCTCAAGCATCACTGCGGCGGGGTGTTGCCGAGCCGCTTCAGACAGCCCGAGACACAGAGGTCCGGATCCAATCAAAAGACCCTTTGTTCGCTCTAAAGCTGTTTCAAGGGGAATCTCTTCTGTCAGAATTCGTCGCAACAGGTCGGTCGGTTGGCTGACATCCTGCACATAGAGCGAGCCGCCTTCCCGAACACCGTCCTTCTCAATCCCCTTCAACGCCACGGCCAGCGTATTCAGCCTTGGGTCGGTCAGAGTGCAATCATCCCAGGAGACCAGGACTCGATCTTCCTCGGGAAATAACTCCTGATACCACGCCAATAGCTTGGACTGCGGATCGTCTTTCGGAAGCCAGCCTGCGACGTCATTCTCCATCCGCAGCTGCTTCAACGACCAGACCATGAATGGAATGGCGAAAACAACGCCTGCCATTAACCAAAGGGAGTATCCATTTCCCCAGCGATCCCGCCGTTCGAGAAACGACTTCATCCGTGTTGCCTGTTCTTCAATAATTTGAAGCCATTCGACGGTTAACACTCAGGTGGAGATATCCACGAGCGAACTCATTCGGTCAGTTTACCGTCCACATCGGCCCAAAAGAGTAATGAACGGAACCACAGTTTCAAGATTCGCTCAACTCGGCAAGCCTCTCTGATTCTGCCGTGCCGCCTGAATCAATCCTCACCATTAAAGAATTGGCGCAGTTTCGGCGATTTACGTTGAGTTTTACGCCGGCATCATGAAATGAAGGCTTCAGTGCTCGGAGATCACACGCCCGCTTTGGGACACACTCGTCAGACGCTCCCGAAGTCCATTGCGGATGGTTCCCCATCGCTGTCATCAGCACTCCGGCCAACCGGAACTTTATCTTTCACATCGTAGGCAAGTCCAACGGCTCGTAACGCTTTAATGGACCACCACGTGATGTCAAATTCCCACCATTTGTGCCCGGCAGGCGCCACCGCCGGATGAGCGTGGTGATTGTTGTGCCAGCCCTCACCATAGGCCAGAATTGCCACCCACCAAAGGTTTCGCGAATGATCGCGAGTGTCGTAGTTTCGATAGCCCCACAAGTGCGTTGCCGAGTTGACAAACCACGTGCTGTGGTAGGCCGCGACCATCCGCACACACATGCCCCAAACAACCA
>JANPHT010000314.1:0-9035 GCA_031424595.1 Planctomycetota bacterium
TGGCCTCGAGCAGCTCGGCCCGCGCAAATTCCAGATGTTCGATCAATTCTCTGTAGCCCAGCGCCTGAACTGCGGTCCTGGACGGAGGCGGTTGACCGTTCATCAACTGCCGAGTTTCCTCAAGCCACCCTGCTTCAAGCATCTGGTCAACCCGCCGATTGATTTTCTCTCGCAGCCATTCTCGAGGTGGCTCGAGCCAGACAACCAGTCGCGGGCGATCACTCTCTAACCGCGGGCGATGGTGCTGGTCTTCTGAAATCGGCTTTCCTGTCAGCTCGAAAACCTCGAGGGCTCGGATGATTCGACGCATATCATTGAGATGCAATCTGGCCGCAGTCATCGGATCGCAGGCCGCCAGCTGATCGTGCAGCCACTGAGGACCATTCTCCATGGCCTTGTTTTCCAAAGACCTCCGAATCTCCCAGTTTGGCTCTGGGCCTTCAAACAACCCTCTCAGAATTGATCGCAGGTAGAGCCCTGTTCCACCGACAAACAGCGGTGTGAAGCCTCGTTCGACAATCCCGGTTGCGGCTTCCGCCGCCAATCGAACGAACTCAGCTACGCTGAATTCTTCCTTGGGTTCTGCCACATCAATTAAATGGTGAGCAACCTGCTCACGGTCCAAACGCGACGGTTTGGCTGTACCGATATCCATCCCCCGATAAATCGCCATGGAGTCCAGAGAAATGATCTCCGCGTTCAGCTTGTGAGCAAGAATCAGCGACGCGGCTGACTTACCACAGGCCGTCGGACCCGCCAAAAAAAGGCATTGCTGCAAAATTGAGACTGAAAACTCCATAACGATTCTTCGAAAATGAGGATTGCTCTAACGGTGTTTTCTCAATGAAATGTAGGTAGTCTGGACGTCGAGCAGGCACTTGAAACATTGCGTTTCACCGATTTTCCCCATCGAAAACCGCCTGCCGCATCAAAAATCGCTAGCCCACTCCGGATTTCCGCGTCGGCGAATCTCTACGAACCTAAGGTTCTGCAGTTGAACGTTAGTTTCTCCGACGATATGCTACCCCGTTTCCGAAAAACAGCGGCGCGGTTCTTGCGCGCTGTCATTTGTCGTTGATACCTTAATAAACGTCACGCTGTCCCATTCGTATGACGACAGCACTTGGGTTGGGGATTGTCGGCAATTGATGGCGAGACTGCAAAAAGGCTTTTGTGGTCCGTCGGTTTCGGTCGAAATTCAGGCATTGAAATTTCGCGTGTTCCGCTCGATCGGCAGAAAAAGCCGTTCTTGGGGAGCAACGTATTTAAACAAGAGTTTGTTCGGTTCTTGATTCAGGGTGGTCGCAGATGTCGGAAGATCTTCTGGTGAAGGCGGAACGCCGGTCTAGCCTCGGTTCAGTTGACGCGAAGCGTCTTCGCGCCTCCGGGCGAGTACCAGCCAACATTTATGGCTTGGGCCAGGCTGGCGAGTCAGTTTCTGTCTGCGGTGATACGGTAGAAAAACTTGTCGCTACTCGATCTTCTGTTGTCGATGTTGAGTTGGATGGCAAAGTCAACAAGGCTGTCGTTCAAGAAGTCCAGTGGGACGTTTTCAGTACATCCGTTCAGCATCTGGACCTGCGCCGAGTAGATCCAAATGGTCGGTTGACTACTAGTGTTGCCCTTGAGCTTCGTGGCGAGCCGGTGGGTCTGAAAGACGGTGGAGCGCTGCGTCAGTTGATGAAGCATGTTTCCATTAACTGCCCAGACTACCGCATACCGAAGTCAATTGTTGTCCGAATCGGCGGATTGAGGATTGGTGATTCGATAAAGGCTGCTGATCTTCAACTTCCTGAACATGCAAAGCTTGAGACGCCCGCTGGAGATGTTGTTGTTGAGCTATACGATCCTCGCAAGGCTGTTTAGTGGCTTGCTGGCCTGTCCAGCGCTGCGGAGACTGTTGCGATGAAGATGGTGGTGGGGCTCGGAAATCCTGGTTCACAGTATTCCGGAACTCGCCATAATGTTGGGTTTGATGTGATTGCCGAACTATCTCAGCGGTGGCAGTTACAAAAGCCCCAATTGAAGTTTCAAGCGGAGTTAAGAGAGGCATTTCCTTCGTCAAAGAAGGTGCTTCTTGCGACTCCGATGACATACATGAATCGAAGTGGTGAGTCTGTTCAGCAGCTTGCCAGGTTTTATCAGATTGCGTCGGAAGACGTGGTTGTGGTTTGTGATGATATGAATCTGCCACTTGGTCGCCTTCGATGGCGGGCAGGAGGATCTTCTGGTGGTCAAAAAGGCCTTGCAGACATTCTGCAGAGACTTGGAACTGATAAGGTTCCCCGGCTTCGACTTGGAGTCGGCCGTCCGCCCGGGCAAATGGATGCTTCAAGCTGGGTTCTTGCTCGATTTCGATCGGAGGAGCGCACAGAGGCAGAGATGATGACGAAGTTTGCAGCGGACTCCATAGAATGTTGGGTCGCTGAAGGGATCGTCAATACCATGAACAGGTTCAATCAATCTTCTGAAGATTTGTGTTAAGAAGTTTGTAGTCGGCTTAGCCGAATGGTGTGTTGGTTCTTTTTGCTCGGACGATTTACTTCCGAGCCTGCCCCAGAGGGAGCATCAGTTCCGTGTCAGTCGTAGCAGCAAAACCGGTGCGAGAGCATCTTTATGAAGGCATGTTCCTGGTCGACAGTGGCAAGTTTGCTTTGGACCCGGATGGTGTCGTCAATGAAATTCTGGCTATCTTGAAAAAGGCCGGTGCAACGATTGTTGCTCATCGACCGTGGCAGGATGGAAAACTGGCCTACGAGATCAACGGGATGAAGAAAGGCCTTCACTACATCGTATGCTTTACTATGGCTGGCAGCGGGATGAAGACTTTGATTCGCCAGTGTCAGTTGAGCGAGACCGTCGTTCGGCAGATGGTGATCAATCATCCGCAAAGCATTTTTGACGCAACGGTTGCGGTAATCAGCGGTAATGCGGTTCCGCAGGTCGTTGAAGTTCTGCCAACGATCCCTGCAGTGGATGCCTTAGAAGACGAGTAGGACTTTCCTGTGCACCAGATCAGATGGCTGGTCTTGGCAGGAATGATCTGTGTTGTTTGTGAGCGTCCCGACAGGAGCAACTCATGGCATCGTTCAACAAAGTCATACTTGTCGGCAATCTGACCCGAGATCCGGAAGTACGATATACAACTGGTGGGTCGGCTGTTTGCGACATCACACTGGCGGTGAATTACCAGTGGACTGACAAGAAATCGAATGAGCGAAAGGAAGAAGTTTCGTTCATTGATGTAACACTTTGGGGACGAACCGCAGAGATTGCGGGAGAGTACCTTGCGAAAGGTCGACCTGTCCTTGTTGAGGGCCGTTTGCAACAGGACAAGTGGGACGATAAAGAGACAGGACAAAAAAGATCTAAGCTGAAAGTCGTAGCGGACGCTATGCAACTCCTGGGTGGGCGATCAGAAGGTGGTCCTCCTGGCGGCGGTGGAGGAACGGCACCAGCGCGAGGGAATACGTCACGCCCAGCGGCTTCATCGCCAACAGTGAATGATAGTTATGCGGACGCCGATTCCGGTCGTACACCGGATCAGACGTTCTATGATGATATGCCCTCCGGGGGAGGCGATGAGGTTCCTTTTTAAGGGATCTTGTAGCGAAAATTACTACGGTTTGATTTTAATTGGCTTGTGAATGCTGCCTGAATGCGGTGACTTTCATGAGTCAGGAATGGTGAAGAAGGAATCGGGTTCGATGGCTAGCGCAGCTCAACCAAGCTCACGAAACGTGGAAGTACTGCTCGTCCACGACGTTGAAAACCTCGGCCACCGCGGCGAAATCGTCAAAGTGAAGCCGGGCTATGCCCGCAATTTTCTGCTGCCTCAGGGGAAGGCAACCCCGGCGACTCAGCAGAACAAGCGCATGGTAGAAAAACACAAGGAAAAGTTGGCTGCTATCGAAGTTGGGCGTGTCAAGCAATACCAGCGAGTGGCTGATGCTGTCAGCAAATACAGTGCAACGATCGAAGCTCATGCCACATCCGATAACCACCTCTACGGTTCCGTGGTTGCCCGCGATATCAGCGAAGCTCTGAAAGCCGCTGGGCATCCGGTGGAAGCAGATCAAGTTCGCCTCGACGGACCAATCAAAGAACTGGGCATGTATACCGTAAAGCTGAAGTTGCACGAAAAGGTCAGCACCGAAGTCAAAGTGTGGGTTGTGCCTTCCGCAACCAGCGGTTGATAGCCTGCTGAAAACACCGGCTCTGCGTATGCAAATACTTCGAGCCGATTAAAACATTCTGAATCCTCAGGCATTGATTTGCCTGAGGATTTTTTCTCGAAACAGCTGGAGAGTTTCACAGAATGGCCGACGACAAGCTGAGACTTCCGCCACAGAATCTGGACGCAGAACGTGGTGTGCTCGGCAGTATTCTGCTGATGAACGAAGCCATCGACGAAGTCGGTGAGTCGCTCAAGGCTGAACACTTCTACAGCGATGCGCATCAGAAAATGTATGCGGCTATTCAGCGGCTCTACGAAAACGGCGTTCGCGGAATTGATGCGATCACTCTGGCAGAAGAGTTGGTCCGCCGGGGTGATTTTGAAACTGTTGGTGGTGCCGCCTATCTGGCCGATGTCCTGGAGGCTGTTCCTCATGCGGCTCACGTTCGCTACTACGCGACAATTGTCCGCGAGAAATGGATGCAGCGCAGTCTGATCTATGCGTGCACTGAAATCCTGGGGGAATGTTACGACGCCACCGAAGATGTGGAAGGCCTGCTGCAGCGAGCTGAGCGACGCGTCTTCAGTATTCTTGAAGAACAAGGAAACACCGCCAGTATTGCGATGAGCGATATTCTGATGGAGACCTTTAATCGCATTGATGAGCGATTGCGGAACGTCGGTGACGTCACGGGGATCACAACTGGGTATACCGATCTGGATCATCACACCACCGGATTTCAGGCAACGGAACTCATCATCCTCGCGGCTCGTCCAAGTATGGGGAAAACGGCTCTTGTCTGTAATATGGCAGAAGCCATGGCTCGAAAGTCTGGCAAGAGCGTCCTGCTTTTCAGTCTTGAGCAATCAAACCTGGAGCTTGCCGAACGATTCCTTGCCATCACAGCCCGGATCAACGGGCATGACCTGCGATCCGGAAATCTGACAGAAGCGCAGCACGATCTTCTGGTCCGGGCGTCCGACGACCTGGCTCGCCTTCCCCTATTCATTGACGACAAGCCGGGCCGCACAATGACTCAGGTGGCTGCGCTGTCTCGACGGCTTCATCGCAAGTCGCCGCTGGGTGCCATCATTATCGACTATCTGCAGTTGATTGAGCCGGAGGAGAAGAACGCTCCCCGAGAACAGCAGATTGCTCAAATCTCGCGTCGCCTGAAATTTCTCGCGAAGGAGCTGCGTGTCCCAGTGATTGCACTGGCGCAGTTGAATCGCGGCGTCGAATTGCGAGAAGACAAACGTCCCAGACTCGCCGACCTTCGCGAGAGCGGTGCGATCGAACAGGATGCGGACATGGTCATGTTCCTGCATCGACCCGACGCCTACGACCCCGAAGACCGACCTGGTGAAGCGGAGATCGTGGTGGCCAAGCACCGCAGCGGCCCGACCGGGATTATCAGACTGACGTGGCGCAAAGAGTACATGCGGTTCGAGAATTATAGTCCGATGGCTGACAACGACTTCAACTTGTAGCTGGCTTCGTGATTCACCCTGTTTTGAGCCTGATTATCGCCCGGGCTGAATCAAAGAACGATGTAACCGTCGGCTTAAAACCTGGAGGTTCCGCTGTCTTGCTGACACAAGGCCCGGCAACCCGATACACATGTCGCGCGAATGACAACCGCACTACGTCCGCAATTTCCCGGCATCCTTGAGCAGAAGTCTGATCACCTGATCGCTGGTGTATTTGAACTTGTAGCCCAGTTCGTTCGTCAGTCGGTTCGGAGCGACCACCCAGGGAAAACGAATAAAATTCCATAGCGGTGCAGGAAACAGAAAGATGGGAAGCCTGAGCGCCCACCAACTGGCTGTGAGAGCACGGCATACGATAAAGGGAACAGGAACCGCCATTCGGCCGCTCATCTTCGCCAGATCTTTTATCGTAATCCAGTCTGGCGGAGCAACGTTAAATGGTCCCTTTGACTCTGACTTGAGAATTGCAATCGTGGCATCAGCAACGTCCTCCAGATGCACAAACTGCATAGGCGGATTGTCTCCGCCGGGCAAAGTTAAAACGGGTGGAACCGTAAAGAGTGGTGTCATAAAATTTGACACGCCCGGACCGTAAATAATGCACGGTCTTGTCCAGCTGACAATCGTTTCTGGATGGGACTGGGCGTAATCCGCCAACAACTCTTCAACTTGCACCTTATCGCTTGAGTAGCGGTAATCCGGACGTGCCCGAAGAGGCTGATCTTCTGTCATCGGAACGGGATTATCCGGCCAGGCACCATAGGCCGTTGCACTGGACGACACGAACAGTCTCACCGGCTTCAATTCCGCAGCAACCGCCAGCAACTGACGGCTGCCTTCGACATTGATCTGATGCATGCGTTCTTCATCGCGCATGGGATTAACCACGAAAGCCAGGTGCAGAATCGTGTCTGGCTGAAATCGGACTGCCAGTTCACGCAGTTGTGGGTTGGTTACGTCGCAAATTTCAAATTGGTTGGGTGCATCAGTGCGGGGCGCGATCACATCCAGTCCCAGGATTTCCGCCTCTGGCCATGTGCGCCGAATCGCCCCGACCAGCGCTCTCCCATAAAAACCGGAACTGCCCGTGATGAGAATTCGCCTTGGGTCCATTTGTCGCAACTTCCGAAGATCCGCAGAGTGTTTTCGCACCAGACGTCTTTTTGTGGCAGCATATCGCAATTCTCCTGCTGCGAAGGCTGTATTCTCTGGAGCATCCCGAGGTTGACGCTGTTTTCCCGCCCCGAGGCCGGAATCGGAGGAAAACACAAACAAATTCCCTGCCGCAACGGCTCCTTCCTGCTGCCAAAGCGATGCGAAGTCAGTATTCTGAAACGAGAACTAATGTTTCATGCGACGTCATATCCTCCCGCGTTCCCTTGGCCCTGGACTCACCGACGATTTTCCACACCACTCGAGTCCACCGAACGGAAGTTGCCCGTGAGAATTCTGGTCTTCATATTCATGATGCTGGCTGTATCACGGGATGCAGCCACGGCCATCGCGCAATCGGAGGTTGTGAAGACGCCGCAAGAAACAGCTGCGGACATCGACCGTCTGTTCGGTGAAGGCTGGGCAAGTAACAATGTACAGCCAGCCCCGGCTGCGAATGAAGAAGAGTTTGTCCGACGGCTCTATCTGGACCTGGCTGGCCGAATTCCCGCCACGTCGGAAGCCCGCGAGTTCTTCGCCAGCGAATCTGCCACAAAACGCTCGGAACTGGTTGAGGAATTGCTGGATGGTCCAGCGTTCGTAAGACACTTCACGATCCTTTGGCGAAACGCATTAATCCCGCAGGCATTCAACGATCTTCAAGCCCGCAGTCTCGTGCCGGGGTTTGAGGCCTGGTTATGGAAGCATTTTTCGGAAGAGACTCCGTATGACGAAATGGTTCGCGAGCTTATCACGGCTCCGATCGATCCGGGAGGCAATCCTCAAGCCTTATTGACCTCGGCCAACAGCCCCAGTGCGTTTTTTCTGGTGCGTCAATTACAGCCGGAGAATCTTGCAACCGGAACATCGCGTGCGTTCCTTGGTGTGCGACTGGATTGTGCTCAATGCCACGACCATCCGTTCGACAAATGGAAGCGAAATCAGTTTTGGAACATGGCCGCGTTTTACTCGGGATTTCAACGACCAGATGGTGAGTTGTCGGAAAATATGATGATGGCACCGATCGAAAACAAAGGTGCGAGATCCATCAGAGTGCCATCCACCGGGGATGTTGTGCCAGCCGTGTTTTTGACAGGAACGGAGCCGGACTGGAAGAATTCTTCTGAACCTCGCAAGGCTCTGGCCGACTGGGTCACGGCAAGGGAAAATCCATGGTTTGCAAGAATGGCGGCTAATCGTTTATGGGCGTTGTTTCTCGGACAGGGAATCGTTCAGCCGGTGGATGACTTCTCAGACAATAATCCTCCGTCTCATCCCGAAGTGCTGAATTTGCTGGCCGAGCAATTTGCAGCTCACGACTTCGACCTGAAGTTTCTTGTCCGGGCAATTACTGCGACCAGAGTCTATCAGGCCACCAGCCGGCAGACACATGCCAGCCAGACAGATCCAACTCAGTTCGCCCGTATGGCGTTGCGAGGACTGACTCCGGAACAGTTCTTCGACAGCCTGGCGGAAGCAACGGGTTACTACCAACCCTATCGAACAGACAACCCATTTGTGATTGACGGGGATACTCCTCGCGGCCGCTTCCTCGAACTGTTTCGTGACGAAAATGAGTCACCGCTGATGAAGGAGACGACGATCTTGCAGGCCCTGGCGATGATGAACGGCGACTTTGTCGACAACGCCACAATGCTGGAGAACAGCCAGACTCTGCGAGCCGTGGTGGACTTTCCTTTAATGTCTGATGCAGAAAAACTGGAGACACTTTTTCTGGCAGCTCTGGGTCGCAAGCCGACAGATTCGGAAAAAGAGATTTTTGGAAAGCATGTGGCTGCAGGCGGATCGTCGAGCGACGCCAGGAATGCGATGGCGGATGTGTTCTGGGCGCTGTTGAACAGCAGTGAGTTCCTGTTGAATCATTGAGGTTGGGAAGTTCCTATGATCACGCGACGCCATTTTGTCAGATCCTCGGGCCTTTCGCTTCTTGGATCCTCCCTTTCGGGCTGGCTGCCACAACTTGCCGCCGCAGTGCAGCAATCTGGCGCGAAGGCTCCGCGATCCTGCATTCTCCTCTGGATGTCTGGTGGTCCCAGCCAGATGGAAACCTTCGATCCGAAGGAAGGCCATGAAAACGGTGGCCCTACGAAGGCCATTGAAACCAGCATTCCCGGCATTCAAATCGCGGAAACCCTTCCCAAGTTGGCGACGATGATGAAGCATCTCGCGCCTATCCGTTCGATGTCAACCAAGG
>JANPHT010000315.1:0-14739 GCA_031424595.1 Planctomycetota bacterium
TGGGGTCATTCGTAAAGACGTCTCCTCCGTGACGAAATCCACGATCAGCGACCTCTCCGCCCTTCCAACTCATGGTGAGTATCACGGATTCGCCAGGATTGACGACCGCCGACTTCGCGGCTTCCGTTTCTTTCTTATCACCGCTTTCCTCTTCATGTGTCGAGGCGACAACTCCAAATCCAAACTTCGTACATTTGCAGGTAGTCGAGCCAGTACGCAAAATGAGATCGGCTTCCCCTTCATTGTGAATCTTGAATTCGTGAGAATTGTTTTCACGAACCTGCATTCGGCCAAAGGAAAATGTCGGATCTTTGGCGACGGCTTTCGGCCATGGCCCCGTTTTTGACGGGACGGGGATGTCGCTTACCTTGAGTTGTGATTTCCTTGCATCGGCAACCAGTTTTTCCTGTGCCTTCGTGGCTTCAAGTCTTGACACAACGCTTCCGGCATTGTTTACATCGCTGTCTGAGCCTGAGACTACGAAATAAACGCCAACGCCAGCGACTGCAAGAAACGCCAGAACCACAAACGACTTCGCCATATCCCGCCTCCCGCCTCAGCGGTTATTTATTATCAATCGAACGTAAGTATAAGAGAAGTTATTCTTCAAAACGGTTCCGGCCTAATCTTCGTCTGAGTTGAGTTTCAGCATCTTCAGTTGTGCATCACTCAAATATCGATCCCGGTGGCCCCACTGGCGATTGATTCGCTCGAGTTGCAGAGTTCTCTCTGCTGCCGATCGAACATACGCATCTCCCGACCCCGGGGAACTCAGTTTGCAAACCCTGTAGAGTTCGAACCATTCTTCCACTGACGATGGATACATCTCAACAACCGATTTCTGCAACTGCATTGCTTTCTCCAGCAGTTTATCGTCTTTCTGGATTTCGGCACCCATCACCAGACAATCGACCTGCATTCGGTAAGCGAAACTGCTGCGACGATCGGCGGAAATCAACATTTGACAGGACTCAAGGGCCTTTGAAAAGAGATTCTTCAGAATCAAGCCACCTTGTGGTTCTGCAGCATCACCGGTCTGTTCAGGGGCCTCGAAAGTGCTGACAGCTTCTCTTAGCCTGTACGTCTCCAGTTCCGCTATGCGTTGGCGCGGTTTGACGGCAAGGGGGTCGGAATCTGCCGCCTGAAGATAACAGGACAGCGCTGCACGAGGATTATGCTGGTGGTGCATCAGGGCATCACCCTGAAGTAACAGGCGGTCCGCCGTGGACACTGGAATCAGCCCGAGTTTCAGGACGATAACAGCGAGCCCCAGGCAGGCTGCCGCCGCGAACAGTGACTGAAACCCGCCACTCAGGAATTTGCCGTGAGCCACGCTTCTACCCGAACTGTCCTCACCGACTCCCAATGCAACACAGGCCAGCAGCATTAAGAATACAGCCGGCATTTCAAATCCACCGGCAGCAAGCAGGTGCACCATCATCGAGGCAGAGGCTGCCAGACAAGCAGTGCGATTAAGTGGTTTCCAGCGGTTGGATTTATGGGCAGCCAGAGGAATGATACCCGTCAGCAGCAGTAAACGCGGTCCGAAGTCTGTCAGAAATATCTGGCCGTTGATCCACTGCCATCCCCAGTGCGCTGCGAAGCCGAGAAGCATGCCGCAAGGTACGATTCTGCCCGCTCGTTTGGGAACTGTCATGAGCGAGACCTGGGCATGGACTTCGGCACTGGCTGACGTGAGGCGTCGTAATGAACTTCCGATAAGAATCAGCAACCCGCTGAGGCCAACGAGTCCTCCGGCAGACCAGGCTTCAAGAATGAAATTATGAGGGTCCAGAATCTCCTCGCTGGACTCGTCCGCTTTATGCTCCAGGTAGACCTGTCGGAAGTTACCCGGTCCAGCACCCCAAAAGGGTTGCTCTCTCATCGCCTTCAACGCGCCGGTCCAGTAGAAAAGTCGAAACTGAAGGGACCGAGGAGACTCCAGGATCACTTCCTTATCAAGAGCTCCGAAGTAGGCGGCGGTGCCAGCAACAAAAACGATTGCTGTGACTCCTGCCAGCCCCCATTGAAAGATTCTGCGTGCAGCAGTCGTGCGAAGTTGAACGATTGCGAGGATCAATAATCCGCCCATCGCTCCTGCCCACGCTGAGCGACTCTTTGTGAGAACAAGGCAGTACGCCAGCAACGCGACCTGAATCAGTAAGAGTGCGAATTGCAAGCCGCGTGTGCGTTGTCCCGAATTCCATACAGTGCTTGTTTGGCCGATCAATAGAACGAGAACGGTGGCCAGAATACCGGCCAATGTGTTTGCGAGCGAGAATGTGGCAAAGGGTTCGGAGCTGGAAAGCAGGCGGTTCTCCCAAAGAATTCGCTCAGCTCCATCCAGTGGGATCCCCTCCGACTGAAACCTCGCCACAATTTCTGCAACACGCATGAGCCCGCTGCCGTCTGGCTGAGAAAGTGCCTGATCCAGTTCTGCTCGTTGGTTTTGATACCACACGGCCTGTTGCGGGTAAAAGACATGGTGTTGCCAGATTCCATAAGCCGACAGGCCTACGCCGATCGCGATCGCCGCCTGACAAATTTGAGCAGCGTGCAGGCGGTTAGATGTCAGGGCTCTCAGCAAACGCCAGGCAACGAACAACCCGGCCCACTCGAATGTCAGATTCAATGCCGAGCGTCGATCCCCTTCGATCTGAAAAACATACAAGGTGGACAAAATATGCCCAACCACGATCAATAAAACGCCGGCGTCGATCAAGTTGAAAGATGCCCGACGGGATTCCGCATCGCATTCGTCCGCGCTTGATTTCCAACAGCGAAGATTATGAATTAACCCCAGCACCATCCAGAGAATTACAAGTTGCAGGCCGCCGCCATTGACGGCATCCTCAGCAGGCCACATAAAGCTGGCTGTCAGAAGTGCGATAGCCAACATTGTGAGCGAAAGCTGCATCTGTCATTCTTTTGGCAACGAAGATTGGCGGAGATCTGATTCTAACAGGACAGTACAAGCTATCCCGGCTTTGTGATGCCGCAAGAAAGTCCCGTGGATTCGGATTCGATACGAAGGCTTGCCCCAGTTTGAGATCGTTGTCCGCGTGCTTCGGCCAGCGTTTCCTGCATCTCGTTGACCGATCGACGGCCAACTGTTTCAAGAATTGCGATCACCGCCAGAACGCAGAAGATCAGTGCCAGAACCAGGCCCGCTCCCGTCCAGTCGGGAACCTTGTAGAGGAGCAGTCCACCGAGTCCGGTCATGGCCGTTGTCAAATGGATCGTCAATACGGCATGCGCGGGGCGAAGTCCCAGCTCCACCAACCGATGAGAAAAATGACTCTTGTCCCCGTGAAACGGACTTCGTCCCTGGCTAAGTCGAATAAAGATGACTGTGCAAAAATCATAGAGTGGTACAGCCATGACACAGATCGGAGCCAGCATCACATGGCGACTTCCAGTACTCTCATAGAACGTGCCAGTCACCGTCAATGTTGCAAGTAGAAAGCCAATCAGATTACTGCCGCAGTCACCCATAAAAATGCTGGCTGGAGGCCGATTCCAGATCAGGAATCCGAATAACGCGCCAGACAACAGAACCAAAGGAAATGCAACTGACAATGTTGGCGACTTGACCATGACCACCAGAATTGCCGTGAACAGCACTGCGGCAATCAAACCGATTCCAGCGGAGAGCGCATCCATATTGTCCAAGAAATTCATCGCGTTGGTCAGGACCAGAATCCACAAGACTGTCGCGCCGAAGCCAAACCACGGCTGGCTGACGAAGACAGTGGCTCGAACACCTGCCAACACCACGCTCACGGCAACGGAGAGCTGCAGGCTCAGGCGGAATTTCCAGGACAGGTTCCAACGATCATCGGCCAGGCCCGTGAAGAAAAGGACAATCGCCCCAATGCCAATAGCAGCAAGCTGTGTTAGCCTGTGAGAAGCTCCCTGAACTTCCTGAACGATTTCATCGATCGCGGCAAACTCCCCCTGGGGACAAATAAGACAGGCAACGACAGCGGCCACAGAAGGGATCAGGACCCCGAGAAAGATCGCAATCCCGCCGCCGCGCGGGGTTGGCTGCACGTGCACTTTGCGATGGCCCGGCAAATCGATCAGCCCCAGAACCGGTGCCGCTTTTCTGACCAGTGGAGTGATAGCGCAGGCCAGAAAGCTGGAAATCAGGAATCCAGCGATTAGGAACTCCAGCATGGGTAGGCCTTTATACTCAGAGCGGTTTAGCAATCGGTCGCGTGTTGTACGCCGAATCCTTGGTAAAGGCACAGCAGAAGTTATAAAACAAGGTCTTTCCCCATCCACAGTGAGCTGTATTCCCCGATACTCGACCTACCATTCTCTGTCGGAATGAGATTGAGCGAGCGTCTGTAGAAAATGCAACTTGAAACACCTGACCTCTGCTCGTTTGCGGGGTTTTCGACCACGGTTCCGTCCCAAATTGTAGTTTTGGCAGCCACCGCGATCTTAATGATAGTTGACTGCGTCATTTTAAAGTGCGTGTGCCAGAGAGCTTAGGGAAATGTTGCCATTACTGTGTTGGATTGGCGCGACAGTTGCGGTTCATTTAGATCAGTTCGATAACAATCAGGCATTCAGCCTGTCTCAATTAAAGAGAGTGGGACTCCGATGCGAATTCAAATGACACCTAAAACTGTCCGACGGATTCTGTCCGCTGACGGCTATCTTGACCTTGGCATGCCCGAGCGAGCTGTCGAAGAGCTCAACAAAATCGACGATGCGGGTCCGTTGGAAGGTCCTGTTCAACTCCTTCATGGTATTGCACTTAAGCAAACGAACAACAACCGGGATGCCAT
This sequence comes from Planctomycetota bacterium, assembly GCA_031424595.1. Taxonomy (GTDB): domain Bacteria; phylum Planctomycetota; class Planctomycetia; order Planctomycetales; family Planctomycetaceae; genus SXXK01. The sequence continues at coordinate 4,800 of JANPHT010000315.1, forward strand.
TACGCATCTCGAGAAGGCGGCTCGAATCATGCCTTCACCAATCCGTCGATTTGCTTGGCGTGAACTAGTGGACGCCTACCGCGCCGTGGGAAGCGATGATTTGGCTGTAATGGCACAGAAGCTTGGTGGTGACGGTGAATTTCAATTGAAGATCGCTTTGCCGTTCGCTGACATGACTCTCAAGATCGCCGCGTCCCCTAAGGCTGTTTAAGGGAATAAGCTCAATATCTTAATCAGTCTTCAGCCGTCGTATCGCTCCAAGGGCTCCGTCGAACTTTTCGCCGGAGCTCTCTTGCGTTCCGGCATGAACATACTGCGTGTTAGCCCAATCTGCCCGGTTTGCCGCAATGCAGACTGTTTCACGCTGCCGGGGACAGACATTCGTCTGCTGTACTCGGAAAGGTCTATCCCGGATGTCACCGTTTTCCGTATTCTTCCACCGAGGCGGTACTCTGCTCTGAGTTGAAGAAATTTCGGGCAGAACAAACGCCAACAAACGCCAACAAACGCTGAGCAAAGATGGCTCAGGTTCTGCCCTGCCCCCGGAATGGAGTCTTGCGGGCTATGTTACGTCGAAGAGTTTTTCTCGCTGGGCTGCTGAGTGGCAGCATTATTGGTGCGGTTTCGGGTTGCCGTAACAAGCAACATGCTCACGTACTGAAACGCGACGATAAGGACATGGTTGGCAGCCATGTTGCGGGCGCCGAAACGTGGAAGCCCCTGATCGGAGAATCTGTCGCGAGGCTGCTGGCGAAATCCTGTTCGACTGTGCAGCAGGCTTCCCATTCCATCATCGACGGCAATGGAATGGGAGTTCGAACCGTCTGTTTTGTGGGCGTGGAGAATGCCAGTGCTGAAGAGATTGGCGACTTTAAAGAACAGATCTACGAGCATATTGACGCGCTGATTACTCAGGATCCGCACTTCAAAGTGATTAGTCGTCGTTACGTCGAGGCCGCGATGGGAGACTGTCGCTGCACGGCGCAGTCATTGCTGCTTCCAGCGAAGCAGCGTGAACTGCAGGCGGTCCTGGAACGAGCCGAACAGCCATTTGATTATCTGCTCTTCGCAAGAATCACATCCGGCACGACCAACAGCAACGGAGACTATCAGCGCGACTACACGCTGACTCTTGAATTGCTGGATATTCATACCGGCGAATCACTGAAAGATTTCGCAGAACTGCGGAAAGGTTATCACAAGGGTCTCTTTGGAAAACGCCGTCACTATGGCGACGATGACTAAAATCGAAAGCGGCTTTCCGAAAAATGATGAGAACAGAAGGGGCAGTGACAATCGTGTTGCTGAGTTGCAGTTCCCAACCAGAATTCTGAATCATGGGCGACACAAACTGCAATCGTCTGCAGTTTCCTCGATGGCTCAGGGCTAATGCCTCTGCCATGGTCGCGATCGTCTTATGCTCCAGCATGGGCTGCAAGACCTGGCAGAAGGCCCATGAGTCGGCTGTCTCGCAGTTTGGTTCGGGGGATATGGCAGTCGTCCGAGCCTCTCTGGACGAGTCTCAGAACAGCCTTCGGGCAGAAAAGAAGCTCCTGGAATTGGATCAGGGGATTCTGGACCTGGCCAGCGGCAACGTGCAGCAGGCGGAAGGTCGTTTCAGGATCCTGCGTCATGAACTGGAACATCTCGAACAGAAAGACATCACCGAGCAGGCCTCTTCCCTGCTCACGGACAGTCGAGCGGTTGCGTTTTCTGGTCGGGACTATGAACGCCGGATGATTCTGAACATGGCCCTGCTGACCAGCCTGCTGGGAGATGGCCAGGACTCATTCGCCTATTCGCTTCAAGTGACCGAGGCGTCCGCCGCACGTCGAGATGCCATCGTGGCAGCAACGCAAAAAACATCCGGTTCGTCGACTCTGGCAGACGATGGATCGACAGGAATCGCTTCGCCAAGTGTGACACCAGCCAGTTTCGTGGCCAACGCGAAAGCCATGGGCACTACCAACTCGACTTCCACTTCGGCATTGGATCAACCGCTGGCGTTGAGTTCCTATCTTGCAGCGGCCGTGCAATCTGAAACGCCATCGCGTCAACTGGAAACAGACCGAGCTCTGGCAGATATTGGATACTGGAATCCTGCCTGGTTTCGCCACGATGAGGCGACCTTCAATGGGGAGTTCGGTACGCGATGCAAACAAGGCAATGGAACTCTTCATGTGATTGCTCTGGTCGGGAAAGCCCCTCGATGGGTCTCGGAATCAGCGGAGCCCACTTCAGCGGCCTTGCTCGTGGCTGATCGCATCATCAGTATGACCGGGCGACATACATTGCCGCCGACGATTGCATCGGTGAAGGTTGCCAGACCGGAATCTTACGGAAATGCGATTCCGGTTGGCGGACTGAAATGCAACGTTGGTCCCTCCGAAGCGTCTGCACAGGCAGTAACGCCCTCTTTGATATTTTCAACGCTGGTTAATCTGAATGATGTCGCTCAGGCATCGTACAGCGAGCATCGTGACGAAGAGATCGGAGCCGCGATTGCTCGCCGTGTATTGAAAAAGGGGGCGGTGTATGTTCTGAAGGAAGCTCAGAACATTACCAACAATTCTCTCGTCGATTTTGGCATCAACGCTGCCGGAGTCGCCTGGGAAGCCATGGAAAAGCCCGACACAAGGTCGTGGCGCATGTTGCCCGGGCGAATCGACATTGCTCGCACAGAGTTGCCTGAAGGGGAATGGTTTACCACGTTGCAAATTGCCAGTTACGGAGCATCCGGGCCATCTCAAAGCATTCCGATCCATATTGAAGACGGCCGCAATACTTATGTGCTGTGCATCATTCCGGATCGACAATTCACTGGCCACATTCTTGTGGGTGGCGCGGACAGCAGCGTGTTGCCAGTCAAATGAGAGTCGTGGTTTTCACTGTACGCCATACTGAGGTACGGTCGCAGTTCCAAGGTGTACTTGCGTGACTGCTTGCCAGCATCTGCGCCGGCCGATGCGCCTACTGCAGATCAAATTTCAGGTCACTCGCGCCGTCGTCGGGAATGTCGGTGGTCAGGCCGGATGTCTTGGGATTTGAATACTTTGTTGGGATGACGATTCCAGGCTTCGGCATTTTTGAAGGATCATCAATAGCGGATTGCTCAACAGCGTCCACGGTCGTTTCTGGCCCTGCCCAGACGATTGCAACTTTGCTTTTGCCAGGAGGCGCTCCGTCTCCCGGTTCGTTTGTACCAAGTTCAAATTTGCCTTCTGCATCCGTTGTCCCCATTGCTGGACGACGACCATCTTCGGGCATGACGACGACCTGATAATGAGGCAGTGGTTTCCCTTTGAATGTCACCACGCCCGATGCCGAAACACTGGGCTCAACGGTCGCGACGGGCCCTGGATCGCTTCCACAGCCTAAGACGGAGAGGACAAAAACTGAGAGTAACAGCGGAGTGGAGCGAATCATTACTTACTTCCACGAAGGAACGGTGTGCAATTAAAAACCCCGCCGACTGAAGCCAAGCGTCGGGGTAGTGCTGGGAAAAGCATTATTGTTGATAGACAGCCAGGAAGTCTTGCTGGCCCCGGAAGAATCTTAGAATTCACCCAGAACTTCGCCACCTTGCATGCTACCCAGGAATCGCCAGATGTTTCCATCGACATTGTCACTTATAAACCGAACGGCTCCATCACCCAGCACAGTTTGAATTCCACCCACATGATAGCTGCGAGCTGCCAGATGACCTCGGTCAAGACCAGTGGCTCGAATGCAGTCACGAAACCGTGCGTTTGGCGTCAGAGTATGGCTATAAAACGTGGTGTAAACACCGCCGCGATAATACTGCTTGCCACGATATAGAAAGGCCGAGGCCGCCGCGTTGTCACACGCCGAGTTGTAGTAGGTGTCACCATTCCCCAACGCGTTGCCCGCATCAAAAGTTGCGAATGCGAGGTTCGTGGCCACATTAAAGTAATTTGGATCGCCTGCTGCCACGATCCCAGTTGTCGGAGACCCTGTGGAGGGGCCAAGTCGTATTTCCGAGAACAGTGATGTATTGCTGGTACCGTCGGTGAAGTCGCGAAACTTGGTATTTGATCGCCGACTAAATGGACCATTCACGACGCCGTAATTTGAATTGTTTCCAAGACTCTGTACGTAGTTCGTGGTTCCGCAACCATTCGGACATTGATTATTCGCAGGAAGCACAAAAGCCGGTGACGTCGGGTGCGAAGGGCACTGCATCATTGGAAATATGAATTGACGTGCCTGCGCATTGTTGGCATGGACATTGATCGAAACATTAAAATCGAAAAGGTTGTAGGCGGAAGCCTGTTCAAAAAACGGCAAGAGCAACGTATGCGGAGACGCCTCACTCGTGACGCCCACGCCGCCGGACGCAACGATTGAACCGGGAGGCAGGCAGCTGAATGTCGACTCATAGTTATGCAGTGCCAGCCCGATTTGCTTCAGGTTGTTTTTGCATTGTGTTCTTCGAGCTGCCTCGCGAGCCTGCTGAACAGCCGGCAGCAACAAGGCAATCAGAATGGCGATGATCGCAATCACCACCAATAATTCGATCAAAGTAAACCCACGTTTTTTCATCACAAATCCTCCAACAAAACAACGGACGAGTCGCCGCGGAACTCGCAGCTAAATAAGAATGACAAACACATCGAGAGATCGATGGTATGGCAAAAAGTATACCGATTGGTGAGGAGTCTAGTCAAATGTTCAGATGTTCGGGCCGCAGATTTCTGTTGAATCGCCCCGCCGACGAGGGATTCGCTGATCGAGGCGACCTGACGGCATTTGAAACACCAAAGTTCGCTTTCCCAATATGTTGCACTTCGCGTAAGGGGATTACGGGCAAAAAGGGCGTCGTTCTCAGTTCATCAGCGACGGCAGCCTGACGAATTCTTGCGGTGAAGACCGTTGATGTGGGCTTGGAAACAATAATTCGGGTTACTTGGTGTTGGCATCTATTCAACAATGGGAGAAGCACTATTTCACAGCATGCAAAGCCAAAAAATAGTCACGTGGATACTCCGCGGTCAGGGAAGTTTGTGCGGCATGCTCATGAACTGATGCTCGGTTCCAGTCAATTGCGTTGGCTCGCCTGGCGTTGGATTGCGGATTGAGCTTCGGTCAGTCGCCCCGGCCACTCAAATCTGGGTGCAGTGGTTGGATCGTACTCCCGAAGATGGCCGCTAAGCCGCGTGGAGGGTTTGGTATATCGCAGTTCGGTATCGCCGAAGACTTCTCGACAGAATCCCGCAAGTTCCGGGTCGTACGCCATCAGTTCTTCGCGAGTATTGACATGATTGTGGTCATTGTCATTCTCACGATTATTGTCGAACCACGATTGAACACCCTCGGCAAAATATTCGTGATGATTCACGGAAGCGTATTTGCCTTTCCAGAGATCAGCGGCCATGGCTGCGTGGTAGGCAGCTTTGAGGCGAGGATCAAACGTGGGATCGACATTGATCATGCCGCGAAGGTGGATGTTATGAGCAAACTCATGAATGAGGATGCATTCTGCGGCGTAGGGATCGCCTTTGTATCCCAGGAGGTTCTCTTCACCGCATGAGCAGAATGGATCTGTTTCAGATCCGCCCATTCCGCGAGCCCTTGCGTCCCAGTAATTTTTCGCGGTGATTCCCTTAGCGTCGCGATTGTCGTTTGCTGTGTCGCCGAGCCATGACCATTCCGGAAGGTCTGTTGTGAATTCATTCCAGGCAATGATACTCATGTGAGAGCCACTCATTACCATAGCCTCGCGAATGTCGGGGCGATTGGCCAGCATCAGATTGACGAGATACGCAGCTTCTCGAAGGGCATTGGGATTTACCTTCGCCGATGCGACGATCGGATACCCATTGGCACTGATGTATTGACTGTAGTATGGCAGGATTTTCAAAGCTTCCGGCGGAGCCGTTATTTCAGACGGCTGGTCAGCGACGCCGTTGGAGAGTTTTGAAAAAGCTAAAACAAATGCGACAAGGGGAAGTAGATCTCTGATCATCAAAAAGTCCTCCGAAGAGCCCGCTTGCTGGTCTGGAAATATGGCTCGTCAGATCGTGAGGAATTCCTGATCCAAGAAAAAAGCCCGGCGGTTTTCACCGTCGAGCTCTGTGGTTCTCGTGTAGCACGGAAATGCCATCAGCCACCTGTGATGGAACCGCTGACCGTAAACTTCAGTTCGTCCCGACGTCCCTTAACTTTCACGATCATCTCTTCGCTGAATTTTCCTGCGTTATCGGGAGCCGTAAACTCCATCTCAACGATCTGAAGTTTATTTTCTTTTTCGCTCATCTTCACTTCAAAGCAACCTGCCATATTCTTGCAGTCAACATCTTCAACCAGAAATGGCTTATTGCCCTGAATGACTACTCTGACAACCGTGGACTGACCGGGTTTCAAGGTGCGAATAGCGATGTTTGGATTAGTAATTATGATGTCAGGTACAACATTGGCTTCAACGATCAGAGGCACGTTGGGGTTGGCCGCGTCATCTGTGACAAGGGTGATAATGTCACGAATGCGTCCAGGTCTTGTTTCTGGTGCGAGGGTCATATCAAGATCATAGGCGACGCTACCGCCTCCCCGAGAGGTTTCCTTCAGGCTGGCAGTCAAATCGTTGCTGGAGATTCTGATGTCCCGAATTTTCCAATCGGGTCGACCGGCGTAGGCGATTCGAACTTTTGTCTTGCCGCCACTCAGGTAATCCAGTTTTCCGAAATCAATCTTGCCGGGTTCAAAAACCACGTCGGTACGAATGTAAGCGGAGATCGGAATTCTGACTTCAGCAAATTGTGGGGCATCGAAATAGATTGAAAGCGATGTGTCACGCTGCTGCTTGAACGAACGAGTATTCATTCGCACTTCAAGATAGGTACTCTCACCCGGCTGCAGTAGTGTCTTTTGTGGCTGTCCCGCTTCGGCGCAGCGGCATGCGGTTGAAATACTCGAAATATGTACCGTGGCTGGCGTCGTATTCCTGATCGTCACCACTTGGACCGCCTCAGAGCCGGTCGCGATGACGCCGAATTCCATTTTCTTTTTGTCAACGAGTTGATCTGCCCAACTTCCCTGCGCCATGACGGATGCCACTGACATCAGGAAGACGCTGAAAAAAGCGACTGGCTTACAAAAATGTCCTAACATTTCCCCACCTGCTCAAGAGAGGGTTCCAGATTGAAGGTCCCCAGGATCTCAGCCCGCGCCCTTCGCAAACACCACGGAATTGCCTAATTTCCGGTCACTAGGGGGTCAGGAACCAAAAGTGTGCAGCACCCTTCGGGCCATTTGGCTATTGGTTGCTGACCCCCTTTTCTGAAACATGATCGCATGACAAACCGTTCCGACAAGGGGCGGAACACGGTTCTCATAACGATTCTCACGGTGGTCGCGACTTCTTCAACGACTTCTCATTGGAGAAAATGACTCGAAATTCCAAATGCATCACAAATTTCCGGCGAATTCACGCCAGCCGCGGAATCGGCAAATGATCATACGGGACGTTAGAAGTCCGCCTCGTTTTTGTCAATCCGCATATTTTTCCGTTGGGCGTTCCAATCCGGCAATCTCTGCGGGCGATTATCGCTTGGGTTTTGCGACTCGATTTGCTAACAACTCTGGCAGGGTGTCTAGTTCAGGGGGATGGGTTAAGGCATCGAGACGATTGAGCAGCTAAGTCCTCCAGCTGCTGGGACGTACGAATGAGTGGCGTAGTCCATGACCATGCGGTCTGCGTTGAATCGCCAGCCAAGAGTTCGAATGGCACGCTTCATTCGGGCAATCCATTCCTGCGGAAGGTCGTCCCGGTCCCGATCGTAAAACATCGGAATGACTTCTTGAGTCAGAACGCGATACAGGTCCTCGCCATCGCGAGCGTCCTGAATGTCCTGGTTCCAGTGTGTTCGACCGTTGCCGATCGCAAAGCCGTTCTTTCCGTCGTACGCCTCTGCCCACCACCCGTCAAGAATCGAACAATTCAAACCGCCGTTGAGGACCACTTTCTGCCCACTGGTTCCCGACGCCTCCAGCGGTCGACGTGGATTGTTCAACCACACGTCGACGCCCTGGACCAGTACCCTGCCCATTTCGATTGTGTAGTTCTCCAGAATGAGCACACGTCCCCGAAAAGGAGCTTTGCGAGTTAACTGAAAGATATGTTGCAGGATTTGTTTGCCTCGTTCATCCGCCGGATGCGCTTTACCGGCAAAAATAAACTGCAGGGGGCGATCCGAATCAGAGATCAGCTTTGCAAGGAAATCGAGATCCTTCAGAATCAGGTCGGCTCTTTTATAAGGTGCAAAGCGGCGTGCAAATCCGATCGTCAGTGCCTGAGGATCGAAGAGTTGCTCCATATCAGCAATGACACTATCACTTTCGCCGCGACGAGTTGCCTGATCGACGGCATGTTGGCGAGCATAATTAATAAGGCGGCTCTTGAGCGTGGAATGGACCTCCCAAAGCTCACCAGGTGTAATACTTTCGAAACTCGTCCAGACGTCAGGTTCGCCCGTTCGCTGATACCAGTCTTCAGGCAGCACGCGGTTGTAGAGAACACGCATTTGTCCAGCCAGCCACGTTGGCACATGAACGCCGTTCGTGATGTGACCAATGGGAATTTCCTCCACACTGCGCCACGGCCAGAGGCCAGCCCACATGTCGCGGCTGACGACTCCGTGCAGGCTCGATACACCGTTGGCAATTCGACAAAGTTTCAGGGCCAGCACCGTCATGCAGAACAACTCGCCACCGTTCTGAGGGTCAACTCGCCCCAGTCCCATGATTCCCTGGATGTTCAATCCGAGGGCATCGCACAGTGGGCCAAGGTGTTCTTCAATCAATCCCTGATCAAATCGATCGTGTCCAGCTGGGACTGGTGTGTGCGTGGTGAACGCACAGCGTGAGGCCGTGTCTCGCATCGCTTTGTCAAACGGTAATCCATCCTCCTGCATGCGTTGGCGAATCACCTCCAGTGGTGCAAACGCAGAATGGCCTTCGTTCATGTGGATGACGTTTGGCAGAATTCCCAAAGCCTTGAGAGCCTTGACTCCTCCAACACCAAGCAGCAATTCCTGACGAATGCGGATTCTCTGATCACCGCCATAAAGCCGGCCTGTCAGACGACGGTCTTCCTCATTGTTTTGAGGAATGTCTGTATCCAGAAGGTACAAGTTGATGCGACCCACTGCCAGGTGCAAGACACGCGCATGAATTGGTCCAGTACGAGTCTCGACCGAGATGACGACCGGACCCTTTGCGTTGCAAGCTTCTTTCAGCGGCAATTCAATGGCTTCAAGTCGAGGATACGCTTCCTGTTGCCAGCCACCGGCGTCGATCGCTTGAGTGAAGTAGCCTTCGTGATAGAAAAGGCCGATGCCAACCAGCGGCAAACCAAGGTCTGAGGCACTTTTCAGATGATCTCCAGCAAGCACTCCCAGTCCACCGGAGTAAATCGGAAGCGACTCATGGAGACCGAATTCTGCGGAGAAGTAGGCCACAGGCCCCTGCCCCAGAATTCCGGCATGCGTAGAACCCCAGGTCGTGTTGGCCTCAAGATACTGTCGAAACCGTCGGTACGACCAGTGAATACGCGTGTGCAAAACGGCTTCGCGCGCTCGCTCTTCGAGCTTTTCCGGCGAATACTCGTTCAGCAACAATACGGGATTGTGATTGACCTTTTCCCAAAGTTCCGGGTCGATCAGTCGAAAGACATCGGTGACTTCCGGATCCCAGCTCCACCAAAGATTGTTAGCAAGTCGCGAGAGCTTTTCATGGATGGACACTTGGGCCACTTTGTTGGACATGGCGAATCTTTCGAACGCGTTCTTGGTGTTGACTTAAGCAGAGGGAATGTTCGTTGACGTTCAGGTTCCAGGCAGTTCTTCAACTGCCACAGAATTTGGGGTGAACAGAGTCACTTGATTTTCGAGATACGGCAGGCCAGACAGTTTTTATGGGTGAT
>JANPHT010000316.1:0-29275 GCA_031424595.1 Planctomycetota bacterium
CAGATTCAGATCAGCCGAAACTGACCTCCCCGGGATTTACTGAGCTAACGCCGGTATTATTGGGCGTCTGCTGTCAAACGTCTAACGGTTTCCAAGACTTTTCTGCAGTCATGCTCCGCATCGACTGTCGTATTCTTCCGAATGATCCGCCCATCTTTCCCAATGATAAACGTCCAGCGACTTGCTGTCACGCCTCGTTTTAAAGTCTGCTCCACTCCCGCCACCATACGAGTAATCGTGTCGCCGTCGCGAACAGGAACTCCAAACGCCTGAGCAAGTTTACCGTCTTCATCCGACAGCAGGTCGAATTTTAGTGAGTTTTCGCGTGCAAACAATTCGTGATTCCTGACGGAGTCACCGCTCACTCCCACAACTTCTACATCGGCTTCGTCCAGTTCCGTCATGTGGTCGCGAAAGCTGCAGGCTTGGCGAGTGCATCCATTTGTGAAGTCGGCCGGGTAAAAATAGACAACGACAAATTTTTTTCCCAAGTGAGCATCGGACTTCCAAATCTCACCTGTCGCGGTTCTGGCCTCGAATGCAGGGGCCTGGTCACCCTCAGCCAGCGTAACTTCCGGTGCTTCTGCGTTCAGCAATGAAGCCCAGAAAAAAATACAGCCCACAGTTAGTATGCCACGCATGAAAGAACTCCGAAACCGGATCGTCATCATCCGATCTTGAGCGTCGCTCCATCAACGCACAAACTCACTGGAAACGCTGAAAAAACAACCAATAGCCGGAGTATGCGCCCGAATCAAGGGGAGAAGTGCTTCTCCTGCAACTCGATGAATGAGCAATAAAAGGGGGGTCTTGAGGCGGGCAGCAATCCGGAGGGAGAACCCCAGCAAGCTGCTGTTGTTCAATTGCCTACAAGCATAGGGAGACATACGATCCCCGTCAAACGCAGAGAGCCGTTGCGAAAACAGTTTCCCACAACCCAGTTTTGGATGATGACGGACTCAACTCGCCAGAGAGGACGTCGTGAAGGCTGTGTGAAACGCCGACCGACGCGATTGGGCGTTCTGGTCAATCTTGGCGACCACAAAAACTACGCAGCGATTAAGCTGCCCCTTGGGATTCTCAACAGCACGCCATCGAACACTTTGAAAAACACTAGTTCAGACCTGTGGAACACTGTTTCAGAGCATTTCGAGCGGATTGAATTTGATCCGCCGTCAATTCGTGATCCATGGGCAGGTAGCGAGCCTGCTCATAGGTGTTTGCCAAAGTCTCCACGGCAGCTTGTTTTTCCGGGGAGGATGCGACTATGACTCGTTCGACCGCCCGATGCGTCCACCAGGACTGCACTGGTTTTGTCGAGCGCATGGCAAATTCGTGGAACGCTCGGACAATGTCAGCTCGATTCTGGATTTCAGAAGGCTGAATGGGTGGGCCGACCAATTGCAGAGCACTGGCATTTGTGGCCTGGAATTTAAGATATCGCAGGCCGAAGAATCCAAGTCCCGCCGCAGCAATAAGTGCGGCCAGAACGAGCACCGGAGAAAAGTCGAACTGAATATCCGGCAAAGGACTGCTGCCCGGCGGAGAAGGATTTCCGTTCGATCGATTTGCCGAAGGCGCTTTTGGCCCGGCCAGAACTTCTGAGGCGGATTTTCGGAAACTGTCGAACATAGAATTTGAGCTGTCCGTCGAGTCGCCTGGTCGGCTGCCATTGCGCTCAGGACGCCGAGACGGCTCGTTAAACTTGGCATCCTGGGCAATTTCAACGAGATCGTCTTTCAGCCCGTCGAGCATTTTTGCCATCGAGTCGCTGAGTTGGGGTATTCGATCAGATGACTTACCGGAGGAGTTCTTCGGGTCTGCAAGTCCTTCCGCAGTGGCTTTGGGTTGTCGACTTTCCTCTTTGGCTCGTTCGACAATCTTCTTTAGTGTTTCGCCAAACCCACGCCGTTGCAGTTCCTTTTGAATATCCAGCGAGGGCATAGAATTCTCGGGAGAACGAGGTGTTCCAGAGTTCATTGGAGCGAACGGCTGTTGCTTTGGCGGTGGTTCGGGATCCCGTGTTGGCTTGGGAACTTCCGAAACATCACGGTTCGGTTTTGATGCGGAAGAATCATCCGACGAATTTCCCTGCGGGGGAATGCCGTTGGGGTAATTCGGCGGCAATTTGAAAGATTTCAGCTGGTCCTTCAGGAACGAGGGGACGTCCGGCAAAGCGTCAGGCGACTTTGAGCCTATCGAACTGCTCCCATTCTCCGCTCGCTCGGATAACTCCTTCATTTTCTCGATGGTGGTCTGGAGTTCCTCGAGCTGGCGTTTGGCAGACTGCATATCGGACGGCGAAGGAGTCTTCAGATTCTCGTTCGAAGATTCAGACTTGTTGCGAGTCTCTTCGTCTGACAGGTTATTGTACTCATCAGAATCGCGGCGCAATGGATTAAGATTTGGCTGCTGCGGCAACAGTGGAGGACTGTTACTACCTGGTTCGTCCGGCTGTAAGTTCTTTGGTTGTGAAGCACCTGGTCCGGCCTCGCGATCTCGCCGACGCAGCGGTTGATGCAGCGGTTGACGCGATACCGAGCTATCGTCGGAGGGTGGGCTGCTCCGCGTGTCGGCGTTCTCACCGGTGACGGGTTTTTCGGTAGATCCGTCGTAGAGTTTTTTAAGAAAATCGCGGAGGGACTTCACTGAAGTCGTGGGCGGGCTCTTGCGAAGCTCCGCGTCATTGTTTGGAGCGGCCTCATCGTTGCCTGGTTTCCGTTTCTGGTCGCTGGAACGGTTTGAATTGGCAGGCTCATCATCGTTATTCGTTGAATTGCGAGGCGGCAGTGGAGACTGAGAAGCGTCGTCGCCGGTTCCGGGCTGTGGCAGTACGCCGTCCCTGGCAAATTGCTTCAACATCTCCCGCATTTGCTGTTGAACGGCAGGATTGTCCAAGGCCTTTTGCAGTTGCTCGGGCGGAATGTTGCTAAGATTGGGTGGTACAAATCCGGGAGGCAATTTGTCAGTCAAACTCTTCAAAGCTTCCTGCAACTGCTGAAACTGCTGCGGCTGAATCGGCGCTTGCTCCGGAGGCTCAGACGGGGATTTGCTCGGATCCGCCGGCGTGGTTTCGGACGGTGGGGAATTCTGCTGAGATTCAATCAACGAGCGCAGGCGTTTAAGCATCTCAAGATGCTGGGGTAATTCGGTCACGTTGCTCTCTGGCAAGGGGAGCAGTCGCTGCGACGGATCATCCTGCGCCAAATAGGTTTGAAAACACGAGCCACAAGCAATCAGGGCGATGGATGTCAGCAATCTGCCAATGGTCATAGTGTTTGTCCTGAAACCTCATTTTGCCTGATGCGAATGCCGAGTGCGTTCACAAACTTCTGCCAACTGCGCTAGGTGGGAAGTCCTTCGTTGAGAGGCTGAAGGTCTTTGGGAACAAAGATGCCATCCTTCCGGATTAACTCATTATCGAACCAAATCTCGCCGCCGCCATAGTCAGCCCGCTGAATCAGCACAAGATCCCAATGAACGCGGCTGCGATTGCCATTATCTGCTTCGTCGTACGCATTGCCCGGAGTGAAGTGGAAAGATCCGCCGATTTTTTCATCAAAGAGCGTGTCCAGCATGGGATGCAGAATGCGATTGTTTGTTCCGAACGACCATTCGCCGATATACCGAGCACCTTCGTCCGAATCCAGAACCTGATTCAGTCGTTCAGGTGCGTTGCGGCAGGTGGCGTTGATAATCCTGCCATCTTTCAATTCAAAGCGGATGCCATCGAAGACGGTTCCCTGATATCGGGATGATGTATTAAACAGAATTGTTCCCTGAACGCTGTCACGCACAGGTGCTGTGAAGCATTCGCCATCCGGAATATTGGATTCTCCCGCGCAAGGCACAACCGGTATGTCCTTGATAGAGAACCTGAGATCCGTTCCTGGCGCCGTGATATGAACCTGATCGGCGGCTTCCATTCGCGCTTTCAGAGGAAGCAGATCGGCGGCCATTTTTGCGTAGTCAGCCGTGCAGACGTCGAAGAAAAACTGCTCGAACTGTTCGCAACTCTTGCCGGCGGCCTGAGCCATCGAGGGAGTTGGATAGCGAAGGACCACCCAACGAGTTTTGGGGACTCGGATCTTCACATGCACTGGTTGCCACCAGTGTTGCTGATAAAGATCCAGATCAGGGCCAGCGACGTCCGAGAACTCATTAGAATTTGCAGAGCCTCGAATTCCAATATAGGCGTTCATTTCGCTCATCACGGCGGCTTCAAACTTTCCCGCCAGGGACATACTGTCGATCGTCGCGCCTCGATAAAGACTCCGCAGAACGGCATTGTTCTTCATGGAGACAACAGGGATCGCGCCAACTCGACAGGCTTCATCAATCAGCCGACAGACCAAATTTGGCTCGGGCAGGTCGAACGCTTCGATCAGCACTTTTTGGCCAGGCTGAAGTCGGCAGCTGTGATGAATGAGTACCTGTGCCAGTCGGTCAATTCTTGGATCCTGCATGAATTCCTGCTCTTCGGGGTGACAATTAAACTTGAATGAGATTCTGCGAGTGGACTAGACTTCCTGCGGAATCTGCAAATACTACACGAGCAAGCAGGTCCGGACTACTCGCAAATGGACTCGAAAGCCATGTTCATGGCGGACCCGAGTTCCGGGGAACAAGATGACACCAACCGGTCAGCCACAGATGAACGATTTCAGAACTTTATCACGCCGAACAGTGGTGGCGGGTGTTGTGGCTTGCGTGGCCTTGCTCTGTGGCACCATGATGGCTGTTCAGGCCATGGATCGAGATGCCGGGGGTGTTGAGCATGAAGTGCATTCGGCATACTCTCATATTCGTATTCGACGAGCGGGAACAGTTCGAACGCTGATCTTTGTGCGTGACAATGGAGAGGAAGCGTTTGAGAGCCAGGTGAATCTGAAGTCGCCGCATGTGTTGCGATTCAGTTATCTGCAGCACATGTTCGCTAATTATCTGTTGCAGCCAAAACAGAGCAAAGTGCTGATCGTGGGACTTGGCGGAGGGTCGATGGTTCATTTTTTGCGAAAGTATGATCCAGAAGTCTACGTCGAGGCTGTGGAGATTGATCCGGTTGTCGTGCAGCTTGCTGAACGATACTTTGGAATGAAGCCACAAAAGAACGTGAAGTTGATTGTCGCTGATGCCTTTGATCACTTTGCAAAGTCCCAGTCGAAGTACGACACGATTTACATGGATGCGTTCCTGAAGCCATCGGCCACAACGGATGCGACGGGAGTGCCCCTGAAGCTGCGAACGATCGAATTCTACAAGCAAATCCAGAGTAGGCTGACGGAAGGCGGCTCGGTTGTTTTTAACATCAACCCGCACGCAGAGATGGCAGAGGACTTGCTGACGATTGCCGAAGCGTTTCCCCAGACGTACGTCTTCAGTCTGCCCAATTCCGAGGGCCTGGTCGCGGTGGGATCAATGCTTCCTGATCGCCACGATGTTGACACTTTGACGAACGCCGGCAAGGCAATTGACGACCGATTCAAGGCTGGCTTTTCTTTTGAAACCATAGCCTCTCGACTCCGAAAATCGATTCGATAGAGTGTTGAAATCCAGGCCATCGGATTTCTGCTGTGAGACACTGCAGGATCGCGTAGAACTTCCTGAGTTTATTGCGAAGTTTTAGCGGGCCGCAGAAAGGCAGGTCCTTTCAAATGTCGGCGTCGCTCGACTTCTGCGACGATCGCTGCTTGAATAGCCACTTCTGACTGTGTTCCACTCGTCCAGAGTTCCACTCGTCCAGAGTTTTCAGGAGTCCATCGCCATGCGTCATTATGTCAAGTTCTCAGTCTGCCTGGCCGCGTTGGCCTTCGGCGCTTGCAGTCTGTTTGCTGATGAGACACCGGCACGTAAAAGAAAAGGGGCCACGGAGGCCGGGAATGCGAAGGTCGAACAGAAAAAGGCTGCAAAGAAAGAGGCGCCTGCTCCGGAGCCGACTCTCAAGGAAGTTTCCTACGGGCCACATCCGAAACAGGTGCTGACGTTCTGGAAAGCCGAATCTGAAAAGCCGACGCCCTTGCTGTTCTTTATCCACGGCGGAGGCTGGCAGGCAGGTAATCGCATGGGCAGTATGTCCACTTATGTTCCTGCGATGCACAAGCACGGGATCTCAGTGGTGTCCATTGAGTATCGCTTCATCGAAGAGGCGATTGCCGATGGTGTTGAGCCTCCCGTGAGGGGCTGTTTGCATGATGCCGCTCGCGCGCTGCAGTTTGTGCGAAGTAAGGCGGCCGAGTGGAACATCGACAAGACTCGAATCGCGGCTGCGGGAGGTTCCGCAGGAGCCTGTTCAAGTCTCTGGCTGGCATTTCATGATGACCTTGCGGATCCGAAGAGTGAGGATCCTGTTGCTCGCGAATCGACCCGGTTGTTGTGTGCGGCTGTCACGGGGGCACAGACGACTCTGGACCCGCAGCAGATGAAGGAGTGGACTCCCAACAGCAATTACGGAAGCCATGCCTTTGGCATTTTCAAAGAAGAAAATGGCAAAAAGCAAAGAGACTTCGCAGCGTTCCTTGAAAAGCGTGACAGCATTATGCCGTGGATTCAGGAATATTCGCCTTACGCTCTTGTGACACCTGACGATTCACCGGTCTATCTCTTTTACTCCACTCCGCCAGCTCTGGGGCAGGAGCAGAAAGATCCGACTCACACGTCGAACTTTGGTGTCAAACTTCAGGAAAAACTGCAGAGTGCCAAAGTCGATTGCGAACTGGTCTACCCCAATGCTCCCGAAGTGACTCACAAGTCAGTTCAGGATTACCTGGTGGCAAAGCTGACAAACGCGTCGAAGTGACAGGTGACCGTTTAAAGACGATGAATGGGAGGATCTGCGAGTGATCAGAGTCCGGAGCAATCCGCCCCACGGTGTCGACTGGAGAATGCTGGCTCTGGTGATGGCACTGCTGCTGTCCAAATGCAGTGGCTCTGCTCAGGAAGCGGGGCCGCAGGACAACGGTGATCTGGTTATCTCCCAGAATGGTGACCTGCCGGTTGTTATTTCCGCACCGCATGGTGGGTCACTGAGGATTCCGGGGGTGGAAGCTCGCCGCGGAGTAGGAATCGAGGCGGGGGCTGCGGGCTTCCGAGCGGTGCGTGATGGCGGAACTGAAGAACTGGCGATGGAGGTCGCGAGGCAACTGGCAACACGGATGAATGGCAAACCTTCTTTTGTTATCTCCAGAGTCCATCGGCGATACGTTGATTTCAATCGTCCCCCCGAGATTGGTGTGGAAGATCCCAAAGCACGAGTGGTTTATGATCAGTATCACGCAGCACTTCGGGACTCTATCAAGAATATCCGCAAGACATTTCAGACTGGGCTGTTGATCGATATTCATGGCCAGGGCACGTCAAGCACGACTGTCTATAGAGGCACGAGCAATGGTTTGACGATGACTGGGCTTCGATCACGATTCGGCGAGTCGTCCTGGATTGGTGAAGAGTCTCTTTGCGGATTTCTGAAGTCCCGAGGCTGGACGGTGCACCCGGACCCGTTCGACGGCAAGGAGCAATCGGGGTTTACCGGTGGTTTTATCGTGCGAACTTACGGTAGTCATCGACCCGATGGGATCGATGCAATTCAGCTGGAGCTGGGGGCAGACTACAGAAGGAAAGCGGACCGCGAACGCGTGGCTCAAGTGCTGGCTGACAGCGTCGCCGTTTATATTGAAAAATACTCAGCAAAGGAGACCGCGTCCAAACTAAAGTAGGGGAACTCAATAAACTGAATAAGGGAACATTCTACTCATAATTCAAAGTTCGATGGACTCGAATTATGACCCCCTTCGGGTCGGCAGCACAAATCATGACTGCCGGAACGAAGTCTGTTCCTCGGCCGGAATTTATGTCGCAATGTCATCCGATTATTCTCTATTGACAATCGACTCCGGAAGCCTGCGGAATAATGAATTCTGAGTCGCCGGCGATCACTCGGCCCGCGGTGATGCTGACCGATCCGGCCTGCAGAGACCTGATGGCTCTGAACGGAAAGAAACTCCCCGAATGCGGTGAACGGAGTGCAGCGATAGCCTACACTTCTTGTGGAAATCTCCCGGCAAGATCGCGGAGTCAGGCAAATTTCCGGGCGGTGAGTGCGAATCAGAGACAGTGAATTGCGATCATTTTGTAACGATCAGTGACTGCCGTGATATTTTGTGGTCACGGGGATTCTGCGTTTTCGTAGAGAGGGGAGTTGGTTTATGCAATCTGTGCATTGGAAATGTTCTGTTCTGGCTGTTGTTTGCGGCTGCTCATGTTGGGGATTCTTCGGTGCCACGGCACCCGCCGACGATCTGCGGGACGCGGCACCACCGGATGCCTATCTCACTGTCTATGGAATGCAGAATCCGGAACGCGAATATCAGAAGCCGCTCTATCAGGCTGTCTGGAAGGAAATCGAGAACTCGAAGATTGCCGAAAAAGTACTGCAGATTCTGGAGAGCCGAATCGGCGAAGCAGACGCCCAGAAAGTCGTGGAAGTACGGGATTCCTTCCGCGCCGCACTGGAACCGATTGAATGGGAAAAACTCCTGAAGACTTCAGAGAGCCTCTATGCGCAGCGCATTGCCGGACCAACCTCGGTTCATGTCATGCTGATACGAGTTCCCGATGGCGGAGCCGAATCTCTGAAGACCGCCGTTGTGAACCTGTTTGACATGGCGACTGCGGCTTCCAATGGACAAGTGCCTGTCGTGACAGAAACGGTCGCCGGTGTCGAAATGAAGTCGCTTCAGCTGCCGGGCGAAGCAGCGAACATGTTTCAGCCCTCAATCGGCGTGAAGGGCGATTTAGTCATCCTCACAACGTCTCTGTCGTTTGCCACGGAGGCTTTGGAGCTGCTTGCGAATCCTTCAGGAGTCTCAAAGTTTGACGATCCTCGAGTCATTGATGCGCTCAGTCATTTGCCAGCCGCAGAAGATTCCGTGTTTATTTTCGACGGCAAATGTCTGACTGAACACTTACAGAGTATTCCGAAGTTCATTACACGTGTCAGCAATGGCAATCCGGAGGCACAGCGAGTTGCAGACCTGATGTCTGAACTGACGAATCAGGCTGATGCATTCGACCTGGACGTGACGGTTGAGTACACGGAGGGTTACAGAAATCTGAAATCATCTTTCGGGCGGCTCAATGAATCGGCAGACACCACAGTCCTTGGACAGATGCTGACCAAACAGCAGCGATTTGAAGACTGGACTCGGCTTGTTCCATCGTCTGCCACAGGATTTTCCATGTCGGGTGGATTCAACATGCTTCCTCTCTACAACTGGGTGATGGAGGAGGTCCCTGCGAGATTTCCTGAAGCACAGGACGGTCTGGACCATTTTGCCGCTGTCCAGAATCAGTTTGACGTGCATCTCAGGGAAGATTTTCTGGAGGCTTTCAGTGGCGAGACGTTGTCTTTCTCATCTCCCGGAGCACCGACTCCTTTTGGTAAGGGATCGCAGTCTGTCGCAATGATGCGCTGCAGTAAGCCCGATCGAATCCAGGAACTGCTGCATCGTGGACTGAATGCACTGAATGACATCCCACAGGTCAAAGCTCAGGGAATCTCTCTCAGCGAAGTTCCAGAACTGGAAGGCTTCGAGGAATTGAAGGCACAGGCCTTGGCGGTCACTGGACTGCGTCCGGTGATTGGGTTTCGTGATGGCTGGATGATAATTGGAAGTCACGCAGCAGCCGTCGAGACGCTTTTTGAGACACAGGCAGGAAAAGGTACCAGATGGTCTGACAGTGATCGCTTCAAGGAGTTCGGTCTTACGATCGAAGGGCCGGTTGAATCCCTGAGTTACACAAACACCGGTGAGAACATTCGGAACATGGCCATGGCACTGCAACAAGCCGGGATGTTTGCCCCGATGCTGATCAGCATGGCGCAGGCTCAGAGCCAGGGACAGGGACAGGGCGGGCCCGATTTGCAGGTTGTCCAGGACCTGCTGGGGCTGCTGCCGTCCATCGGCCGAATCGTCAGCAAGCTGGATTTCATTGACGCCACCGTGACAGTCTCCCAGCCTGGGTCAGAAGCAGGGACCTATACTCGGCAGTCCGTCACGCTCATCAAGGCGTCTAAAGAAGAAAAGGCTGTGAAATAGTAGGAAGGAGACTTTCTACTTTATCAATCAAAGTACAATGTCCTGGGAAAGGGAACGGGAAAGTGTCAGTCACGGTCTTAAGAAGAGTCAACGGGGGATAACAAAAGGATTTTCGAACTCGATTTTTGTTTGGTTCGGCGGAGGGATTCGACAGGAGTGTTGGATTTTTTTGAGGCATGGGTTTCGGTGCGTCGATGGCGCTTCGGCGGCTGGGTGGCGTTGAAGTTGTTTTAAGATCACGCGCAGGGGAGAGGCGCGACCAACTTGCCATTCCAACGAACAATGGAAAAGATGCAGGTCTTCAATTCAGCACGCCTTCCACTTCCCGGAGTCCGCCCGATGATGAAGTCTCGCATTTCATTCCTCTCTCTAAGTCAACGCCCCTGGTTCGTGATTGCGGTTCTCAGCGTCATGGTCGTCCGATCGACGGCATGCGTTGCCGCACGCCCTGTCGATGAATCGGAAGTCACTGTTGAAGAGCTGACGGAACAGAACTGGGATCGACTGATTCCTCGAGGCAAAGAGGTGGATGCGATTTACGGTGATACGGTGCTTCAGAACAGTCATCTGCGAGCCGTTATTGCAAGGCCGGTAGCGACTCGTAATGCGAATATGACTGTCCGAAACGTCGGAGGTTGCCTGATTGATCTCACGGTTCGGGCCCATGAAAGTGATCAGTTGAGTGCTTTTTTTCCAGGACGTCGCGCGTTTGCATTTTCCGCATTGGAAGTTTCGTCGGAGGCTGCGGCATCGGCAAACCGTGGCGGAATTTCCGCGTCGTCGAGTACCGGAAGAGTGACTGTCAGCGCTGAGGGGACGGATGCAAAGCCGGCGTACACCGTCACCTGGTCGCTCGGCCATGATTCAAAGTTCCTGACGGCGACTTCAACGTGGAAGAACACAACGGCGAATGAGATTACGCTGACCATCGAAGATGACCTTCGTGCGGATGCGGGCAAGGAAAACATGCCCAAAGCCGCGAATGGAACTCATGAGGTGTTTTGGTTTCACGATATTTTCTGGCAGCAGGCCTATGGGATTCACGCGCCGGGTTTTCGAATGCGCTGCAATAGCAATGCAAGGGAATCTGTTCTGGTCTACGAAGCAGAGGATGGCAAGCCGGTTGTCGTGAAGCCTGGCGATTCGTTTTCGCTGGTTCGCCACCTATTTGTCGGCAAAGATCTGGCGGCCGTTTGGGCTGATTTCGACGACACGATTGGTAAGGGAGACGCGTTGAAAGAACTGCGTTTGATTGTTACTGAACAGAATCGGCCGGTTAAAAACGCTTCCGTGGATTTGAAGTCCGGAGAGCAGGATCGCGGGAGTGTGGTCACTGGCGATGATGGGTCAACCATGGTTCGCCTGCCAAACGGCGAATGCACAGCGACTGTGACAATTGCCGGGACGAAGTTTGACGCTCAGACAGTGAAGGAGCAATCAGGTGAACTGCGAATCAACCTTGAGACGTATCGCCCGGGACTGGCGAGTCTCTCAGTCATTGATGGAGCGGGGAACCCGATCGCAGCGAAGATCGCATTTAAAGGCAAAGGTGAAACACCAACACCGAACTGGGGGCCTGAGTCAGCCGATTTGTTTGTTCAGAACCTCGCCTACACGGCTCATGGAAAAGTTGACACTCCCCTGGCCGCTGGCGAATACGAGGTCACGGTCAGCCATGGTCCGGAATACCACGCGGAGTTCACAACTTTAAGAATCGAACATGGAAAGACGTCAGAGCTTTCCGTCAAATTGCCACGCCTGATCTCGACTCCCGGCTGGGTGAGTGCCGACTTTCACAGTCACAGTTCGCCCTCCGGCGACAACACGAGCAGCCAGCTCGGACGCGTTTTGAATCTTGTGGCGGAACATATCGAGTTCGCTCCCTGCACCGAGCATAATCGAATAAGCTCGTACCTTCCGCATATTAATTCGCTGAAATTGCAAACCGCTCTGGCAACCGTCTCCGGGATGGAACTGACGGGCTCCCCGCTGCCGCTGAATCATCAGAACGTGTTTCCTCTGAAGTATACGCCTCGAACTCAGGACGGCGGCGCGCCGGTGACGGATGTGAGTCCGGAGACGCAGATTGAACGGATCGCCGCATGGGATGACAACAGCGTCAAACTGATTCAGCAGAATCATCCTGACCTTGGCTGGTTGTTCTATGATCGTAACGGCGACCAAGTCGCTGACGAAGGCTATTCACGATCGTTTGGGTTGATGAATGTGATGGAGATCCATCCCATAGATCCGCTCCTGAATCCGTCTCGCTTTGAAATCCGCGGAGGAAAGGTGATCGGCAATCAGACCGCACTGAACTGGCTGCAATTGTTGAATCAGGGGTTCCGCATTTACGGAGTTGTGAATACAGACTCGCACTATAACTTCCACGGTTCTGGTGGTTTGAGGCTTTGGCTGAAATCCAGGACTGACGACCCATCGCAGATCAGTTCTGATGAAATGCGGGATGCGGCTCGTAACGGAAACATCATGATGTCCAATGGGCCTTATCTGGAAGCATCGTTCCGGGAATCGGGCAGCAACGCAGTGCCAGTCAGCTCCGGGCAGGATCTGATCGCAACATCAAAGAAAGTCACCGCTTTGATCAGGGTTCAGTGCCCAAACTGGTTTGATATCGACACTGTTGTCGTTCTGGTCAATGGGCGGCGACAGGACAAGCTGACATTCTCAAGAGACACGCACCCGAATCTCTTCCAAAAAGACACCTTGAAATTTGAACAATCCGTTGAGGTCGATCTGACAGAGGATGCTCACCTGATCGTACTCACGGGGCACCGCACGCAGGTCCTTGGCGACATCATGGGCCCGATGTGGGGAACTCAGCATCCAGCGGCATTGAGCAACCCTGTTTTTGTCGATATTGGTGGCGATGGCTTCACAGCAAACAAAGATACGCTGGACATTCCGCTGCCGGTCAAGTTTGTGGAGCCTAAGTGAGAGTGACCAAAGGCTCTCGGTTAATTACGGTTTTGTGAGAACGATTTTCGGAACGATGCCCTCATTGGCCTACGTTGAGCGAAACGGAGACGTGTTGTTCACGTTCGCGTCAATGGTTGTTGCGGCCCACCAGCAGCAA
This sequence comes from Planctomycetota bacterium, assembly GCA_031424595.1. Lineage (GTDB taxonomy): Bacteria > Planctomycetota > Planctomycetia > Planctomycetales > Planctomycetaceae > SXXK01. The sequence goes on from JANPHT010000316.1 coordinate 13,192, forward strand.
CGCGCCGTCAACTTCAGGGGCTGTTGGCAGTTTTGTCCCTTTGGGCACGATGACGGGGTTGATGGCTGCGATGCATTGTGGGCAGGCGTCTTCCACAACCCATTTGAACGACGGGACCGTTTTCGTAATCGTCTTTTTCATCAGCTTTCGTTTCGTCACAATCTCCGGATCGCAGCCGGGAATCCATGACATCCACACCAGCCGCTTTTGCTGAGCACAAATATCCTTGTCGCCTGGGCCTATCGGGCAAACGACTTCACTGTGCCGGCAATCCGGGGTACTGGGCCCAGGAACAACAATATCTTCGCATTGCATGCCCCAGCAAGTGGTCGTAATTTTCTTGTCTTCCTGGACGAGGCGGCATACCTTGCGACAACGCTGTCCACTGCAGCCGCAATGGGCACAGCATCTGTCTTCAGCATGAACCGGTCTCAGAACACTCAGGCCCCCACAAGTCGTGATGAGTGACCAGAGAATACTTCGGCGTGACAGGGTCTTCATAGGTTTTTTCCTGCCGCAGCAGAGTTGAGGATTTCAGTTCGGGATTCACCGATCCGGAGAGGTCACCAGCTGAAGTCGAATCGCATCGCAAGAAGGTCCGACTCGGTATCGCCGAATGTCGTTGCGGCTGTTGTCACGGGATGAATCCAGTCGAACATCACGCGAGTTCGATCGCTCCAGTACCAGTTGAAACCGGTCGTCAGATCGTTGTATTCTCCCTTGCTGAACTGATTGAGATTCAGATGGGAATACCGAGTTTTGGCCTCCCACGCACCGGGACTCATGGCTCCTGGGACGATAAAGAAGTTTGAGGTCGGATTGTTGCGGCCAAACTGCGCGCCATGCTGACCGAATCGTTCGTAGACGCGATTTTCGCCAGTCAGGAAGTAGCTGAGGTGCGCGTAGCCGCCGTGAGCTGTCTCTGCGCCGGAGGCGTTGGTATTGATGCTGGAAAGAAAGGCCTCACTCTGCAGCGTGACGGGGCCCATCACGGCAGCAAATTCCAGATTTCCCGTGGTGTAATGGTCGGCTGCAATATTGCCGCTGTTGATAAGGCGAGGACCTTCATGTATCTGCGGTCGGGCGCGAAAACTGACTGTGCCATCCTGGTCCTGAGTATGAAGGACGCCCATGCCTGTATGAATCAGGTATCGCCCGTTTGAAGGTTCATCATAAAACGGAGTCCACGTCAGGCGTCCCGAAACACGGCTTCCCTGATTGTCATCAATGCGTTCCTTCAACCCTTCGCTGATACTGTCGAAGAAAACTCCGGAGGCCCATGTCACGCTTTGATCATCGGTGCAGTTGTAGAGTGCGATTCCCACTTCGCGATCAGCGGCGAACACTCCCTGCGTAGGGATTGAACGCTCCATAAAAATGTTGTTCGTGTCATTTGTTACCTGTTCCAGACTGAACGGAACAAAGAAGTTTCCAATGCGAACTCGTCCCAGCCCCGGAATCTCGTTCATCGAGAAGTAAGCGTCTTTGACATCCGGTGAAGTGACCTGACCGGCGGGATTGGTACCGACCGTCTCGGGTTCAAGAGTCATCTGAAGTCGGAAGTCACACTGTCCATATCCTGTGCCATCGGCAACCAGCCGCAGCCGGCGGAATTCAAAATAATCCTGGGTGTCGGTGATTGCCGGGTCCGCATTGGCCCAGTTGACATATTCCAGTTGAACGTGACCGCCCAGCTTCACCGTCCACTTGTCCGTGGACATATCCTGCCAACCCTCGGACTTCTTTGTTTCGTCTTCCTTCTTCTTTTTGTCTGATTCTGCACGCTTCTTTTCCGCAGATTCAAGCTGATCAATTCGCTTCTGGAGGCGACCTAATTCGGACTCGAACGAATCAACGGCTTCACCATGACCGGAGGCAGCGCCGTCGGCTGTTTCGTTCACATCGAGAGACGGCAACGCGTCGTCCTGGAATTGAGCGCGAGCCACAACGCCACTCTGGTCCAGCCATTCAGGACAGTTGCCGAAACTGCGCGAGACAGTCATCGCACTGCTGCGGTCGTCGGCGACAGCAGCCACGCAGAGACAGCAGACGAAGAGCCTCAAAGGGATATGCAGTCTTAAGTACAAACGTGACAGGAACATCGAACCCTTGCCTTCCGTGACGATTGTGCGGAGCCCTGATTCATAAGTGGGTGCCTGAATCCAAATCAGACAAGAATCAAAGCCGGCCTCCGGATGTCCGGGCAGCTGGAAAATCTGACACGATTTCCAAGTCGTGCAGAATTGAAGTTCTCACAGGGAGATCGGAGTCACTGACCGATTGCCTGTATTCTGCGGTGGAAGAATCGAAATCGTGAGAAATGCCGGACGACCGTTGAACTCAAGCACTGGCAGGAGATGCCGATCCTGGTTTGCCTAATCGTTGCGACCGGAAAAACCGGCACTAAAGTCTGCCATGAACAAGTTCCGGGCCGTGCTGGTGACAGACTCTGGATCCGCTAGAATGTCGGTTGTCATCCGTGGCAATACGCTTGGTCCGAATACTGCTGGAAGATCTATGAAATTCGAGGAAAACCGAACCGACCGTGACGATGATCGGCCGGCAAATAGTCCGGCAAAGTACATCGCGAAAGAAATCCTGAACGGCATTGAGTCGCTGATTCAGGAAGCTCAGGCCAATACGCGGCCGCTGGAAGTCGACCCCTATCGGTCACGGCTGTTCGAGTTTTTTGTGACCGCTGACGGTGCCGGGCTCATTGCGGATGAGACTCAGGTCGCGGCATTTGACAGCCTTGATGAAGATGCGGACGAAATGGATCTTTCCGCCGACAGGCTATGTCGGCTGCTGGCACGTCGGTGGGGACTGGATATGGCGGCCCGCGAAGCTCAGGCCATGCAGACAAAACTGCCCGCCGAGCAACTTGAACGGATGCGTTTGCTCTGGTCCGTCATGCGAATGTGGATTGAGTGGAGTTATGCGTGGCGGCGCTGGAATGAGTTCCACTCGCCGCCCACCGAGTCCACCGTTTGAGTTTGTTCAGTCTTTCACCGACCAGCAGAGCCGCGTTTGGCGAAACGCGTTTGACGAAACGTCGTTGATCAAACGCGGAAAAGCCGGCGATCACTCTTCGGAAATGATGGTGGCTTTCCTGATGGAATCAAGATCGGGAAAACTTCCCTTCAGATACTCGTTACCTCGCGTGTTGATCTGGCCCTGATCTGGCTTCTCACCATGTCCGGAAAAGATCCTGTCAACGTTGTCCATGCCCTCAATCACTTCACCGAACGGCGAGAATCCCTGCGAGTCCAGAAAGCTGTTGTCGACATAATTGACAAAGATCTGCGTGGTTCGGGAATCCGGCCCTGACGTAGCGAAGGTCACATAGCTTCTCCGATTGCTCTCCTTCGCAGGATCATCAGGAATGGTTTGCTCCCATCGTCTCTGTACTGCCGGATCACCGTTGATTCCGAATTGCACCATGAAGCCCTTTACGACACGAAAGAAACGGCATTCGTTGTAGAAGCCATCGCTGATCAGTTCGTGGAATCGCTGTGCACCGTCGGGAGCCCATTCCCGATGCACAAGGATCACGAAGTCTCCTGCGGTCGTCTCAAATTTGACTTGAAACGACCCCGTCTTCGGAGCTGTTGATTCACTGACTTTGCTCCGATCAACTGTTGGCTCCTTAGGCACCGGAGGCGGAACCGGGGGCGGGGTGAGATCTTTCCTGGTTTTCTCAATCTGAGCCAGCGAGTCCAGCACATTTCGCGACTGGCCTTCCTGCTGGTCTGAGCAGCCTGCCGTCAGGCAAAGTACTGAGAGAAAACCGAGACGGGTGACGAAACCGATTGGAACTCCGGCAAAGCAAAAAGCCATTGCGAGGACTATCCTTTTAATCAAAGATGACAACAGAAACAGAATCCAGCGGACCCCGATGTCCCTGTGAATTTCTCAAAAACTGTCCACGTAAAAAAGTCCGGGCCACAGAATTTCGTGACTTCAGATCTCACTCTTTCTATTTCTATTTCTGCATCGGAATGCGGAGCGTTTTTCGCTCTCGGTTTCTAACAATTTCCACGTTCACTTCTTCGCCAGCCTTGTGAGCGTTGACACCGTAACGCAGCAAATCTGAATCAGTCAGCAAGTTGTCTTTGCCGTCATACGAAACAACAACATCGTCCTTCAGGAATCCTGCGTTCTTTGCCGCGGCATGGGGACCATACATGCCGAGGTGCTTCACGCGTAACGCCATGCCGGTCTGGGGAAGACCAGCCTGCTTTCGCTCATCGTCCGTGATCGGTTCCAGAACCAGTCCCCCCGTGGTCATCCGCCGTAAGCTCCAGGAACTGACTCGCCAGGAAATATCGTCCAGCCGACGCCATCCCTCGGGAAGAGAAGCCACGGCGTTAACGTCCTTGCCGTTGCGTTTCACTTGCACAGCCAGATCACAGCCCTCAGCAGGCAACCCATGCAGAACCCATTGAACGTCCGCCATGGAAAGCACGGGTTGTCCGTTGAGCATGACAATCTGATCGCCAGCTTTGAGACCCGCGTCAGCAGCAATTGATTCTGACGCCACTTCTTTCAGAGTGGCACTTGTGGCCGGATCAAGAATCATTCCCAATGATTTGGGATGGGGATACGGACTCAGCACTGGCTCCGGGATTGGTTCACTACGTTCCCGGTAATAGTCACGCACGGCATCGCCAATCTGATGGCAGTGGATGCAACTCTTAACGACATCACCCTCATAGTTGAGCGAACTGGTGTATTTTTCGCGGAGTGAGGGAAACAGTTCAGGCCGTTGGAACAGTGGCTTTGGCCCTGTCTTACCTGACAGCGACGATTTGTTTTCCGGATAATCCGCGTGCAGTGCCAGGGCTCCTTTCAAGGAATCCGCGAGTCCTTTCAACGAGACATCTCCGACCCACTCTGTTCGATGAGACCTGGTCCCGAATCGTCCGTAGATTGTCCTGTCCGCATTCAGCATGAAAACGGCAAACGACTGGTCAGTATCATACTGAAACAGCGATAAATCGAGACCGTTGGTGGAGACAACTCTGACGCAGACAAACTGTTCCAGCAGTGGACGCAGCACGGGATCCGTATCGACGAGGTCGTCATCCAGTTTGACGCACTCTTCGCACGGAATGCATCGGAGAACAACAAGAATTGGTTTGCCGGACTGCGTCGCTTTTTCAAAGGCTTTCGGCAGATCGTTGTAGATCCAGAATCCTTCGCCAGCGACTTTTTTTTGGTCTTCTCGCACCTGCTGATCGCGAGTTTTCTTCTCTTGCGCCGGTAATTCCGGCAGGGAAAGAGTCGAAATAATCGTCAAAACCCAGAAGAATCGTATCATTGAGGTCGTTTCCTTGGGCAAAAGGCAGCAATTCGTCCATCAGAAACGGAATTCTGTGCAAATTCTGATCGTTTCGCCAGTCACCCGGTCACCACAATACGGACCAATCACAACGTCCAACGTGGGGAACTGCAACTCCCTCGTGTCCATTTTTTGAAGACAACCTCGGGTGAAAGTGGTGGCCGCGGAGGCAGAACGGTATTTTCCCGTTCCGCGAATGTGGCCCAATCGCCAATCTTTCGAGTGGGTCATGTCGTGAGGGCGTTCTCGGCAAAATACGCCGGGTTCGTCGCTGTTCGTGAGTGTTTGTGTTGGGTAGAGAAGCTTTCCACGTCTGATTCCTGGATTCCTTCCTAAACACTCTCGTCAATCTGGTTTTTCTCAATCCGTTGTAAAGATTGTACCGAGTGAAGGATGCGATGACTTCTGTTCATCGGTGGGAGTTCTGCGCTCCGAGAGGATGATCGGAAAGGCAAAGCGAGGCAATTGGGATTGATTTATCAGCCCCGTTTGCTGGCTTCAGGAAAACATCTCAGGTTATCTGTACGAGTGAGTTTTTCAGGTCTGTCTGCATTTAGGTAACAGCACCATGCTATTGAATACATGGCTTTCAGCCGCCCGACGTCATTTCAGCACAAAGTCGACTACTCGCCGAGTGGCTCGTGCATCAACGCGAAGCACGGGACGAGTGGAATCGCTGGAGACTCGATCCCTTCTGACGGCCCTTGTGATTAACCCGGACACTCGAGCCGGCTATCTGAACGCTGCCGGCGGGATCGAAGTCGACAATGCCGACATGGTTGGCAGAGACGCGCTGGTGATTGAAGGAATCACGATTTCGCCGACATCGGGAGACGCCCTGTCGATTAACCTCAGCGGCATCACATTGAAGAACCTGGCGATTGAATCAATCGTCGTCACTCAATACTCGACGCTGGGATTTGATATTGACCTCACGAATGTGACCGGTCTGCATACCATCGCGATTGAAGATGTCTTGATGACGGGAACGAAACGGGCATTGGACCTCACGCTTTCCAACACGGATGCAGATGCCATCACGATTGATGACTCCCGTTTGCCGGGCATTCAGGTTAGCGCCATCAATGGTTCTGATGTCACTGAAGGGCTGATCACGGAGTCCACAATCATCGCTGGGCCAGGTATCGAGGGTGTCTTGCTGAATGTGACATCCGGGACAGCCGACAATTTCCGCATCCAGAATAATTTCCGGATCAGTTCGCCCAACAGAGACTTTGTGAAGATAAATTCCACAAACTCCGCATTGGATGGACTTTCGATCGTCGACAACCAGATTGGAACAGTGACCCAGGGCTCCGGCTTAATCTTCCGAGCTGATGGAGACACGTTCCTTCAACCTCTGACGTTGACAAATAATTCAACGCAGGGTGAATCCATCAACACGTTTGTCTTTGATCTCCGACAGATTGGCCTTCAGTTTGACGTCAATGGAACTACAGGTAAGCCGTTTACTGCGGTCGGTACTTCCGGCACAACGACTGGCGTTCTGTCGAGTACGCTCAGCACGGATATGAAAGTTCTGACGGTCACGTTTTCCACTGGTGCTTTTGCGCCTGGGGAAACGCTTCAGTTCCTGATCGACATTGACCTTGCTGGAGGAACTCCTGCATCCATCTTTGGTGACGACCTGATTGGGGCAGATATTTCGGCAACTCTCACGGGAAATCTGACGGTTGCCGGTCAGATGATTGGCGATCCTGCCCGATTGACTGCGTCTGAATTTGCGATTGGTCCACGGTCGTCGGGTACGACTCAGGGCATCGGGCTGTACCTGGCAAACTCACCCACTTCGAATCTGTTGGTATCGGGCAACACCGTTGCCGGGGCGCCGGGACATGGCTTTCAGATCAATGCCACGGGATTCAGTGACGTCACTGGAGTAATCACCGGAAACAAGTTTCTGGGTTCTGGTCGGGATGGAATCAACCTCAATATGGTTGACAGCAACTTTGTCGGGGCTGTCATCGGCAACAATATCGCAAACAACGGTGGAAATGGCATAGCTCTGCTGCCAAGTGTGACTCGAACGGGACTCGTCGAAGCTGTGTTCGATTCCAATCCGGTTGTGGTGACCTCAACAAACCATGGTCTGGTCACAGGTGATCAGATCATGCTCCAGGGCCTGGTGAACGACGATCCGTTGATCAATCATCCGGCCAATGGACTGCATACAATCACTCGCATCGACAATAATAAATTTCGTGTGGACGGTGTGAGCGGTCTTGGAGCGGGTGTGCAATATGTCGGTGGCGGAGCATGGTATGTTCCGGATTTCCAGCCGGACGGATCAGCCCGCGGCCTGGTGAGCATTGACATGCACGCATTGGTTCCGAAAGGCACGATTCGCGCCGCGACCAATGCCAGTCCAATCATTATTACCTCTCCAAATCACGGGTTGAAATCGGGGCAGCGGGTTCGCATCAGCAACGTGAACGGCAACACCGCGGCAAATGGTGTCAAAAAGATCACACGGATTGATGCAAACCGTTTTTCACTCGACGCGACGACTGGAAACGGCACCTACGACACGACTGCGGGCTTTGGTACGTGGACGGCGAATGTGATCACGAACGCGGCCAATTCGTCGAATCTCGTTCTGACGTCCTTCGGGCATGGGCTCAAAACTGGCGACGAAATTCGAGTCACTGGCGTTCTCGGCAATACCGCCGCGAATGGCACATTCAAAGTCGCTGTCATCAACACTGATTCGTTTACCGTGACCGGAGTTTCTGGAAACGGCACTTATGGTGGGGGCGGTAACTGGGTTCGCCTTACCGGGACGACGCAGAACGGCGACATTGTGCCTCAAACGATCAGCAAAAACCTTGTCACAGGAAATCTGAAGGCAGGTATTGTTGTGGATCTGAAGACGGGGACGGTCTTCAAGGGCGACATTGTGGGAAATACCGTCTCACAGAATCTGGCAAAAGGGATCCACATTGTTTCGCATAGCTTTGGACTTGGGACAGATCTTCCGCTGAATCCTAATGATCCGCTGGCGTTGCCGGGACTTCAGGATATCAGCTTCGACGTAAATATTGGCACTGGGGCTGCTGGAGATAGTAACGTACTGGATGGCAACACCCAGGCGGGCATCGTGATTGAGGCTCTGGACCATGGCACGGGTTCTTTCCGTATCCAAAACAACCAAATCACGTCATCAAAGGACGACAATCTCATCTCAACGCCTTATTCGGGTGATGGGATTGTGGTGCGGCTGACAGATGACACACAGCCGAGCGAAGCAATCTCATTCCTCGCCGAATCGGTCATTGACGCGAACATCATTGGGGTCGATGACCTGGGCAATCAGGGCAACGGACTTCTCTTTGATCTGGAGCAACGAACCAGACTGCAGGATTTGCGGGTTACGAACAATAATTTTCTGAACAACAGGAAAGACGGGTTCCATTTCGAGCGATCTGAGGACGCAGATCTGAATTCCGTTATCGCGGAGAAGAACAGAGCGACGAACAACCTTGGTGACGGATTCGATTTCTTCGCGACGAATACCACCGAGGACCGCCTCGACTTCAACATCAACGAAAACGTGATTTCGGACAATTTGGAATACGGTGTCAGGTTAAGCGTAGTGGTCGATGCGCGAGTCGACATCGAATTTGATCGTAACCTGGTGACCGGGAACGGTGCATCCCCTGCTAATGCTGGCAAGGGCTTTCATCCTGACGACAGCATGCCTGGCTTTGGTGGGTCGAAGAATGCAGAGGGCGGTGTTGGTCTGTTCGCATTCCAGCAGGCGGAAGTGAAGTTTTCGGCGACAGATTCCCAAATTGATAACAACGTCGGCGACGGTTTTAGTGTTGACGCGTTTAGTTTCCAGGATTCGCTGCTTCTGGACGCGACATTCACGAACACGACGATGAATGGAAACAGTCTCACTGGTTTCCGCAATCATGGGGCTGCGTTCGGTCACATTGATATCAAAGACTCCCAGTTTAATCTCAATGGCGAAGATGGCCTGCGTAGCATTTCGAATATTGACAAGACTGACATTTTCGAACGCCGCGTCGGGGGTATGAACATTCAACTGACCAGTGTTAACAGTCAGTTTGCTGAAAATGTCCAGAGTGGCATGCAGCTTGGACAGGGTGTTTCAGCGGTCCTGGGCGACGGAAATATCTCCGGAGCCAATCTGTTCGACGGGAACGGTGAAGACGGCTTGAAGATTACTCAAAGCGCTGGCCCCTATCTTGTCGGCCAAAACACGTGGGTCCCAAGTTTCGTCGATTTTTCCACGTTTCAATATGTGAATCGGCGGCATATTCAAGCGGACACAAACTTCTTCCGGAACAACGCCGGCGATGGCATTGACATCGGACACTTTGCGGCCACAGAAGGTGGTAATGTTGAACATGGTGACGAAGTCGTCACTGATACGCATGTGTCAGTGAGCAACGCAGAGATCGTGGGCAATTCCGGCGACGGTATTGAGTATCTGGCAGACAGTACGCTTAGAATTTCCCCAATTCTGGGCGGTGGTCAGGATGTGGAGTACTCTCATCGATCCAGCTTGTCGGTGGTCGATTCTCGTGTCGTGAACAATGACAAGAGAGGCATTGACATTCTGAATCGCCGAGGTGAGGACAGCACGATTACGCTGACCAATAATGACATTCTTTCCAATGGCTCCGAAGGTGTCTATGTCGTCAATACGGCTTCAAACAGGCAGTTACAAAAGTCGTCAGACGATCCGCTTGATGCTTACCTTGAAACCTTCCGTGGCAGTTCGGATGACGTCGTAAGATATTTTTCCGTAGGCACTGTTATTCGTGAGATTCATTTTGAAGTCAGCCCAAATATTGAACTGCGGGTTCAGGACAACCTGATTGAATCAAACGGTTCCATAACCCAGACTTCGACCGTTCCGATCAACGTGTCAAACCTTACAAACGACGCCACTGGGACCGTGAATACGGACTGGAGTCACCAATTTGTCCAGGTGCCTGGTACGCTGGGCGGTCTTGTGATCCGCGTTGGATCTGCGGACTCAGTGGGCCAACTGGAAGCAGCGAATCCAGACATCGAACTGGCCCAGTCGGGGATTGACGCAGAGGTCTATCGCAATTCTTTCGACGGTAACGTCGGGGCCGATGTTTATTTTGACAGTTACACGTCTCAAATTGCAGCCCAGTCCATCGGGAACTTCGATGCAGCCGATGACCCGGACTTTTCCTGGAATGAGGGTTACCGAGACCCACTCTCCCGGTTCGATCTCTCATTCCGGCAGAATACTGGAAATTCGCTTGATGCGATAAATGGATTCGCCTTTGTTGATAATTCGGAGACCGAGTTCAAATCTCGCGAATTCTTCCATACCCATAGTCCAAACCATGGGCACGATCCACCGAGTCCTCGCGGACCTTTCGGACATGGATATTCACGGTTCCGAAACCAAACACGAACGACGGGATATTTTAACGTTGTTGGTGACACACCAAGTTCGCAACCAACGACTCTGGTAGGCCTTCCGTTCTGGGCTTATGACGGTTGGGGAACGCCCACATGGCGAGTGGAGTCTGACTTTGTGCAGCCAGGGGAAACGAATAGCTTTACAACGACGAGTTCAACACTCGGTTTCAGTACGCTTTTTGATGTGACCAATCTGGGAATATCGACGGCTGAGGAACAGTATCAGTGGGACACTGGCGTCAATGCACCGGGGTTCACTGGTGTTACTCCGTATTCGCTTGCTCGAGGAGATATCTTCAATGTGCAAACATCGGAAGAGCCCATCGCAGCAGACTCACTCGAAAACAATGACAGCTTTCTCGGAGCCTATAATCTCGGCTCCGTCGCCGGAGCTGGCTATTCTGTGAACGCTCAGGCAACGAACAACATCCTGAATATCGAGAAAAAGGGTGACCGCGACTACTACCGATTCACGGCGGCTGGTTCGGGCGCACTGGACTTGAACCTGGCTGCGACCGACGGCCAGGGGGATGATCTTTATTTCATGATTTATGAAGTCGCTCCCGGGCTGAAGACCGAAGAAGTGGCTTTGCGGAAGAACAGCAATGGAACGCCTCAATTTGTAACCGTCGCTCCGGGTGGAAGCGGAGTCATTTCGGCCAACGTCGTCAAAGGACGCGATTACATCATTGAGATTCTTGGAAATGAAGCCTCCAACATAGGGTCACCGTACAATTTCGCAACGACTGACAAACCTTTCGTTTATGGGACTGCACGCACTTACGGTTTGACAATCGATGCCCCAGTGGCACCTCCCGGTGGATCATCGAGCGGTGGCAACAACAATGCTGGCGGAGGAGCAGCGTCAGGTGGCAGCACGGCGGGTGCCTCATCGGGAGCTGAGCAGGGCGGTTCCGGTGCCGGGACATCCGGAGGATCAATTCCTGGTGCTCGTCCAACGGCTGCGTTTTATGCCGTCGCTCCGGATCCTCGTTCCACATCAGCCGGAACTCTGACACTCAACTTCACAGAAGATGTCACCGGTGTGGATATTGCTGACTTCAAGTTGACTCGAAATGGAACGAACATTCCGCTGTCGGCCAGTCTGTTTACACGAGTGAGTGCGACCAAATACACGTTGAATCTGCAGCAGATCTCGGGTCATGCGGGAACGTATGTTGTCACTCTCACGGCATCCGGTTCCGGGATCAAAGATACTGATAACCTGTCGCTGCTGACGAATGCGAGTGACACATGGGTCGTTTCGAACTATGTGAACACAGGCACTGATACTCCAGACACCAACGTGGGCGACAAACTGGCAAGGGATGTGAGCGGTCTGACCAGCTTGCGTGCGGCTGTGATGGAGAGCAACGTCGCTCCGCTTGGGCTCGACGTGATCAACCTGACCGCACGCACATACACATTGTCCCGAGCAGGCAGATTTGAAGACGAAGCATTTACAGGCGACCTTGACATCAGGGGTGCCACCACGATTCGTGGCGTTGACGCGAGGTCAACGATCATTAACGCTGCGGATCTCGATCGTGTCTTCCATGTCTTTGCGGGTGCAACGCTGACATTGGAAAATCTGACAATCCGAGGTGGTGAGGCCTTTGATGGGGGTGCCATCTTCAATGAAGGTACCGTGATTCTCAACAACGTCAATGTCATCGGAAACGAAGCCTACAATCAGGGCGGAGGCGTTTTCAACGCAGCAGGGGCAATACTAAAGGCGACCGGTTCATCGATCAGCTCCAATGTAGCGGGATCTCGAGGCGGTGGCGTCAACAATCTTGGTGCCGCCACTTATGTCAGTACGACCTTCTCGACGAACATTGCGATTTCTCGAGGTGGTGCATTGTTCAACGAAGGTGCCGCGACCTCCAGCCTGATCAACGTGACGATTGCGAAGAATCTGGCTGCCTCTCGCGGGGCCGGCCTGGCCAGTGAATCATCCCGAACCAGTACACTCGGTAACTCCATTCTTGAGGGCAATCTGACTGTCGCTCGCGTACCGAGTACCAATGCCACCATCGGCCGGGATATGTTCGGTGGCGTGAAGTCGCTTGGGTTTAACTTCCTTCAAAATCTGGATAGTCGCTTTTCAACAGCGACCAGTGCCGGACTTCTGACCACCGATCGTTTGGGAAGGGACGCATCGCCTCTCAGCGGACTTCTGAGCAACCTGACCTATGCAGCCGGAAATGGTGTGGGTGCTCATCCACTGATTTCCACGGGTGCTGCAGTGGATGGGGGCAGCAATGCTGTCTATCCAGCGAATCCGCTCAACAGTAAGGACGCGATTGGCAATCCTCGACTGATCGAAGGCAACCGCGATGGCATCATCACCATTGATGCGGGGGCTGTAGAACTGCTCGTCAATACGCCAGTGGCAATCTTCACCGCCAATCCAAATCCGGCGGGCTTCAGCCAGCCAGTGTCGTTCGACGGAACGGGTTCGGCACATCCAAATCCGGCTATTGGTCGAATCGTGAAATGGGAATGGGACTTCGACTTCAATTCTGCCAACGGATTCGCTCCAACGGCAGTTGGATCCCAAGTCACCCACACTTTTGATAATCCGGCTCGGACGACGTACATCGTTCGACTGACTGTCACAGACAATTTCGGTAATACGGGATTCATAGATAAAGTGGTCGTCATCGGCGTTCCCTCCAAGCCGGTTATTGAACGACCTGGTGTTTCTACGACGGACCTGACTCCTGTATTCCGTTGGACAGCTGATCCGGCTGTCTATCGGCTTCAGTTGTTCAACGTGACGTCTGGCAGTCGAGTCACGGTACTCAATCTGTCAAACCTGACCAGCACGACCTACACGCCGACCACAGAATTAGCTCCCGGTCAGTACGAGCTGATCGTAACGTCACGGAATTCCAGCGGAGATACGCCTAGTGATCCGTACTTCTTCCGAGTGTCATCGATCTCCTCGCTGACTCCTGTGGGTAATATCTTTGACCTGACGCCGAAATTCAGCTGGGCCAAAATCACTGGTACTTCTCGCTACGAATTGAGAGTGCGAAGAACGCTGCCAACAGTGGTGGAAGACGTGATTCGAGATGCCTTTATCTCAGAAAACTTCTATGAGCCGTCGACATCGATTGGGCTTGGGACATTCCAGTGGCTGGTTCGTGCTTATGATCAGGATGGCATCGGTGGAAAATGGAGCGCCGTCAAGACCATCACAATCGGTCAGCCAACGCTCTCACGTCCATTAGATGTGACTTTGGATACAACTCCTATATTCACCTGGACGGACATGGATTCTAAGCCGGTCGGACAGAAGGATACTCGTTACGAGTTGCAGGTTAATCAGGTTGGCGGTAAGGCGAAATTCATCCTGGAATCCGCACTCACGACGAATTCCTACACGCCTGTCACGCCGCTGCCAAACGGAACGTATGACGCTTGGGTGCGACCACTTGCACCCGATGGAGAAGGCGGAGCCTGGAGTCCTGTTCGCCGATTCATCATGGATTATCGAGTCGGGCCTGTGGTTTCGACTCCGATCGGGATTACAACAGACACGACGCCGACGTTTACATGGCAGGCTGCCGACGGAGCTGCGTCTTATGATCTCTGGGTTGACAACCTCAGCACGGGAGCGACGCAAGTTATTCGCGTCAATGTTCCGCATATCCAGAATGCCTCTGAGATCACTTACACGCCAGAGGATGCACTCACAGCGGGTGACTATCGTTGGTGGGTTCAGTCGGTTTCCACATCAGGCCTGAAGACCAGTTTCAGTGCTGGAACGGACTTTACGGTTCCTGTCCCTTCGATTGTCAATCCTCGTGGCTCAATCTCAACAAACCTTCCCTTGTTCACCTGGAATGGTGTGGCTGAGTTCGTGAAGTACGATCTGTGGGTTGACAATATTTCCACGAACACAAAGCAGGTGCTGCGTGTTCAGGATCTGACCAAAAAATCCTTCCAAACAACTCTACCATTCGAAAACGGAGATTTCACCGCCTGGGTACGAGGCATCGACAAGGACGGCAATGTTTCTCAGTGGAGCGGGCCGGCAAACTTCAACGTCACTGTTGGAGTGGGGACAGCTCCAACACTGAGCTTCGTGTCACTCAACAATCGAGTGCCAACGTTCTTCTGGAATGCTGGATCAAACGCTTCCAGCTACGAGCTGATTGTCAAGCGAATCTCTGACCCTTCGCAGCCTGTCGTGCTGAACGTTCGAGATATTCAGGGAACGTCCTACGCGTCGTCAACTCAGTTGACTCCAGGAACGTATCGCTGGTGGGTCCGCGGTCTTGATACGACCGGAAACGGACTACCATGGAGTCAGCCTCTGGACTTCACGGTGGTTTCCAATGACGCCGACAGCACGCCCGGAGCTTCAGATCTGCTGCTTGCTGACGTGATGATTCCGGTCGTGTTTAATGTCCAGTCTGACAACTGGGCGTTTGATACTGTGCGAAGCATCACGGCCCACTCTGCTGGAACGATCATTCAGGTTGATGCGGAAACTGTGGATGCTAAAACGGCGTCCGCCGAGCCTGTGTCTCAGGAAGATGTCGCAGGAATTGACAGCTTCATGGAAGAGTGGGCTGCGGCCGCTCTGTTTGCACCTGTCGATGCCACTGCGGCCGTTGTTCCTGCTGTGATGAAAAGTGTTCGAAAGACCTCGGCTCCTGTCGGACCTGCAGAAGGCAGCGACAAGGACAACCATTCGCTGGACGTTCTGATGGCCGGTCTGGTCGCTGGAACCGTGCTGGCATCGAGCAAGAAGAACGACGAAAAGGAATAGTCGATCTTCCTTCGACAGGAGACTTTCAAATCTCAACACGGCCGACGAGAGCATCTCTCGTCGGCCGTGTTTTTTTTGATCGAGATCGAGTCGGTTGCTCAGCGAAGAGATCTCAGCTGCCGCCAGACAACCTCTGCCGTCCGCTGAAGTCCATAACCGACCATACCATGAATCAAGGGCCGAAAAGGTGTCAGGAACCGTTCATAGGTATGGTAAGTGGCCATGACGGTGATGGAATTCAGCAGGAGCAGCAAGAACAGCACGTGAGTGATCTTTTCGCGGCGCGCAAACCACATTCCAAGAAAACAAATACCGAACAATGTCCCATGCATCATGCTGCCACACTCCCAAAGGCGGCTCAGCTTCCACCAGGAAAGCCGGGGCAGCAGATCGGGATGCTGCCGCATCCATTCAGACGCATGCTGCGCACCACGACGGCAGTGTTCTTTTTCAAATTCGATTTTGCTGATCGACTGCAATGCCGGATCTCGACGCATCTCGTCGGC